>NZ_JARJBD010000083.1:0-45680 GCF_029269925.1 Rhodococcus sp. T2V
CAAATGACCAACGGATCCCACCTTTACGGGGGTCCGCATCACAGATAAGGATCGATGATGATCACACACTCCATGACGACAGGAACACGGCGACGTCTGTCGAGAATCGCCGTCACAGCGGCACTCGCGGCCATTCCGCTGGCCGCGGTCACCGCGCCGGCTTTCGCTGCCACCACTACACCAGCGCAAGTACAGGTGGACCGGGACTGGCACGACGGGAACCACCACGACAAACAGCACGAGAACTGGCAGGACACCGACCCCTGGCCCCCGCAGACCGACAATCAGACCCCCGCTCCGACCACCAACCCCTTCGCCGGGCTGCTCGCGACCAACCCGTTCGCCGGGTTGTTCGGGTCCAGCTGACACCGGGTAAGTGGAATACGAAAGTGAGCTGAGGTCCGATGAGATCATCCCCGTTCGGTGCGCTCGACACCCTGGCCGTCACCGCAGCCACCGGAGATCGGGACGCCGCCAGGCACCTGCTCGACATCGTCTGGCCGATCCTGGTCAGACGTTGCCGGGCCGAACTCGACATCACAACAGCTGATTCCGTTGCGACAGCGGTATCGTCGACGGCGCTGCGCGCATTTCCGCACCGCCGGCCACCCCAGCAGCCGTTGCTGCGCGTCCTCGAGGCGACCACGAACTCGATGATCGACCGCACCGGCGCGGCCGACCCGGCATCCCGGCAACCCGGACCGCTCGCGGCCTTGCCGCGCCCCCAACGAGAGGTCCTGATCCTGCGACTCGTGGTGGGACTAAGTGTCGACGACACCGCGACCTCCCTCGGGCGCACATCCGCCGAGGTGCTGCTCGACCAGCATCGCGCCCTGCGGAAATTGCGCGAGATCGGCATCCCCCACGAACGACTACCACCATCGCGACGATGATGAGGAGGGTCGCGATGCGGAACGAGGCCGAGCGGCTTACCTGCGCCGACACCACCACCCGGCGCATACTTGGCCCGGTGGACGCCGCCATCTCGTCGCACCTTCGATCGTTTCCGCGGGCAGCCTGGACGTACATCCGGCGGGCCCCCGGCACCTACGTCTGGCTGGCGATACTGCTGGTGACGACAGTGGTGGCGAGGCACCTGTCGCCGGAGGTGCTCCACGACGTGTTGGGTAACCGCTCGACCAACCTGCACCATCTCGCCGAGGACCCCGTCCGAGTCCTGATCGCGAGCGCCTTCTGGCTCGCCGGCGGCGGATGGATCACGTACTTCATCGTCTACAACGTCTTCCACGTGCCTGCGGAGCGGTGGCTGGGAACACTGCGATGGTTGTGCGTGGTGGTGATCGCGCACGTCGGTGCCACCTACATCAGCGAAGGTGCACTGTATGCGGCGATCCGTCATGGCCGCGTCCCTGCCTCGGCGGCCGACACCCTCGACGTCGGCGTCAGCTACGGACTGGCCGGGGTGGTCGCGATCCTCACTTACCGAATCGCGGCGCCCTGGCGCTATCTCTACCTCGCCGGCGTGCTCGCCTTCTTCACGGTTCCCCTCTTCGTGCATCTGACCTTCACCGCGATCGGCCACTTCGCCGCCGTTCTCCTCGGCCTGTGCTGCTACCCGCTGACCCGTGCCCGCACCGGCACCTGGTCGCCCGCCGACACGGCCCGAAAATTTCGCCGAGAGCAGGGCAACGCGTAGGCAGGCGTCACCACAGACGCCGAGGCCCGACACCGATCGCAGATCGGTGTCGGGCCGAAACGTCTGCCACGAAGCGTGAACTGCTAGTTGAGCTTCTGCGGCACCCCGTAGGTCGTGACGGTATCGCCCCCGGCCGTCACAGCTGTCGCGTACGGCCGGATGGTGACTGCCCCGAGCGCGCCGGAGATGGAACCGTGTATGCCCTGCAATCGCACCGATGCCGCCGGGCCGTCGAACGACTGGTTCTCCAGGAGCGGAACTGTGGTGATGCCACCCGGTGCCAGATCGATGTCCAGTTCCTGGGACGGAATGATGTCGCCGGCGAGGTCAGCGTGGTTCGACGCATTCAGGCTCAGCGAGGGTGTCGGGACGAGGCCGAGGTCGATTCCGTTACTTGCGCCGATCACGAAGCCGAGACCCGGCGAGTTGAGCACCACAGTGGCGCCGGACAGCGCGATCGGATAGCCGATCTGGTAACCGATGGTGAGTGTGGTGCCCTTGAACTCCGCGGCATTCGGCCCGGTGATATTCACCCCGGCGTAGCCGTTGTGAAAGAACTCGACCGACGTGGGCACACCGTCCAACGGCGGAACGACCTGAAACTGGGTGTCACCCTGCAGGACCTCGACGCGATTACCCCTCGCATCGACGACGGAACTCGAATTATCCACGCCTGCAGACGCGGTCCCATTTCCCAGCACCATCGCAAGCGCCGCAACACCTGCGACCGCGAGGGCGCGGGTAAGACCGGTGTACTTCGAGCGAGATTTGCTGATGTTCGTCATACCGACCCCATTCGTTCGGAATTTTCTACGAAATACGTAGGAGCTGAGGGTAACCGGCGATTCAGCCTGCTGCTCGGGATACGAGGAAAACCACAAATCCTGGCCACATCGGCAGCGATCACCCCTCCTGCGCGCACACCGACGGCTCCCGCCGGCCTCTGGGGTCGCGGCTGGCGGGAGCCGACGAACCGGAGCTCATCTCTCGCCTGGGAATGAGGGCCCGGTGCACTGACGTATCGGTTGCATCGATCATCATCAGCGTCCGAATGCTATTCCACCGCAACGTTGTCCGGAAAGTACTGAACGCCGATTCTCAGCGGAGTCTCAGACACGCCCGGACCCCGGCGGGCGAGCCCGGCGCCTCTCAGCGTTCCCACAGGATGCCGGGTGCATACTCGCCAGTTGACAGCAAGGACCCAACCGACAGAGGAGATACAACAGACGCACATCGGAACCGTCCCACCACCACCGCGAGCGGTAAATGCCTTCTTTCCAAAGAGTTTCGGCACATCGCCCGTGAGACAGCGCTGCCTTCCCATGAGACTCGATCACCCGAATTCCGCTTCGCGGCAACAGGGTTGAGAACGGAAGGCTCACCGCGAACGCGGCATGCGAGGTCACCTCGACGAACGGCTCGGCGTCCGGAATGCCTCTTGCATCGGGCCTCTCGGACATCCCGGGGCCCTGGCCGGGATAGGGTGGTCACGTGTTCGATCACAGGTCTGTGCAATGAGGGTGCTGGTCGTCGAGGATGAACCCCGGCTGGCCCAGATGGTCCGTCGCGGCCTCGAGCTGGAAGGATTCGTGGTCGTTACCGCCGCCACCGGACCCGACGGGCTCTGGCGCGCCACCGAGGAATCGTTCGATGTGATCGTGCTCGACATCATGCTGCCGGGGATCAGCGGGTATCAGGTCGTCCGCGAAATCCGGGCAAGGCAGAATTGGACGCCGATCCTGATGCTGACCGCCAAGGACGGCGAGTACGACGAGGCCGACGCATTCGACCTCGGCGCCGACGACTATCTCACGAAGCCATTTTCCTACGTCGTGCTGGTCGCGCGGCTGCGGGCGCTGGTCCGGCGCGGCGCACCCATGCGGCCGGTAGTACTCACCGCCGGGGACCTGAGCCTCGATCCCGGCCGCCGCCGGGTCACCCGCGGGACCGAGGAGTTGCAGTTGACCCGCCGCGAGTTCGGACTGCTCGAGTACCTGATGCGGAACCCGGACACCGCGCTCACCAAGAACGAGATTCTGCGGAACGTGTGGGACGCGAATTACGCGGGGGACGAAAATGTCGTCGAGGTGTATGTGGGGTATCTCCGTCGCAAGATCGACACCCCGTTCGGTACCCGCACGATCGACACGGTGCGCGGGGTCGGTTATCGACTCACGACCGGCTCTCCGGACGCACCTCCTGCACCGGAAGCGTGACCACCACTCGTGTCCCGCCGTTCTCGGCCGCGTCGATGCGCACCGAACCCCGATGCGCCGACACGATTTCTGCGACGATCGCCAGTCCGAGTCCGGAACCCCCGTGAGCGCGGGAGCGGGCGCTGTCGAGTCGCACGAAACGCTCGAACACCCGCGCACGATCGGACTCGGGAATGCCGGGTCCGTCGTCGTCGATGGTGACGCACGCCTGGCGGCCGGATCGGGACACCCCGATGGTCACGGTGGTGGCGGCGAATCGGACGGCGTTGTCGACGAGGTTGCGCACCGCCCGGGACAGCTGGGCGGCGTCACCGCGGATGCGGACCGGGGTGAGCGCTGCGATCACCGTGACGGTGGTGTCGGCGCGGGAGCGGCGGACTTCGGTGTCGACGATGTCGTCGAGATCGACGTCGGCGACCCGCAGCGGCAATCCGTGCTCGTCGGCCCGTGCGAGCAGCACCAGGTCGTCGACGAGAAGCTGCATGCGGGTGGTCTCGGGACGCAGGGTCCCGCGGACCAGGTCGCGGTTCAGGACTTCGGGCCGCGCATCGGCTACGTCGAGGGCGGTGGTCAGCGTGGCCAGCGGGCTGCGTAGCTCGTGGGAGGCGTCGGCGATGAACCGCCGCTGGGCCGCGTGCCCAGCCTGGATGCGTGCGAGCATGTCGTTCATCGTGCGGGCGAGCGCGGCGATCTCGTCGCGTGGACGCGGCACCGGGACCCGTTCACCGAGGTCGGTGGTCGAGATCGCGGCGACCTGGGTGCGGATGCGCTCGACCGAGCCCAGCGATCGGCGCACCAGCTTGTAGGTCACTCCCGCCGCGACGAGGGCGATGACCGGTGCTCCGGCGGCGACGAGCCCGCCGACCGTGGCCAGGGTTGCTTCCACCGACTCCTCACTCGCGGCCACGATCACGGTGTAGTCGCCGCCGACCCCGTTCGCCCCTTGCACGGTGGTCCGCAGATCTGCGCCGCCTGTTTCGTGAGCGACCAGACTGCGGATCGGTGCACCGCCCACCGGTGGCCGCACCACGGTGACCGGGAGCCCGAGATCATCCTGTGAGGAGCGCACCACCGCGCCGGCGTTGTCGACGACCTGCACCAGAGCGATGCGTTGGTCGGTGTCGAAGAGTTGACTGTCGAGGTCAGCGGGCGAATCGGTGCGCAATCCAACGGTGAGGTCGGCGGCGCGGCCGGTCGCGGCGTCGTCCAGGGCCGACAACAGGGTCCGGTCCAGCACGAACAACAGGGCTGCGGCACCGAGCACCAACGCGACCGCCACCACCGCTCCGGCGCTCAGGGCCGAACGCAGGGCAAGCCCCCACTGCGAGGGAATGAGCCACACAGGTGCGCTGTTCATGGGGCCATCCTCCGCCACCGGACACCCGCGGGCGAGAAACCGGAACGGCGCGCGAGGACGTCATGCCGCTCGTCCCGTTTTCGCCGCATCGACAGGTGAGACCGCGTGTGGGGGATCAACCTGTGTGGCACTGTGCCAGCGATCAGAGCCTCGCCGCATCCAGATGCCGTAGAGCGCGGAACCGATCAGGGCGGCGAGTCCGCCGAGGAGAATTCCGCCGATCACGTCGGTGAGCCAGTGCTCGCCGAGGTAGAGGCGGGTGACCGCGACCACCACGGTCACCGTGAACGCCGCGACGAGCAACAGCCCGCGCCGGGCAGCTGGCGACCCGTGTCCGAGGATGACCGCGACCATGGTGAACAGCACCATCGCGCCCGTCGCGTGCCCGGACGGGAACGAGTGGTCGGTCTCGAGGAGTACCTGGGACACGATCGGCGGGCGCGACCGCCCGACAATGGATTTGGTGAGGGTCGACGCGAGCGCGGCAGCCCCGACGGTCGCGATGAGAATCAGTCCCGGGACGAGTGATCGTGCCCGCCGGGACAACAGCGCGCCCAGCACCACCGCGATGAGGACGGTGCCGACGGGGCCACCGGCGTCGGTGATCGCGATTGCCGGGCCGGTCACCCACTCCGTCCGGTGATCGGCGAACCAGCCCAGCACAACGGGATCCGCGGTGGTGACCCACGCGCCGACCCTGACCTGGTAGGCCAGCGCGATCAATGCCACGGTCAGCCCGAGGATCTGCAGGCCGATCAGCGGTGGTGTCGCCGAACGCCGGTTCGTCCCCGCCACCGCCCGCCAGGTGGTTGCGGCCAGGAAAACAGCCGCTCCGGCCACCAGCAGCGAGAATGCAAGAGCGGCGCCGGTGCTCTCGTGCACGTCGGCGGCGGCGTCGTGGGCTCGTCCGATGAGATTGTCGTGATGCCCATACGCGGATGCCCTCGAAAGCAAAAGGAGTGGTGGTGCCTGTTTCACGTTCGCAGTATCGGCGCCGGCTGCTGTGGAAGCGCTGAGAGCACGACCGGCGTCGACCGGCATCCCAGAGGGACGCCGTCTCTCAGCGTCCTCACAGCGCGCCGCGTACATACTCGGGCCGGTTGACCGAAATCCACTGATGATTGGAGCTCCGACGCAATCACCCACTGCCCCCGCAGAGCCGATCGTGGTCACCTTGCGCGGTACGACGATGAGTCTCCTGCGAATCAACTACCGACTGTCGCGGATCCCGCTGCGATTCATCGAAGCGGTGCTGACCCGACTCGACGAACAGGCGCCGATCCGGCTCGCCTACGAAGAGGTCCTGATCGAATGTGATCGCGCCGCCGCCCAACTGCTCGGTGATCAGAATGCGGACAGGCGCGCGACCGAACTGCACCGGCATACGGCCGCTGTGCGGGAGGCGATTACGCGCGCAAACAGCAGGCGCGACCATCATGGCCTGATACTCCTCGACGAACAGCGCGATCGGTTTCACCGTCGGCGCCGCCACAGGCAATTCGAGGGCATCTCCTGACAGCACCCGGCCCGATCACGCCGTGCTCAACAGCATTCGGTTCGAGGCCTACACCCCGGTGGACTGCGGCGACAGTCCGAAGGCCGCAGTCAGCATTGCCCGGCCGCATCCGAGGACAACGCGGCGAGCTGGTGCCGAACCGCGGCGGTGACGCGCTGCCGGTCGTCGGTGGCGAGGAGATCGAGTAGGGCGCCCCGCAGTACCGCCAACGCCGCGGTGCGACGGACTGCACCGGCCTCGCTGTCCCTCTCCGGCTGTGGTTGGCACGAGGCGAGGACGGCCAACCAGTCGTCGACCGTCGACCGGGCGAACCCGGCCCACGCACCGTCGGGTTCGACGAGTGAGCGGGCGTACGCCTCGGTCCACAACCGCAGCAACGGACGATGCTCCACGGCGGCGAGCCACTCCCATACCCGCTCGACCGCCGCGGGCAGCCCGATCGGCTCCGCGCCCGCGCCCTGCCCGAGGCGGTCCAGCATCGTCAGCTCGTCGCTGCGGGCCTTCGCCAGCAATGCGCGCACCAAGCCGTCCTTGTTGCCGAACAAGAACATCAGCACACGTGGGCTCGAGCCGATCGCCGCCGCCAACGGACGCAGCGACAGATCGGCCAATCCGTGCTCGAGCGCGTAGCGGTAGGCGGCGTCGAGCAACTCGGTCTGCCGCGCGGACGGGGTTGTCGTTTCCGGGGACACGGCGGTAGCCTACCTCTACTGAAACAGTCGTGTCAGTGAGCGCACTGAGTATCACCCGCCAGGAACGCGCTCCGGGAAAGGAAACCCATGTCGTCGCAACCACCCGAGCGACCGGAAGTCGTGGTGCGCCCGGCCGATCGTCCCGGCGATCTGGGCTGGGCCGTGATGGCCCACGGCGAGATCTACCACCAGCAGTTCGGGTGGGACGCCGACTTCGAGGCGCTGGTCGCACAGATCGTCGCCGACTACGCCACCGACCACGACCCGGCCCGGGAAGGCGCCTGGATCGCCGAGGTCGACGGCCAGCGCGTGGGCTGCGTCTTCTGCGTCGCCGGCGACGAACGCGCAGTCGCCAAACTGCGGATCCTGCTGGTCGCCCCGGCCGCCCGCGGTCTCGGCGTCGGGTCCCGGCTGGTCGAGCGATGCATCACGTTCGCCCGCGACGCCGGCTACCGGCAGGTCACGCTGTGGACCAACGACGTGCTGGCGTCGGCCCGCAGGATCTACGAGGGTGCCGGGTTCGTCCTCACCGACGAAGAACCGCACCACAGCTTCGGCCACGACCTCGTCGGCCAGAACTGGACCCTCGACCTGAGCGTGACCACGACGGCGACCGGGAACTGACAACCTACGGAGGCGCCGGCAGCATGTCGAGGACGGCCCGGTCGGCGCCGGCGGCCGTCAACGCCGACCGGGTCGCGGCGAGCCACGCATCGGCCCACGCCGGTTCGATGCCGCGCAGCAACTGGTACTGCGCGCGCCAGGACGCGGCCCGGAATCCGGGCTGTTCCGGTGGATGCAGGCGCAGAGCGATGCGCTCGGCCACCGACTCCGCGACCCAGGACACGAACTCGTCCGGATCGGCGGTGTGCCGGTCCGACAGCAACCGATCGCGTTCCCGGACGGTCAGATGCCACCCGCCCTCGGGCGCACTCCAGCAGAACGGACGCGCGTCCTCGTGCGCCTGCCCGAGCGCAGGCAGATCCTCCGGGAGCGCACCCATCCGCCCCGTCACCTCCAGGATCCGCCGGCGCATGTCGCGATCGAGCAGGTCGTCGTTCAACGGATCAACCATGTACGCGTCACTGCAGCGGGTACACGCTGCGCACATACCCGGCGCACCGCAGCCAGCTGACATCGACCTTCGTCCCGCATTCGGCGACCTGCGGCAGCAACTCGGGCACCACCTCGAACTGCGTACCGAACCCCTGCTGCTCGAACCACGGTGCAATAGGACCGGTGTACAGGGGAAGGGGCTTGGTCACGACGTAGACGTGGTAGTTGCAGAAGTCCGCGGGATCGGACACCAGGTTCACCGGAGGAAGCGCGCGGGAGGTGTAACTCGCGCCGGCCGGGGCCAGGAAGTTGCCGCCTTCGCTGCCGTACCGGTCGATCAGCGTGCCCACATCCAACTGCCCCTGCACCCGCCGGGGGTTCCCGCTGCCGTCGAGGACGTAACCGTTCTTCGGCGGGTACTTGTAGGAACCCGCCGGAAGCACCGTCGGATCCCAGTACTTGCTCAGAAACTGATCGGCCGTGAGATCGCCGGTGCGCTCGTATCCGGCAAGCTGCTCGGCAACCGGGAACAGATCCGACAGCGTCTGCGGTCCGAGCCTCCGGTCACCGTCGAACAACTCCGTCGAACAACCCTGCCCGCCGAGAAGATCACTCGAACCTGCCGACGAACCCGGCGCCCCACCGGCGACCGCCCCTTCGGCGAACAGAATCGACAACACGAACCCGACCACAAGGAACAGCTGGCGATAGCGACGCATAACGAACCCTTCCCCCTCGAATGACGATTCCGATGCGGTCCCATCTGACCGGGCATCGAGCACAGCAAGATCATTTACGAGAGAATCGTGACAGATCCGTCCGCGATCGTGACCGAACTTGCGACCGCGCGTCGCCCCCAACGGAATAGCAGCCACCACCGGGGTATCCGATCCCGACACACGCCGCGCCACGCGCGTGCCCGATCGACGCGGCCGAGCCCAGCCACCCCTGACCTGGTCCTTAGCGAGCACCGTCACACCCCCCGGGCGCATCCCGTGCCGCCGGGGGCTCTAACCTGGCGGGTCAGAACACGCAGATCACGAGGTTGAAAATTATGGCCACCGATTACGACGCTCCCAGAGTCACCGATTCCGACGAGTCGACGGACACGTCGCTCGAACAGCTGACCGCCAGCAGGAAAGATTCCCAATCACCCGCGGTGGACATCGACGACACCGACCCCGCCGAGTCCTTCGACCTGCCGGGCGCCGACCTGTCCGGTGAGGAATTCACCGTCCGCGTCATCCCGAAGCAGTCCGACGAATTCACCTGCACCAGTTGCTTCCTGGTCCATCACCGCAGCCGACTCGCCCCGGGTGGGCAGCTGATCTGCCGGGACTGCGCCTGACAACACCGATGCGCGCGCGTCCGCGGCTGTGACCGGACAGCGCCGCGGTCCGGTCACAGCCGCCTGCAGGCGATCGGACATACCCTCGGCGGGTCGGCGGAACACGAGGTTCATCGTTCGGCGATGAGTTCGGCCGTCTCTCCGGGTCTGTCTGTCTGTGTCCCGGTCCATCCGATCGTTGAAGGAGTCGCGCATGCCCCGCACCCGGATCCACAACATGAACATCTCCCTCGACGGCTACGCTGCCGGCGACCACGTGACGTTCGACGCCCCGATCGGCGGTGCCGAACGGCTGTTCGCCTCGTTCGACGGACGCGTCATCCACGGGGTCGACCGGGTCGACGACCCGATCACCCTGGACCGCGCCGTGACCAGCCTGTGGGGCCAGGGCATCGGTGCGGAGATCATGGGCCGCCGCAAGTTCGGGCCCCAAACCGGCGATTGGCCCGACGACGGGTGGCGGGGCTGGTGGGGCGACGAGCCGCCCTTCCGAACACCGGTGTTCGTCATGAGCCATCACCCACGCCCCAGCATCGACTTCCCCAACGGAACCAGCTTCCGCTTCGTGGACGCGTCACCCCCCGAGGTGCTGCGCATGGCCCAGGACGCTGCCGACGATCAGGACGTCCGCATAGGCGGAGGCCCCTCGACGGTGCGGCAGTTCCTGCAAGCCGACCTGATCGATTTCATGCACTTGGTGATCGTGCCCATCACCCTGGGGCGCGGCGTATCTCTCTGGGAGGGCTTGGACGGCATCGAAGACCGCTTCACCGTCGAGACCTTCGCCTCCCCCAGCGGGCTCACCCACCAGTTCTGGAACAAGAACGGTCACGACTGACCCCGGTCC
Source organism: Rhodococcus sp. T2V (assembly GCF_029269925.1). Classification (NCBI taxonomy): domain Bacteria; kingdom Bacillati; phylum Actinomycetota; class Actinomycetes; order Mycobacteriales; family Nocardiaceae; genus Rhodococcus; species Rhodococcus sp. T2V. The sequence goes on from NZ_JARJBD010000083.1 coordinate 10,690, forward strand.
TTCGGCCGGTCGGGATCGTCTCGGGCGATGACGACAGGGTGGCGACGTCTCAGGCGGGGCGCGAGTCCGAAGTGACCGGTGCTGCATCGTGGAGTACCACACAGCATCGGCCCGGCTCGGGTGCCAGTTCGGCACGCGCTCCGCTCCGGCCGCTACCGGCGATCACTCCCTCGACCAGTCGTAAATTCAACCCGCACACGACCTCCAGGTGGTCGCGGGCAACCCGGTGAAACGGACAGTTGCGTAGGTCGACACGACCGTCCGCGTCGATCTGAGGGAGATATCCGCAGCCGCGGAGCGCCGTCAGGAGGTCTCCGCCGGCGTCGGCCGCAGCCCGCTTGCCGGCGTCGAGTGCTGCCTCGTTCAGTGCCGCCCTGACGGCTCCGCTGGTGTCATGTTCGACCGAGGAGACCAGCAACCGGGCAAGCAATTCATAATCCCGGGGCGGCACGCTGACAGACATTTCCGTCGCCGCCCGGGTGTAGAGCTTCGCGGGGCGCCCGGCGCCGGGCCCGCCGCGACCGGCCGGTCTCTGGTAACTGACCGTCAACAGCTCGGCGTCGGCCAGCTTGTCGAGGTGATAGGCCGCGAGGGTTCGGCCGATGTCGACGGCGGCAGCCGCTTGCTCCCGCGAGACCGGCGTGTCACTTTCGGCCACGAAATCATAGAGTCTGCGCCGCAGCGGATCGTCCAGGTTGCTCAACGCCGCCAACGTAGTTGGGGCTGCGGACCCGGATGCGGACATACCCCGACTGTAACACCAAACAGTATTGACAAATAGGGTGCGGCGGACGATTCTAAAACTACTTCCCATTATTTTTACAAGGAGGTTTTCTGATGGCCACCCCAACGCCCGCACACTCGCCCGGGCCTCTCGAACGCGCCCGCAGCGACCCCGCATACAGCGCGTTCCTCTTGCTGCGGATCGGATTCACCGTGCTCCCGATCGCCATGGGCCTCGACAAGTTCACCAACGTGCTCACCACCTGGGAGGACTACCTGGCACCGTGGATCGTCGACCTGAGTCCACTCGATGCGCACGACACCATGCTCGTTGTCGGAGTCATCGAAATCGTCGCCGGGATCGCCGTCGCGATCAAACCACGATATGCCGCTTATATCGTGGCCGCCTGGCTCGCCGGAATCGTGATCAATCTGCTGACCTACCCGGGCTTCTACGACATCGCACTGCGCGACTTCGGGCTGATGCTCGGCGCACTCACCCTCGGCCGGTTGGCCTACGTGTACGACCCCGCCTGGCACAGACACACCGTTCCATCCGCGAATCTCGCTGCAGCATAGCGATATCGATCGCTCACCTGATCGCCTCCCGCGCGACAACACTGTCCTCGCGTCCACCCGACCGGGCCCACCGGCCCCGTCGGGTAGAGGGTCAGATGTGGAACAGCATCGTTTCTGCGGTCAGGCCCGGGCCGAATGCCATGGCGCAACCGGAGCCTGTGGGTCCGCCGTTCTTCGCTCGTTCCATGATTTCAGCGAGAACGAAGAGGACTGTCGCCGAGGACATGTTGCCGTAGTTGTCGAGTACATGACGGGACGGTGCGAGGTCTCGATGGTCGAGTCCGAGAGACTCTTCCACGGCGTCGAGGATCGATCGTCCACCGGGATGCACGGCCCACAGGTCGATGGAATCCTTGTCGGCGCCGGCCAGGATGGTTTTCAGATTCTTCTCGTCGAGTGCTCGCGAGAGGGCGCCGGGGACCTTTCCGGACAACACCATGTCGAAGCCGATGTCTCCGATGCGCCAGGTGATCAGCTCGGAGGTGTCCGGAACCATGACGGCGTTGAACGAGTCCAGAGCGATGCCTTCCTCGTCCGCGGATACCAGCACCGCGGCGGATCCATCACCGAATACGAGGAACGACAGCATCGTTTCGAGCGACTCGGACCGCTGCAGGTGAAGCGAGCACAATTCGAGGCTGACGACGAGCACGCGGGCACCGGGTTCGCTCCGCACGATGTGATGGGCGAGTTTGAGTCCGTTGATGCCCGCAAAGCAGCCCATGAAGCCGATCTGGGTGCGTTCGACGGACGAGCTGATTCCGCACCGCTTGATGAGCTCGAAGTCGATTCCGGGGGAATAGAACCCGGTGCAGGTGACGACGATCAGGTGGGTGATCTCGGCGGCACGGTCGCCGAGTTCGAGACCGTCGACGGCCCGGACGGCGAGATCTGGTGCGTTACGTTCGAATTCGACCATCCTGGTCGCGGTGTCCACCTTGTTCGGATCGTCACCGTAGAAGGATTCCGGTGAGGCGATACCCGCCCATCGGTGCGAGATCTGGCACCTGTCGGCCATCCGGCGGAAGAGCAACTGCTTGCGACGTTGGCTGAACGTGCCGTCGGCGAAGTCGACGAATGCCTGATGGACATCGTGCTCCGGAACAACCGTACTGATGCGATTGACAAAGGCAGTAACCATGACGGGGTGCTCCGAAACTGGATGAGGAACCGATGGAGGCAGTGTGGGTGCAATCGCTGAACCGACGACGGCGAGAACGTTAGACCGCGTTCCGCCGCTCTGCAAGAGCACCGTCGGTCGCCGCTGGAGAGTACGGTCGCAACGTCATGCAAGTTCCGTCGAGCCTCTGCAGGAGAAACCGATGTCGTCGATCCTGCTGTGCAGCGCCCCGCTGACCGGCCATGTGCAGCCGATGATTGCGATCGGCCGACAGTTGGTGCAGGACGGGTGTGAGGTGTCGATCCTGACGGGGCGCAAGTTTCGGCCCCACGCCGAACGTGCCGGGATCCGGTTCATCACGCTCCCCGACAGCTGCGACTACGACGAAGCCTCGCTCAACGAACGGTTCGCCGGTCGCGCCCGGCGTCCGGCGTTTCTCCGGTCCCGGTTCGACGCGGAGCGGATGTTCGCGGCGCTGCTGGCGGACCAGTACCGTGCCGTACTCGAGGCGCTCGATCGGGTAGACGCCGACACGATCCTCGCCGAGAACCTGTTCCTGGGCATGCTTCCGCTGATTGGCCGAAACCCGGGCACTCGCCCGCGCGTGTTCGGCGTGTGCACATCCCCGCTGATGGCAACCAGCGTCGATACCGCGCCGTTCGGTCCGGGACTGTCCCCGGCGACCGGAAGGCTCGGACGTCTGCGCAACCGGGTACTCAACGCCGGCGCGCGGGGCGTCGTTCTGCGCCGGGCCCAGCAGGTCGCCGCGGCAGCGACACGTCACTGCACCGGGGCCGAGCCCCCGTGCTTTCTACTGGACTGGGTGTTGCACGCCGAGACGGCCTTCATCCTGACCACGCCCGGCTTCGAGTATCCGCGAAGCGACATCGGACAGCGCCTGACCTTCGTCGGCCCGATTCTGCCTGCCGCCCCCGGCGACGCACCGAAGCCGACGTGGTGGGACCGCCTGAACACCGACCGGCCCGTCGTCCTCGTCACACAGGGCACCCTGGACAATCACGACCTCGGCCGCCTCGTCGAGCCGACCATCGATGCCCTCGCCGACTCCGGTGCGCTGATCGTGGCCACTACCGGGGGACGCCCGATCGAGGCGGTGCGGCGTGACTCTCCGAATCTGATCGTGTCCGAATTCGTCCCCTTCGACCTCCTCCTTCCACACGTCGACGTCATGGTCACCAACGGCGGCTGGGGCGGGGTTCATTTCGCGTTGTCGCACGGCGTCCCCCTCGTCGTCGCGGGCAGTACCGAGGACAAAGCGGAGGTGGGTGCGCGACTCGCGCGCTCCGGTGCCGGCGTGCGGCTGCGCTCGGGCAGCCCCGGTCCGGCCCGGATTCGCCGGGCTGTCGAGACCGTCCTCCGCGATCCCGCATACCGGACCCGCGCCGAGGAATTGGCTGCCGAGTTGGCCGAACTCGACGCAACCAGATCGATCTCGCAGGTGATCATAGGTCGCGCGCGATCAGGTTCGGTCGGCTAGGTTCACTCCATGCGCAAACGGGTGTGGTGGATCATTGCGGGTGTCGTCGCCGTGATCGTGCTGGTTGTCGGCGTCGGACCCTGGGCGTATGCGAAGTTTCTGCACGGTGATCAGCCCGATGCGCTGCACCTGTCGGACGACCCGGTGGCCGCCGCGACAGGCCCCCTCGACGGCACGTGGTCCGTGTCTCCCGGCTCGCACGCCGGGTACGAAGTCTGGGAAACCTTGAGCGGCCAACGAACCTTCGTGCGCGGTCAGACCGATCAGGTCACCGGTACCGCAGCTGTCGAGAATTCCGTACTCACAACAGGGACGGTGAAGGTCGACGTGAAATCGATCGCCACCGACGACACCCGCCGGGACAACATGTTTCGCACCCTGGTGATGAACACAGCGTCTCAACCCACAGCGACCTTCGAGATTTCACACCCCGTCGACCTCTCCGAATTGCCTGCCGACGGCACCGCGGTCACCGTCCCCGTCCACGGCACACTGACATTGCGCGACCAGACCCGCGACGTGACCACGAATTTCCAGATCCGCAGGTCTGGACAGAATATCGAGACGGCGGGCGCGATCGACACGGTCTGGACCGACTACCAGATCAACAAACCGACCCTCTTCCCGAACATCGTCGTCGAGGATGCCGGACAGGTGCAGTTCGCGATCGTGCTGAGCAGGAGCTGACCGACGATCACCACCAATCGGATTCCGCCCACCGTTCCGGTTCTGATCGTCGGCGGCGGACCCACCGGTCTGACGACCTCGAACCTCCTCTCCCGCTACGGCATCGAGAGCATCGTCCTCGAACGTCACCGCGGTCCCTATCCACTTCCGCGGGCCGTCCATCTCGACGACGAGGTCCTCCGGATCTTGCAAACGATCGACGCTGCCGCCGAGATCACCCGAATATCGCGCCGCGCACTCGGAATGCGACTGGTCGACGCCGAGCTACGGACACTGGTCGAGATCCGGCGTGACCGCCCGGTCGGGTTGCACGGTTGGCCGGAGACCAACATGTTCGATCAGCCTGACCTGGAACAGGTTCTACGGACGAACCTCGAACAGCGCGCGGCGAATGCCCTCGTCTCCGGATGCGAGGCCGTCCGGGTGCAACGACGACCGAACGACACCGTCGATGTCACGATCCGCGACACCCGCACCGGACACGAGACCGTCACGACAGCCCGGTACGTGCTCGGGTGCGACGGCGCGAACAGCATGGTCCGATCCGTGATCGGCACAGGCACAAGAGATCTCGGGTTCACACAGCGATGGCTGGTGGTCGACGCCGAGTACGACCACGATCTCGGGATGTGGCCGGGGGTCCACCAGGTCTGCGCCGGCACCGGATCTGCAACGTTCATGCAGATCGGTGACAACAGATACCGCTGGGAATTTCGCCTCCCGGACGAGTGCCGATTCGACTCCGACGACGACATCAGCCCGGCCGACGTGCGCGACCTGCTCAAACCATGGGTACCGGCAGGAGACACCGGTCTGCGTGTGCTGAGGCACACCATCTATTCTCACCGCGCCCAGGTCGCACGCGTCTGGCGCAGGGGACCGTTCATTCTGCTCGGCGACGCCGCCCACCTCACGCCGCCATTCATCGGGCAGGGTCTCGGTGCAGGACAACGCGACGCCATGAACCTCGCCTGGAAACTCGCCGCCGTCCTCGACGGCCACGCCGACGATCGACTGCTCGACACCTACGAGCCCGAACGCAGCAGACATGTCGTCCGGGCCATCCGCGCCGCCACCGCGATCGGCCGAATCATGGCCACGCGCCCCACGCGTCCCGTTCGAGCCGGACACGCTGTGCTGCGCCGAGCATCGGCGCTACCGGGACCCGACGCACTGGCGACACGCGTCCTCGCACCATCGCTGCGCGGAAGTGCACTGACTCCCGGCGTCCTCGCTCTGCCGTCGTACCGGACCAGGACCGTCGGCACACCGATCCCGCAGGACGTCCTCGACGGCGAGACCGGGACCGCGAGAACGGACAGCGTGCTCGGCCCCGGCTTCGCACTCGTCTGCGCCGGGGAGCCGCCGCACGCCCTCGCCGATGTCGGCCGCCGACTCGACGCGAAGGTCGTCACCAGCGGTTCCCTCGCGGGATCGACCGGTGAAATCAACCGCTGGATGCGACGCAATCACCTCACCGAAGTGCTGGTGCGACCTGATCGGATCGTCCTCGCTACTGTCGACCACCGGGGTCGCATGAGTCCGACAACGTCCTGGTTGCCACTGCTGACCGCCGATCCGGGTGAAGCACGGTAGGACCCGATCGCATCCCGGACGGCCCCAGTGAGGTGGTGGGGTCAGCCGAGGTCGATGTCGGCGTAGATCGCGGCGTGGCCGGAGGAAGCGTGCACCGGTGCGGTCATGGTCGGAAAGTGCTCGAACAGCGTGCCGTGCTTGCCACCCCAGACACCCTTGCGGAAGATCGCCCCACCCGTCGCCCGATCGAACAGCGCAGGAGAAAGCAGCACATAGTCGATCTTGTTGCTCGCAGTGCCATTGGCGTAGGTTCCAGGCCGGCCGCCGTCATCGAACCCGGCCACTTCCGAGATGTCGCGCAGATCCGTACCGACCAGCAGCGGCTCGAGCGACGCACTGTCGGGGGTGTCGTTGAGATCGCCGACGACGGCCCCGAACTCCGCGCCGTCGGCGCGCAGTTGCCAATAGATCGCGGCGACCCGCTCGGCCTGCCGAAGGCGGCGCGCGTTGCTGTCGGCAGGCGTGCCGTAACCCAGCGAGGCCGCGATCGTCGTTGCCGTCGATCACCATCGCGTGCGGAAACAGCGGCTTCCGATCCTGGTCGACGATCACGGCCTCGGTGAAACGCTCGAGAGCGATCCGACCCTCGACCTCGACGACGGCAGCGATGTCGGCGTCCACCTCGCGCAACACCTGGGCGGTGTGCGTCATCGCCAGCGCATCGACGCGTTCCTTCGTCAGCTCCACCCATCCGACCCAGTCGCCGCGCCCGTCGGCAACGACCGACACCGCGGCCTTCGAACGTTTGACCAGTCATCCGCGGACCTGTCGCAGTACCGCGTAGGTGGCGGTGTCGGATCGGTCGAGATCCAGGGCGACCAAGAGATCGAGGATGAGCTTCTTGTCGTCGCTGCCCATCGCGCGGGGACGGGCGAAGAGGTTCTCGACGTTGAACGAGGCAATGTTGAACGAGGCAATACAGAGCGAGGTGGACGACACGATGACTCCCGGTTTGACTTCGGACGGCGGAGAAGACGACGGGGTGATGGTCGATCGAGCACGGTGCGAGCCCAGGCCCGCAGTCGGCAGCCTATCCGGGCGCCGACCGGAACGGAACACAACCGAGCCACACCCGCACGACCGGGAACGATCCTGGATAGGCACGAAAGGCGTTGCACCCTTTACTTATCGGATCGTCAGTCGATTGTTGCACTGCCGACTGTTCACAGGGCATCCGGCCAATCCACCGCGCCTGTATACCGAAAGTTCTCCGACTGTGAGCGGCATGACTGATTTTCCCCAGGAGTGGGTATCCCCGGGCTGTGCGCCATCCGGCCCGCCCGGTCTCGAGCCTGGTGCCAGTCGATCGCGAGAGGAACTCCGGGGACGATGCGGGAACAATTCGACGAGCAACTCGAACAGATCAGGGACGACCTGGTCGAACTGTGCACCCTGACCGAGCCCGCGATCGACTGCGCAACCCGGGCCGTGCTCGATACCGACCTCTCTGCAGCCGACCGCGCCACCGAACTGAGTGCCGACATCGAGGCCCGCGCCGGAGAACTCGATCATCGAGCACTCACGCTGATCGCCCGCCAACAACCGGTGGCACTGGACCTGCGATCCCTGATCGGCGGCATGCACAACATCGCAGATCTACGACGGATGGGCAGCCTGGCGGCACACATCGCCGAGGTGGCCCGGCTGCACCATCCCGAACCGGTCGTTCCCCACGAGCTGCGGGGCATCATCTCGGACATGGGCGTCGCCGCCACCGCGCAGGCCGCGGCGGCACGAGAAGTCCTCCGTACCCGCGACGAGGCGGCCGCATTGGACCTCATCTGGGCGGACGAGCGAACCGACGAACTACTCCGCAGACTGTTCGCCGCCACCAAGAGCGACGAGTGGCTGCATGGCGCCGCGTCCGCCGTGAACATCACATTGCTGGGCCGATTCTACGAACGCTTCTGCGATCACACCGTCGAGATCGGGCGGCGCGTCATCTTCGTGATCACCGGAGAAATTCCCGACCAATGACAGCTCGGCGGAACCGGATCCGTCGGCTGAGCACGGACGCCCGGACGATGGCAAGGTCAGATTCGCGCGGAGTCGGCGAGGGACTTACCACGCGTCTCGGGCGCCCAGGCGGCACTGACAGCAAGGCCGATCAGGGCGATCGCGGCAGCGCCGAGCATGGTCGGGCCGATGCCCCAGCGGTCCAGGGCGATCGGGACCATATAGGTACCGACGGCGCCACCGACTCGGCTGAGTGACGAGGCCAATCCCACCGCACTGCCTCTGATCTCGGTCGGGAAGAGTTCGTTGGGGTACACGAGCTGAAGGACCTGCGCGCCCCCGGTGAAGATCGCGTACGTCGCGAACAGGCACAGGATGACAGGTACCGGACTGCCCGGGAACAATCCCAACAGGAGCAGGGTCAGTCCGGACCACGCGAAGCTGTGGATCAGCAGGGTGCGGCGACCCAGCTTGTTGATGGCGGTCAGCGCGATGACGCAGCTGACCAGGAGCAGGATCGTGACGGCGGCCGAACCCATGTTCGCCACCCGCCCGTCGAGGCCGAGACCGGCGAGGATCCTCGGCCCGAAGGCGTACACCGCGAACAGCGGCACGACCGACGCGGTCCAGAAGGTCGTGATGAAGACGATTCGTCCGAGGTATCCCGACTTCCAGAGCGGGCCGATTGCCCCGGCAGGACGGCCGGACTCGATCTCGAGTGTGGCGTGTGGGCCGAAGATTTTCGTGACGATCGCATCGGCTTCGGCGACGCGTCCCTTGCCGGCGAGCCAGCGCGGTGACTCCGGTGTTCCGGCACGGGCGAACACGGCCACGGCGGCCGGTACCGCGGCACTGGCCAGCACCCACCGCCACCCCTGATCACCGAGTCCGCTGACGAGATCCCCGACCACATAGGCGGACGCGGCACCGAGGAACCACATCACGGTGAGGGAACCGATGAAGGGGCCACGATAATTCTTCGGGATCAACTACCCGGTCCAGAACGACGCGGGTTTGCTGCTCACGTTCTCACTGGCTGTGAGAGGGGTGGCTGCCTTAGGCACGGTTGATTGGGCGGCCCGATAGTTGTCGTGCCCGAGTGCGGCAATGTTGGCAGCGGCGTTACAGTCCGCGTGGCCGGTCCATCCGCAGCCGCGGCACCGGAACAGCGCTTGACTGTGCCTGTTCGCGGTGTCGCAGTGCCCGCAGCGGTGGCACGTCTTACTGGTATTGCGAGGGTTGACCACCTGCACCGGCACTCCCGCGGCTTGCGCCTTATAGGTGATCTGGTCGCGCAGTTGCGCGAATGCCCAGGAGTGCAGTTGTTGCCGTTGTCTGCGTGCGAGCCGTACCCGGTCCCGGATTCCCGACAGGTCTTCTACCGCGATCCCTTGACCGGTGCGTTGTGCCTGGGCAACAATCGTTTTCGAGAGTTGATGATTGATGTCGGCGGCGTACCGAGCCTCCTTCCTCCGCCGTTTCTTCAGTTTCCGTTTCGCGGACTTGGTCCCCACCTTTTGCAGCGCGGACCGGATGGTTCCGTTCTTTTTCCGGCGGGCGGTGACCGCACCACCGGACCACCGCACGTCGAGTTCGGCCGGGTCGTCCGCGGTGGTCACCGCCAGGTTCACGATCCCCAAGTCCACGCCCAGCCACCCGGTGGGGTCGTCGGCGGGGACCAGCTGCGGCGGTGCGTCGGTGTCGACGGTTGCATGCAGGTAGAAAGATCCGTCGCGGAAAATCAGATCCGACTCGCCTGTGCGGTCGGCGAGCATTGTCAGCTGCCACGGCGCGCACACGAATCCGACGTCGCGCATCCGGCCCGCGCTCGTCCAGATCGACACCGTCGATCGATCGATCTGCCACGACAAGCACCGATCGTCGAACGGCTGGCCCGCGTCCCGACGGAACACGATCGCCTTACCCGCAACCTTCGCATACCGTGTCGATCCCGGCGTGCCGTAATTCCCGTCACGCAGGTTCGCCGTCCGGGTCGCGTACGCATCCGCGACCTTCTTGATGACCCGGATCGCCGGTTGCGCCGACAACCCGCACGCCTTGAGCTGGGCATAGACCTGCTTCTGCAGCGCGAACGGGCGCCGATCAGCGGCGGTGTGCGCGAGCTGCGCAACCACGTTCGCCCCCGCATTGCACAACTCCAGTGTCGATGTCAGCGCCACATACTGCTCCGGGGTGGGAACCAACTTCACGACAACGATCCGCTTCACCCTGCGCCTTTCCCTTCGTCACGAAGTATCGTCGCGGTGCGTTCACCGACCCGATGCTGACCCGATGCGAGCAGATCATGGCAGAGGTGTGTGACAAGTTCGGCGCAACGTTGACCGAGTTCACCGGAGAAACCGACCACGTCCACCTATTGATCCACTACCCACCCACCGTGCAACTCTCCACCCTGGTCAACAGCCTCGAGGGCGTCTCCGCTCGATACCTGCGCCAAGAGTTCCCCGACCACATCCAGAAATACCTGCGGGGCAATCACTTCTGGTCACCGTCCTACTTCGCCGCCTCCCACTCGCCATCGTCGCCGAGTACATCACCAACCAAGAACGACCAGAACCCACCCCAGAAAGCGACCCCGCTACGCGCCATCGCGCAGTACAGAATCAGCTTCCTCCCGGCCCGAAAGGGCCAGGCTTCCTCTGATTGATCCGGTGAACCAGCCGTCATCGGCTCCGGCCGTTACCATTGCGTCGAATCGTCCGTCCGAGAGCCAGGGGTGCCATGCCGCAGTTAGATCAGGCGTTTGCCGATGCACAGGAGAACGTCAACAAGCTCACTTCGCGGCCGGACAACGATCAGCTGCTGCAGCTGTACGCGCTGTTCAAGCAGGGGTCGAAGGGTGATGTCGAGGGCAAGCGGCCCGGTCGGCTGGACATGGTCAAACGCGCCAAGTACGACGCCTGGGCCAAGTTGGCGGGTACGAGCAGCGCCGACGCCAAACAGGGCTACGTCGACCTGGTAGCGCGGCTCACGCAGGGCTAGGCAGTAAGCACCAGATTCGCGTCTTCTGCGGTCTCGGAGTCGCCGATCCGGGTCACGAGGCGGGCGATCGCGTCGGCAACCGCAGTCGGTTGTTCGAGGATCACCGAGTGGCCGGCGCCGTCGATGCAGACGAAGTCGGCGCCGCCGACCTGCGCGGCGATCGACACCGAATGGGTGGGCGGCGTCATCAGATCCGCGGAACCGCACAGCACGAGCGTGGGAATCGCCGAGAGAGCGGGCAGCGTCCCGGACTCGTCGTAGGTCGCGAACGAGTTCAGGAAGCTGGTCATCGTCACGATCGGGGTCTCGTCGTGCATCGCGATCGCAAGCTCGACGGCGTGTGGGCTGACCTTCCGGTCGCCGAATTCGGCCCCGCGGATGACCGGTGCGAATACCTTGCACCCGAGCCGCTTCACCTGCTCCATGGAGGTCGGTGCTCGGCGCACGGCCTCCTGGACCCAGGACAGGACCGGGGCGCGCAGCAGTCGGCCGAATCCCGCGTCGGCCAGCCCACTCGCGGCGGTCGCGATCAAGCCGATCCCGGCGATGCGGGTGCCGATCTCGTGCGGATGCCGGCGGGCGTACGTCAGTGCGGTCATGCCACCCATGGAGTGTCCGACCAGAATGACCGGACCGGTGGGGGCGACGGCGTCGAGCACCGCGTGGAGGTCTCGGCCCAACTGCTCGAGGGTGTAGGTCGAAGCGGGCGCCACATCGGAATCGCCGTGTCCGCGATGGTCGTAGCTGACGATCCTGGCGTCGGTGTGCCGTCGCGTCAGCTCCTCCCGCACCAAGCTCCACGATTCGGAACTCAGGCAATGACCGTGCAGAAGGACGATCGTCACGGGGGCGTCGGTGGGGCCGTACTCACGAACCGCGAGCGAAACACCGTCGTCAGCCGAGACCGTGGTCCTGCGCCGGACCAGGGTGGGGGTGGTGCTCTCGATCGACATGACGACCTCCCTCCTCCGTGCAGTGACAGGTTCTACTGTCCATCGCGCGGGATCGGGAAATAAGCACCCCGAGTGCTGTCCGTAATCACCCGCGGGTGACCGACCCGCCACCCAGGGTGGGTGCGGCCGCGCCACTCCGCCGAACCCCTTCCGAAGTGACGCGCGTCACACCGAGCCCGGTTGGCGTAACGTTCCCGGCCCTCTCGGACACCGTTCGATCAGCCGCAGACGCTGGGTCCGCGGCACTCCGGATCGGGAAATACCATGAGCACCACACGGCTCCACCAGATCACCCACTCCGCCGCAACAACTTTCAGCAGCAGCACCGACCTGACCGATGCGCTGATCCGCGCAGCGATCGCACACGGCGAACACGAGAAGCGCATCGGCGCCGAGGATCCGAACTGGCCCCACTGGTACGCCGCCTACATGGTCGCCGAGCAGGCCGGGACGGAGTTGCCCGTCTAGCCGCCGTCTGCACCGTCCACCGGTCAACCCCTCACCGTTCACACCCAACCCAGGAGGACATCATGTCCACGATCCATCTCCACCAGACCACCACCGCAACCCCGCAACAATTCCTCGACGCCCTCACCGACTTCGGGCCCGGCCGCGAGGCGCTCTTCGGCAACAGCGCCGACGCGTACCTTCAGGTACACGAACTCGGCACCGATCATGCCGACGTCACCGAAGGCTCGGGCGGGGCCTGGGAACGCCTGCACTACGACTGGACCGATCCCCGCCGTGTCGTCATGACGACCACCGACTCCAACCTGTGGGGCGGCGCGTCGGGCCACACGTACACCCTCACCCCGCGACCCGACGGGACCACCGACATCGACGCCGTCGTGGTCCGCGACGGTAAGAATCTCAAAGGACGAGCACTCGGGGCCGTGCTCGGCGTCTTCGGCACACGCGTCCTGGGCAAGGCGTTCGACAAGACCGTCGCGGCCGTCGAAGCCCGCAACCACACCGCGCGGACGACGGACAACGCCTAGCGGCCGCCTGCGGCTCCCAGCCAACCCGTGGTTTCGTCGGATCTCTACGACGGCGGCGCCGGCCACGGGTGGTCGAGGCTGACGATCTTCACGATCTCCGTGAAGAAGTTCCACACGCCCAGCGGGTCGGCGTTCGAATTGACCAGCATCACCACCGTCTTGCCCTCGGAGGGAAGGTAGTAGGCATAGGTCTGGAAGCCCGCGATGTTTCCGTTGTGGCCGATCCAGCCGTTCTGGTTCTCGACCCCGAGCCCGTACAGCGAACCCGTCCCTTCCGACGGCGCCGGCTGAAACTGCTCCCGTTCGTGCTGGGTGGCGGGCGAGAGCATCGTTCCTTCTGCCAAGTCGCGCACCCACACGCGCAGATCGTCGAGCGTGGAAATCATGTTTCCCGCGCCGAATCCCCACGACGGGCTCCAGTCGGTCGCGTCCACCGTCGTGCCGTCGGGTGTTTTCGCGTATCCCCGGGCGTGCGGTGACGGAAGGGCCGCAGTGGTGGGGACCGAGGTGTCGTCGAGATTCTCGGGTTCCGTGATCCGCTCGGCGACGTAGGTATTCAGCGGCAGGCCGGATGCCTTCTCGACCACGAGACCCAAGAGGAGGGTGTTGGTGTTGGAGTAGTCGAACGCGGTTCCCGGCGCGAAGAGGGGTGGACGGCTGAAACTGATCGCGAGCAGTTCCTGGGGTGTCCATTGGCGCTGCGGCTGACTCGGGAGCGCCGGAATCACCACCTCGGAGTAGTCGAACAGCCCACTGCGCATGGCCGCCAACTGGCGGAGGGTGATCGCCTCGCCGTTGGGGACGTCGGGCACATACCTGTCGATCGGATCGTCGAGGCCGACCTTTCCCTCATCGACCAGTTGCAGCACGGCGGTGGTGGTGAAGGTTTTGGTGAGGCTGCCGACGCGCATGAACAGGTCCGGCGACATGGGGTCGCCGGTGGCGGTGTCGCGCACCCCGAACGCCTGCACGTAGGGCGCAGCGCCGTCCTGCCAGACACCGACGATCGCCCCCGGAACCGAGGCGCTCTCCATCGCCGTCGGGATGGTTTCGGTGAGCTGCGCATCGGGCAAGACCGGTGCATCGTCCGATTCACCGCATCCCGCCAGTCCCGTCGTCAGGACCGCCAGCACGGCGGCCAGTCGCCGCACCGAGGATGTTCGTGCCACCCCGCTCTCCCATCGCTGTCTCGAATCTCGACCTGCTCGAAGCTTGCGCGGAACACTGTTTCCAGTATGGGCGGCCGTACCCAGCCGGGGAGGCGGAATACTTCGAGTGAACCGTCACCGACGAGTCGGGTGGCGTGTTAGAACGAACGAGTGGCACTCGGCGAACAGATCGAGATCGACGCTCGGACGCGCATGATCGTGGGTCAGGCGCTCGACCTGGCCGCGCACCAACCGGACGTGGGCAACGTGATCGTTCACCGAGCCGGAGATCTCCTGGTGCTCGTCGACAGCGGGGTGACCACCGCGTTCCGCGACGCAATCCGATCCGCCGCCGACGACCTCGCCCCGTGGTCGAAGATCCTGCTGCTCACCACCCACGGCCACCCCGACCATGTCGGGAACAACGACCTCGTCAGCGACCTCGGCGACGGACTCGACCGCTCGAACGTGCAGCATTTCGTCAGCGCACACGACGCGAGCCAGTACCGCGATGACGGTCTTCCCTACTGGATCACGAGTCTCGAGCGCGTGTCCGGACTGGTGCCGGGGTTCGAGGATCCGGCTGACGCAGCGCGCCGGCTCCTTGCCATGTACCGGCCCTACGTTCCCGTCACCGACGTCACCCGGACGTACGAGGAACTCCCGCTCGAGCACCTCGTCATCGGCTCTCAACACGTGTCGGGTTGGTCGTTCGGAGACGGTGCCGTCCAGGTCGTCCGCACCCACGGCCACTGCGCCGGCCAGGTCGTCGTCCACCTTCCCGGGGCACGATTGCTGCACCTGTCCGACGAACCGAACGGGCCGTGCGGCGCGATGCACGACGCCAACCAGATGAACATCTTCGCCGCGGCCGCCCTGGCGCTGACGCTCGTCGAGACCGGCGCCGTCGACGTCGTCACGGAGGGCCACGCGTTCGAGGTGTTCGATCGCCCGGCCGCAGCCGAGCGCCTGGCGTCGCTACTCGATCAGGCTTCGGCGCTCGACGGCGCCGCACAGGCATTGCTCACCGATCGCATCGACGATCTACCGGCGTTCGTTCACGCCTTCATCGCGCGATCCCAGGAGCTGGGCGTATCGGGTGCGAATCCGAACCCGATGTTCAACACCATGATGACGATCGCCAAGTTGCGCGAGCTCGGTCTGGTAGCGAATGGTGCAGGTTCGCAACAGACGTGGACCCGGCCCGCGCTCGACGACTCCACGCGCGCACCCTGATCCCCGGTTGCGGCAGTCCACGTCGGGACTCGCCGGTCACCGCACCGTGAGATGGCTCTTCGCCCACTCCGCCAGTTCGTCGAGGACCGGCATCAGTGACTGACCGGCCCCGGTCAGCTGATAGGTGACCGACACGGGCGGTCCCTCGCAGACTTCCCGCGTCACCAGACCGGCCCCGGCCAGTTCGACGAGACGGTCGGAGAGCACCGAATCGCTGATGCTCCCGACCGATCGTCGCAGCCCGGAGAACGTCGCCGGGCCCGACCTCAGTGTCGCCAGAATGACGCCGTTCCAGCGTTTGCCCAGGAACGTGAACGCTCTCGCGAGCGCGCCGTCGCACGCGCGCGGATCGTGCTGTTCGACGCCTGAGCTCATACCTCGACCATAGCAAGGTGCTAGCATCCAACTGTCAACTAGTTTTTTACTAGTAACATCTTTGTTGCTAGTCATCGAGAGGGAAGCAACCATGAGCTCAGACGTACAGACGCGACCGGAACTGGACGAGGCGGGTCGCGCCCTGCTGTTCAGCGAGGCACGCACGGCCAACAGTTTCGCGTCCACCCCGGTGACCGACGAGCAGCTCGCCCGGATCTGGGACCTCGCGAAGTGGGCACCCACTGCGGCGAACACCCAGCCCCTGCGGATCGTCTTCGCCCGGACCGACGACGGTCGCGCGCGACTGCTGCCACACATGAGCGAGGGCAACAAGGCGAAGACCGAGTCGGCGCCCGCGGTCGCCATCCTTGCCGTCGACACGCAGTTCCACGACCACATCCCGGCGTTGCTGCCGTTCCGGCCGGAGCTGCGCGACGTCTTCGAAGGCGACGAGAAGATGCGCGAGCGAACGGGCGATTTCAACGGTGCACTCCAGGCCGGCTACTTCATCCTCGCCGTCCGATCCCTCGGCCTGGCCGCAGGCCCGATGGCAGGCTTCGACGCCGCCGGAATCGACGCCGAGTTCTTCCCCGACGGCCGCTTCCGTTCCATTCTCGTCGTCAACATCGGGCACCCCGGCGAGAACCCCTGGTTCGATCGACTCCCCCGCCTGGACCCGGCCGACACCGTGTCCTGGGTCTGAACTACTCGCTACTCGTCCGAACTCTCGCGACGGTGCGACCCGCGCCGACCGGATCGGGGGCTGGGATCGACGGTCACCTCGTCTGTGTCGGCGAAGACGAGGCGCCCGTCGTCGAGCGCGATCGCCCACCGGTGCGCCGGCGCCCAGTCGTGCCCGGCACCACCCGGCTCGGTGAGTGCCGCGTAGTCCTCGACGACCTCACCGGTCACATCAGCCTCGGCCTTCCTGCGGACCAGCACCCGCGTGCCGACGGTCAACTCGGGGCCAGGCCCCGACCTGTCATCGCTTGTGTCGGCCATCGCGCACCTCTTCGTTCGGCGAACCTGGTCAGGAGCATAAGCACCTGCGGGCCCCGGGGCGACCCGAGCACCGAAAGAGCCGACCGTCCGGACCGTTTCCCAGCGGGCACGAGAAACGAATCACCTAGTCAATTCCCGTCTTTGACCGATTAGGTTCCCGCTGTTCCGGGTAGTCCGGTAGCCGCACGATTTTCACAGTTTCCGCTATGTCGAACGGCATGCGGTAATGGGCGGCAAGAGCAAAAGCGAGGTGCACGGCAATGACCACAGCCGGTGGAGGCCCGAGCTCGAGCAGCCTGGCCGATGTCATCGACACCATCTTGGACAAGGGCCTGGTCATCGACGCCTACGTCCGGGTCTCGCTGGTCGGCATCGAACTACTCACCATCGACGCCCGCGTCGTGGTTGCGAGCGTCGACACCTACCTGCGTTTTGCCGAGGCGGCGAACCGACTCGCGATCGGCAGCGAACCGAAAGGCCTCACCGATCTCGTCTCCGACGTCAAGGGCAGCGGCAGCACGAAGTCCAAGACCAAGGGCGTACTCGAGGGCGTGGGCGAAACGCTCAGTGAGCTGCTCGGCGGATCGGACGACGAACGCGAACCCGCACCCCGTCGGAGGCGGACGTGACCACCGACGCCGAGGCCACCGCCACGTAGAACACGTGTCAGATCTATCGCCCGCGACGGCTCTCGCTGTAGCATTCGGGGATGAGTCGAGTAGGTAGCTACAGTGACGATGACGTGGCAGGTTGGCTGTCGATCTCACCCGAACTGGGTGGTGCGCTCGGCGCCTTCACGGACGCGGTCTACAACCGGAACCGGTTACCGTTACGCGTGCGGGAGATCGCGCGGATGGCGGTCGCGGAGGCCAACGAGTGCGCCGTGTGCCTCGGTACCCGCGACAGCAGTGGCGCCGACGCGGGCATCGACGAGCACTTCTACGATCACGTCCTCGAGTGGGAGTCGTGGCCCGGGTACAGCGCGCAGGAGCGGACGGCGGCGGAGTTCGCGCACCGGTTCGCCACCGATCACACGGCGCTGCGCGAGGACGAGGACTTCTGGGCGCGGTGTCACGAGCATTTCACCGACGAGATCCTCACCGACCTGGCGTTGTCGTGCGCGTTGTGGCTGGGGACGGGGCGGGTGCTGCGGGTGCTCGACATCGGTCAGACGTGCAAGCTCACGCTCTGAGCGTGCCGGTCGTCACTCCCATTCCCGCTGCGGCAGGACGTCCTCCATGAGCCTGCGCAACGCGGGGTTCCGGCTGTCCGAGCGCCAGGCGGCGTTCATCTGGACGGGCCGGTCGCGGATCGCGGAGACGGGCCGGAACACGACCCCTTCCGGGTGCATCGTCTGCGCGGATTCCGGGACGAGGGCCAGGCCCAGCCCGGACCGGACGAGCACCAGCATGGTGTGCACCTGCGTGACGTACTGGACGTAGCGCGGGGAGGCCCCGACGATCGTGAACGTGCTGATGAGCAGTTCGTGGAAATACCGCGCATCGACCGGCGAATACATGACGACGGGCTGGTCGTCGAAATCCTCCACCGCCAACTGGTCGGCGTCGGCGAGGGGGTGACCCGCGGGCAGCGCGGCGACGAGACGTTCGTGGTGGATGGGGCGGGTGTCGATGCCGGGGCGGGTGAGGATGGGGCGGATCAGTCCGAGGTCCAGTTCACCGCTGATCAGCGATTCGATCTGCACCGACGTGACCATCTCCCGCAGAACGAGTTTCACGTCCGGCAGCCGGTCGCGTGCGGCCTCGAGCAACCTCGGCAGCACCGCGTGCGCGGACGCGCCGGTGAACCCGACGACGACGGTGCCGAGATCACCGGCAGGCACCCGCCGCACCGTCAGGGCGGCACTCTCCGACAGACTCAGAATGCGCCGGGCGTCGGGCAGGAACGCCGCCCCGGCGGCGGTGAGGGTGACGGACCGGCTGGTGCGGTCGATCAACTGCACCCCGAGTTCGCTTTCGAGCTGCTGGATCTGACGGCTCAGCGGCGGCTGCGTCATGTGCAGGCGCTCCGCGGCGCGACCGAAATGCAGCTCCTCCGCGACGGCGATGAAACACGACAGCCGTGCGAGGGAGAACATTCGATCCACTCCTTTGCCTCGAGGTGGAACTCAATCTAGCCCACGGTGAAGGCGCCGACCGCGTGAGCGGTCGGCGCCTTCCGGTGCTCCGGCTACCAGCGCGGGCAGGTGTTCTCGAACGTGGGATCCACCGACTTCATGTATCCGGTGTCGTCGCGGTCGCGCACCCCGCAGTCGAGGTACTGCTGGTGCAGGGCGGCGAGGGCGTCCTCGTCGATCTCGACACCGAGACCCGGCGTCGTCGGCACGGCGACCGCGCCGTCGACGAACTTCAGCACACCCGGCTCGACGACGTCCTCGGTCTTCCACGGCCAGTGCGTGTCACACGCGTACGTGAGGTTCGGGGTGGCGCCGGCGAGGTGCACCATCGCGGCCAGGCTGATCCCGAGATGCGAATTCGAGTGCATCGACAGGCCCAGGCCGAAGTTGTCGCAGATCCCGGCGAGCAGCCGCGACCGCTGCAGGCCACCCCAGTAGTGGTGATCCGACAGCACGACCTGCACCGAATCCGTCAGCACCGCAGGCTTGAGCTGATCGAACGCGACGACGCACATGTTCGTGGCCAGCGGCATCTTCGCCTCACGCGCGACCTCGGCCATGCCGTCGAGACCGGGTGTGGGGTCCTCGAGGTATTCCACGATGCCGTCGAGTTCCGACGCCACCCTGATCGACGTGTCGACGGTCCACGCGGCGTTGGGGTCGAGGCGCAGCGGCAGGTCGGGGAACGCGGCCCGCAGCGCCTTGATGCCGGCGATCTCCTCGTCCGGGGAGAACACGCCGCCCTTGACCTTGATGGCCTCGAAGCCGTACTCGCCGATCATCTTCTGCGCCTGGCGGACCAGACCGTCGGGGTCGACCGCCTCGCCCCATTCGTCGTGCTCGGCACCGGGGTGCCCGGCCCACTTGTAGAACAGGTAGGCACTGAACGGGACCGCGTCGCGCACCTTGCCGCCGAGAAGATCGGACACCGGCCGGCCGAGCGCCTTGCCCTGCACGTCGAGGCACGCCACCTCGAACGGGGAGAACACGCGGTCGGTGGTGCTGGCCGTGGTGATCATGCCCGCGACACCGTCACCGCCCGTGACGGTCAGCGTGGCGATCTTCGCGTCGATCGCCGCGCGGATCGCGTTGAGCGCGAACATGTCCAGACCGATGATCGCCTCGGCGGCGGCCTCGAGCCGGAGCAGGTGGGCCGTGTCGGCGTAGGTTTCACCGAGTCCGACGAGACCGCCGTCCGTGTCGAGCTGGATGATCGCGCGCAGCGCGTACGGCTGGTGCACGCCGACCGTGTTGAGGAGCGGCGGGTCGACGAACGCGACGGGCGTGATCCGCGCGCCAGTGATCCGGATCGGTGCAGTAGTCATCAGACCGCCGCCTGCACGGCGAGAGCGTCCGCGAGAACGGCGCGGCCGGCTGCGGTGATCCGAGTGAGCTCACGCAGGTGCACGTCGCTCGTGGGGACGAGCGGCGGACGCACGGGCCCGGCGTCGATACCTTCCATCGCGACACCCGACTTGATCAGCGACACCGCGTATCCGGGCACCTGGTCGCGCAGGCGCACCAGGGGGTGGAAGAAGTCGCGGAGCAGTGCGTCGGTGAGTTCCTGGTTGCCGGATTCGAGTGCGTCGTAGAAGCCGAGCGCGAGTTCCGGCGCGAAGGCGAACGTGGCGGACGAGTACAGCGTCACACCGATCGCGCGGTACGCCTGCTGGGTCACCTCGGCGGTGGGCATGCCGTTGAAGAACAGGAACTGCTTGCCGGACGGGGCGAGCGCGTCCTTCACCGCACGGACGATGCGGCCCACCTTGTCGAGGTCACCGGTGCCGTCCTTGAACCCGACGACGGTCGGGAACTGCGCGACCTCCACGGCTGCCGCCTCGTCGAAGCGGGCGTTGCCGCGGTTGTAGACGACGAGCGGCAGGTCGGTGGTCTCGGCGACCGCGCGGGTGTAGTCCACCAGTCCGGCCTGCGGCATCGTCACCAGGTACGGCGGGAGCAGCAGGATGCCGTCGGCGCCGTTGGCTTTCGCGCTGGCGGCGAACTCCTTGGCCTGCTGCACGGAACCGCCGGCGCCGGCGAAGACGGGGACCCGTCCGGCGACGACCTCCGTCGCCTTGGCGACGATCTTGCCGAACTCTTCCAGCCCGAGGGCATGGAATTCGCCTGTGCCGCAAGCAATGAAGACGCCTCCGGGGCCGGCGTCGACACCCTTGGCGACGTGCTCGGCGAGCCGGTCGTAGTCGACGTCGCCGGATGCTGTGAACGGGGTGACGGGGAAGAACAGGACGCCGTCGAGCATGGGGAACTCCTTCACGAGGGAAAAATCAGGCTTGGGTGAGTCGGCCGTCGATGCGACGCCACAACTGGTCGGGGTTGCCGTCGGCGATGGCGGCGGGGAGCAGCGAGCTCGGAACATCCTGGTAGGCAACGGGTCGCAGGAACCGTTCGATGGCCAGTGAACCCACGGACGTGGTGCGCGAGTCGGACGTCGCGGGGTGCGGGCCACCGTGCACCATCGCGTGCCCGACCTCGACCCCGGTGGGCCAGCCGTTGAACAGGATTCGCCCCGCCTTGAGCTCGAGGACGGGCAGCAGGCGGCCTGCCTCGTCGAGATCGGCGTCGTCGACGTGGACGGTCGCGGTCAGCTGGCCTTCCAGCTTCGCCGCCACGGCGCGCACCTGCTCGGCGTCGCGGCAGCGGACGATCAGGCTGGACGAGCCGAACACCTCCTGCTGCAACACCTCCGAGCCCAGGAACGTGTCGGCGGCGGCGCTGAACAGCGCTGCCCGGCCGGTGTTGGGTGCGTCGGATTCGGTGCCGCGGGCCTCCACGGTCGCAGCTCCGCTGAGCGCGGTGACGCCGTCGGCGTAGCAGCCGGCGATGTTCGGGGTCAGCATCGGGGTGGGCGTGCTCTCGGCGACCGCGGCGCGCGCGGACTCGACGAACGAGGTGAGGCCGGGACCGTCGACCGCGATGACGAGACCGGGGTTGGTGCAGAACTGTCCGGAACCGAGGGTCAGCGACCCGACGAAGGCGCGACCGAGTTCGGCGCCGCGGGTGGTGAGCGCGTTCTCGAGGAGGAACACCGGGTTGATCGAGCTCATCTCCGCGTACACCGGGATCGGTTCCGGGCGACCTGCGGCGGCCGCGACCAGAGCGATACCGCCGGAACGGGATCCGGTGAAGCCGACGGCCTTGATGCGCGGATCCGTGACCAGCGCGGTGCCGAGCCCGCGGCCCGAGCCGAACAGCAGGGAGAACGTCCCCGCAGGCATGCCGGTGCTCGCGACGGCGTCGGCGATGGCGCGTCCGACGAGTTCGGACGTGCCGGGGTGCGCGTCGTGGGCCTTCACGACGACGGGGCAGCCCGCCGCCAGTGCGGATGCGGTGTCGCCGCCGGCGACGGAGAACGCGAGCGGGAAGTTGCTGGCACCGAACACCGCGACCGGCCCGAGCGGGACCTTCCGCTGGCGGATGTCGGCACGCGGCAACGGGGTGCGGTCGGGCAGCGCGGGATCGATGCGGGCACCGTTCCAGCCGCCGTCGCGCAGGACGCCTGCGAACAGCCGCAGCTGTCCGGAGGTGCGGGCCACCTCGCCGGTGACGCGGCCCTGCGGGAGTCCGGATTCGGCGCACACCCGGGCGATCAGCGTCTCGCCGAGCGCCTCGATGTTGTCGGCGATCGTCTCGAGGAACCGGGCGCGCTCCTCGGACGTCGTGGCGCGGTACGGCGCGAACGCCTCGGCGGCGGCGGCGCAGGCGGCGTCGACGTCCCGGTCGTCACCGTGCGCGAAGCCGGGCTCGAGCTGGTGGCCGGTGGCGGGGTCGATGCCGTGGATGGTCGTGCCGGAACCCTGCACGGGGTTGCCCGCGATGATCATCTGTCCGGTCACGTCGGTCCGGTTCACCGTTGCTGTCATGATGCGATCCTCGAATTCTCGTCTGCGTTTCGTATGGTCCGGTGACGGGTCATTTGGTGGCCAGGGTGTCGTCGGACGCCACCTCTGCGACGTTCGCGACTTCGTCGATGTCTTCCTTGTCGCGCCGGAAGTACGTCACCGCCGCGGCGGCGGCCAGGGCGAAGAGCGACAGCACGATCAGGCCCATCGTCACCGTGCCGGTCTGCTCCTTGATGACACCGAAGCCGAACGGGGCCACGAATCCACCCAGGTTGCCGAGCGAGTTGATGATCGCGATCGCCGGTGCCAGCACCATCGGGTGAAGCGTGCGCTGCGGAATCGACCAGAACAGCGGGCTCGCGCTCTTGAAGCCCATCGTCGCGAGGCACAGCAGCGGCAGGGCCAGCCAGGGCGTGACGAACGCGGCGGCCATCGTGCCGATACCGCCGATGAGCAGCGCGGCGACGAGGTACGGCTTGTGCCGTCCGGTGCGGTCGGCGGAGCGGTTGGAGAAGTACATCGCGAAGATCGCGCAGATCCACGGGAGCGAGGACAGCAGCCCGACCGTGATGTCGGTGGTGCCCGGGATGCGGCGGATGATCGACGGCAGCCAGAACGTGTTGGCGTAGATCGCCATGGTGATCGCGAAGAAGATGCCGCAGCACACCAGGATCCGCGGCTGCAGGAGCAGCTTCCAGCGCGAGCCCGACTCGCCGCGCTTCGCGGACGCCTCGCTCCGCAGCACGTCCTCCTCGGCGATGACGGCCTGCAGGTCGTGCTTCTCCGGGCCGGTGAGCCACTTCGCGTCGTCGATCTTCGAGTCGAGCAGGCGGTAGGCGATGCACCCTACGACCACCGACAGCAGGCCCTCGAGGGCGAACATCCACTGCCAGCCGTGGTGCCCGCCGAGTCCGTCGAGGGACAGCAGCGGTCCGGACATCGGTCCCGAGATGGCGGCCGCGATCGAGGAACCGGCGATGAACAGGGCGGTGGCCCGGCTGCGGTGGTTGTTCGGCAGCCAGCGGGTGAAGTAGAAGATGATGGCCGGGAAGAATCCGGCCTCGGCGACACCGAGCAGGAAGCGCAGGGCGTAGAACATCTCGGGGCCGTTGACGAACGCCATGGCCGCGGACACCAGGCCCCACGAGATCATGATGCGGGTCAGCCACACCTTGGCGCCGAACTTCTCCATCAGCACGTTCGACGGCAGTTCGAAGATCGCGTAGGCGATGAAGAAGACACCCGCGCCGAATCCGTACGCCGCGGCGCCGATGCCCACATCTGCTTCGAGGTGGGTCTGGGCGTAGCCGATATTCGAGCGGTTGAGCTGGTTACAGATCAACATCACGATGAACAGCGGCACGACACGGCGGAAGATCTTGGAGACCGCGCTGTCGACTGCCGGCGAGACGGCGAGGGGGAGGGTCATCGGTGACTCCTCTCTCTGGATTCGGGGGGTGACGAAGTTGGGGGACTCTGATCACGCCCCGATCCGGAAGCGTGACCTGAGTCATAGGAATCACGCTAGAGGGATGTTCGATACATGTCCAAGTCAAAGATTCTCGCTATCGATACCGAAGTTGTATCGACTCGGGTGGTGCTAGTTTCCCTACCGTGAGCGCCGGCGCAGTCACCTTCGAATTCGTCCACACGACCCGCGAATTCTTCCCTCAACTGCAACGATGGCTCCGCGAACCGCACGTCGCGCGGTTCTGGAACCACGACACCGCGGACGCCGACATCGAGCGCGACTTCGGCGGCAGCATCGACGGCACCGAACCCTGCGAGGACTTCCTCGTGCTGCGGGGCGGCGTGCCGTTCGGCTTCATCCAGCGGTACCGGATCGCCGACTATCCCGAGGACCTCGCGCTCCTCGCGGCCCTCGTCGAGATCCCACCCGGCAGCATCTCCATCGACTACTTCGTCGGCGACCCCGGGTGTATCGGCCAGGGGCTGGGAACGGCGATGATCCGGGCGTTCGTCGCCAAGTGCCGCGCCGACCTGCCCGACGCCACCGCGATCGTCGTCCCCGTCGTCGTCCCCAACCGGGCGTCGTGGCGGGCGCTGGAGAAGGCCGGCTTCCGACGCGTCGGCGAGGGCTACCTCCCACCCGACAATCCGATCGATGACGGAAGCCACTACGTCAGCAGACTCGACCTGCTTGAATGAGAAGATGTGCAGGTGGATGGCATACTCCGGCGATCCGATCCTCGTCGAGGACCTCCTCTTCCGGCCGGTCCATTCCCTGATCGACCAGAGCTTGCACTCCCGCATGGGTGCGACCACCACGAACGGTGACGGGTTCGGCCTCGGCTGGTACGGGGACGGCCCCACCCCGGCCCTGTTCAAATGCATCGAACCTGCCTGGAACGAACGCAACCTGCAGGAGATCTCGCGCCAGATCCGGACGCCCCTGTTCTTCGCGCACGTGCGCGCATCGACCGGAACTCCCGTGCAGCGCAGCAACTGTCATCCCTTCCGGCACGGCAACTGGCTGTGGATGCACAACGGCGCGCTGCGCGGATTCACCGAGATGAAGCGCGATCTTGCCCTGGCCGTCGACCCGAGTCTCTACCCGCAGATCGAAGGATCCACCGACTCCGAGACACTGTTCTTCCTCGCGCTGACGTTCGGACTCACCGACGACCCGTTCACCGCCGTCGCACGCGCCGTCGGGTTCGTCGAGGACGTCGGCGCCCGGCACGGGGTCGAGAACCCGGTACAGGCGACGATCGCCACCACCGACGGCGTCTCCGTCTGGGTATTCCGGTACTCGACCGAACAGCAGACGCGCTCGCTGTTCTTCTCCACCGCGATGGACAAGGTGCGCGCCCTGCACCCCGAGGTGGAGGTGTTGCACGAGCTGGGCGACGAAACCCGGTTCGTGGTGTCCGAACCGCTGCGCGACCTCGAGGGCGCGTGGCAGGAGGTGCCCGAGTCCCACGCCGGGGTCATCCGCCCCGGCGACGACGAGATCCGGCCGTTTCTGCCCGTCCCACCCGTCCGCTGAGCCCGCGCCCCACTCCCTCACTGCGTGCGGGACGCCCGGCGAGCGCGCACCGTACTCCAGAACAACTCGAGCACAACCGCCAGCACCACGATCCCGATCATCGCCACGAACGTCTCCGGGGCGGTCAGCAGCGTCTGCACGGCGAAGACGACGAGAACGACGACGGTCAACGCGATTCCGGCGACGAGGATGCCTGCGCGGGAATCCGTTTCGTGGCGCAGCCGGTAGGCCGCGATCGACGTCACGAGAAAGATCGCGAGGGCCACGGCGCTGCCGAGGGAGGCGATGGCGGTGAGATCCACCAGATTCGCCAGGAGCAGGATCAGCGCGACCGAAATGGTCAACCCGCGAGTGCCCCCGACCCAGGCTCGACTACCGAACACCGGTGGAAAGGTCCCGGATTCGGCGAGTTTGGCGGTGGAGCCGGCCGCTGCATAGACGTTGGCGTTGACCGACGAGGAGGTGGCCAGCAACGCCGCGAGAGCCATGATCGCGAAACCGGCGTCGCCGAGGGCGGGTTGGGCCGCAACGGCGAGGGCCGTATCGCCGTTGTCGATGACCTCCTGCACGGTCAGGGTTCCGAAGACTCCGAGGGCGATCAGCACGTACAGGAGGATCGTGATGCCCAGGGCCAGGTACATCGCACGGGGCAGGTTGCGACGCGGGTCGGGAAGGTCGCCGCCGGTGAAACTGATGACGGTGAAGCCCAGATAGGCGAAGAAGGTCAGCGCCACGCTGCCGACGATATCCAGTGTCGGCGGGTACGTGGACGGTGCAAGCAGGCTCGGGTCGAGTTGAGCGAGGGTGACGACGACGAAGAGGGCGAACACCGCGAGAAGGATCACCACGATCCCGGTCTGGACCCGGTCGATGAACCTGGTGCCTGCGATGTTGATCGCCGCCACGAGCACGACCACGCCGGAGGTGAGTATGCGGCTCCACACACCCGAATCGTCGAAGAACAGTGCCGCCCCGTAACTCCCGAACGAGACGGCCACCATGGCGGTGACGATGAGCGCCGCGAAGTACAGCAGCCACGACGTGATCGCGGTGATGTGCCCACGGCCATACCCCTGCAGCAGGAATGTCACGATGCCACCCGAGGACGGGTAGCGCGCCCCCAACTTCGCGACGGCATAACCCTGCAAGGTGGCCACCACGCCGGCAAGGAGGAACGACAGCCACACCGCGGAGCCGGCCACGGCCCCGGCCTCCCCGAGGAGGGCGAAGATGCCGGCACCGACCATCGAGCCGACGCCGAGAAACGCGGCGCCGCGCACGGTCATGGTCTGGGCGCCCGCGGGGATACCCTCGCCGGAGTCCCGTCCGTCGACGGAGTCACGGGCCATGTCGTTCATGGTGCAACCGCCACGTCTGCGATGGGCCGAGATCGGTCGCATCAGTCCGATATCCAACTGGAGAACTGCGCCGGCTTCGTCCCGTTACCAAGATGGCAATTGAATTTTACCGGAATTCTGCTGCGATTTCGGTCCGGGCAGGCGCACAATTCGATTTGGCGGGCCTTGACGCGCCCGTGGGAGGTGGACCGTGGCGATGCGGTGCCGATCGAGCGGAGTGCCCTGAGCATCCGTCGTCATGCGGTCATGGACGTGGCGAGTTCGCAATACGAATTCGGTTTCTTTGTCTCGGATTTCGGGTGGCAGTCGAAGATCTCCACACTCACCGGAGGGCTCGATGACATCGATCGCGCATCCGACGCCCACGCCGTTCACCGGCGAAGACTACCCCGCCCGAGTGGCACGAGTCGTGCACGACGCCGTCGCCGCGGGCTTGGACGGTCTGCTCGTCACGCCGGGACCAGACCCGGTACCGGACACGGGATCAGGGTCACCACGCACGAGCCGCCGTACATCGTCGAGGGCGAGGAACAGCTCCTCGTCCCCGGCATGTGCTTTTCGATCGAACCGGGCATCTATCTCGAGGGCAGGTTCGGGATCCGCATCGACGACATCGTCACCGTCACCGAAGACGGCGGACGCCGCCTGAACAACACCAGCCACGACCTGCGGGTTGTCGACTAGGAGGGCAGTGGGATGACACGCAGCAGCGAGGCCGGGAACGCCGACCGCCGGTTCCGAGACAGGTGGATGTCATGAGTGCGCCGGACATACCCGCCGACCAGCCGCCCGCCCAGGCCGAGGCCCGCACCCGCGGTCCGGCGGCGTCGTGGATTTCCTGGCTCGCCCTGGCGTTGATGACCACCAGTTCGGTGGCGAGCCTGCGTCCGTCGCCGACGATGGCCGTGTACGGCCTGGCGTGCGTGTTCCTGTACCTCATCCCCGCTCTGGTGTTCCTGCTGCCGACATCGCTGGTGTCGGCCGAGCTGGCATCGGGATGGGAAGGCGGCGTCTACAACTGGGTCTCCCGCGGGATCTCCAAGCCGATGGGATTCCTGGCGGTGTGGTGCCAGTTCGCCATGACGATCTTCTACTATCCGAGTCTGCTCGGGTACGTCGCAAGCACGCTCGCCTACGTCATCAACCCGGCCCTCGCGAGCAACGGAGTGTGGACCGCGATAGTCATCATGGTGACCTACTGGTCCGGGGTCTACATCTCCTCGCGCGGAACGAAGGGTGTGGCAGGTCTTTCCAGCGCCGGCCTGATCATCGGCACCCTGGTGCCCGGTGCACTGCTGGTGATTCTGGGAACGGTCTTCCTGGGCCAGGGCAATGCCTCCGCCGCACCGATGACCGCCGACCACCTGCTGCCCGCGTGGGCCGGTCTGGCAAGCCTCGTGTTGATCGTCAACAACTTCCTCTCCTACTCCGGCATGGAGATGAATGCGGTGCACGTGTCGTCCCTGCGGAACCCGGGCAAGGAATTCCCTCGCGCGATGTTCCTGTCCATGGGCCTGGTCCTGGCGATCTTCATCCTGCCCGCGCTGGCGATCAGCTGGGTGGTGCCGGCCGAACAGCTGTCCCTGACCGCCGGGGTGATGCAGGCATTCGACGCGGTCTTCGCGGAATTCGGCTGGCAATGGCTCACACCGGTGATCGGAATCATGCTGGTGGCGGCGTCGCTCGGTGGCATGTTGACCTGGCTCGCCGGCCCGTCCAAGGGCTTGGTGCTCATCTCCCGGCAGGAAGGCTATCTGCCGCCGTTCCTGCAGCGGGTCAACAAGCACGGCGTGCAGCAGAACATTCTGGTCACGCAGGGCCTGGTCACCACCGTGATCGCCCTGCTCTACGCGTTCATCCCCGACGTGTCGAGCGCGTACTGGATCTTCTCGGTGATCACCACGCAGGTGTACCTGATCATGTACCTGCTGATGTTCGTCGCCGCGGTTCAGCTGCGCCGCAAGGCCCCCGACCACCCGCGTGGATACCGGGCACCGATGCTGGTCGGACTGTGCGGGGTCGGGTTCGCCGCCTCACTCGCCGCTCTCCTCATCGGCTTCATCCCGCCGTCGCAGTTCAGTTCCGGCAATGCCGGCGTGTACGTCCTGATCGTCGGCGCGGGAGCACTCGGCCTCGGCCTGCTCGTGCCCTACCTGTTCTACAGGGCCCGGAAGCCCTCGTGGAAGCAACCCGAGGAGAGCGAGTCATGACCACCGCGAAGGAAGCCTCGAGCCGACGCGACCGCATGATCATCTATGGTCTCGTCACCTTCATCATCGTGATCCTCACGATCATCGCCCTGCTCCTCTTCCCCTACGTCTCGTCGAACCGGGAAGCCGACGACAAGGCGGATCAGCTCATCGCGGCCCTCGACTCGGCCGGTGCCCGGGCACCGTCGCACGACCAGATCGTCGGGGTGCTCGGGGACGACGGCGGGGCGATCTGCGCCAATCCGAACGCTCCCCTCGCCCGGGCCACGCTGCTGTCCCAGATGGCCAACGGAGCGGGCGGGCCGGGAACCCGGCCCGTCGTCGTGGACGAACGGGTGGTGAAGGGGGAACTATTGATCATCCAGATCTACTGCCCCGACAAACTTCCCGAATTCCAGCAGTTCGTCGGCGACCTCGAGACCAGCGACGTGGCAGGTGAGTGAGCGATGAACCTGAGAGAACGCATCAGCGACCTGATGCCGCAGGCGCGAGAAGAACTGACCGAACTCGTCGCCATGCAGTCGGTGGCCGACCCCCGCCGGTACCCTCCCGAAGAATGCCACCGTGCGGCCGTATGGGTGCGAGCGAAATTCGCGCAGCACGGCTTCACCGACGCCCGTCTGGAAGAAACGCCCGACGGCAGCCGCGCCGTGGTCGGGTCACGCCCCTCCCCGAACCCGCACGCCCCTACCGTGCTGCTCTACGCCCACTACGACGTCCAACCCCCGCTCGACGACACCGCCTGGGAAACACCACCGTTCCAGCTCACCGAGCGGAACGGACGCTGGTACGGACGCGGCACCGCCGACTGCAAAGGCAACATCCTCGTCCACCTGACGGCGCTGCGAGCCCTCGGAGCCGAACTCCCCGTGCACCTGAAACTCGTCGTCGAGGGGTCGGAGGAGCAGGGCACCGGCGGTCTGGAAGCCTTCGTCCGCGAAAATGCCGATCTCCTGCGCGCCGACGCGATTCTCGTGTGCGACACCGGTAACGCCGATGTGGGCCTGCCGGCCGCCACTGTCAGCCTGCGGGGATTGGTCAACGTCGTCGTCACCGTCGAAGCACTCACCTCCGATCTGCACTCCGGCATGTTCGGTGGCGCCGCCCCGGACGCCCTCGCCGCGTTGATCGCGATGCTGGCAACGCTGCGAGACGCCAAGGGCAACACCACCGTCAACGGTGTGGACAACACCCAGACCTGGACCGGAGAACTCTACCCACCGGAACAGTTCCGCACCGACGCCGGCATGCTCGACACCGAATCGTTTCTCGGCGACGGCACCGTCTCCGACATGCTCTGGGCGCGTCCGGCGCTGACCGTCCTCGGCATCGACTGCCCGCCGGTGGTCGGATCGGCGGCCGCGATCGCACCGCGGGCACGCGCCCGCCTGAACCTGCGGATACCGCCCGGGCTCGAACCCGCGCAGGCACAGCGAGCGCTGATCGACCATCTGCATTCCGCGGCGCCGTGGGGGGTGGCCGTCGACGTCGAGGTCGAGGGCTCGGGGGCGCCGTACCGGACCCGCACCGACGGACCTGCCTACCGGGCCCTCGGTGCGGCCATGGAGGAGGCCTACGGCCGGCCCATGGTCATGCTGGGACAGGGCGGCTCCATTCCGCTGTGCAACGTCCTCGCCGACACGTACCCGGACGCCGAGATCATCTTGATGGGCGTCGAGGAACCCCGGGCACTGATCCATGCCCCCAACGAAAGTGTCGACCCCTCGGAGATCGCGGCGATGTCGATGGTCGAAGCCCGGTTCCTGCAGAACTACGCGAGTATCCGCTCATGACGTCCGCAGCGGGTCCGGCCCGCACGTCACCGCAACTGGGCGCAGCGGTCCTCCTCGTCACCGTCGGGGTGCTCGAGATCCTGCAGGGCCTCTCCGCCGTGTCCAAGGACGAGGTGCTCGTCGTCGAGGCCGGATACACCTACGAATTCGACGTCACCTCGTGGGGGTGGACCCACATCGTGCTCGGGGCGCTGGTCGCGGCGGCGGGTGTCGCTCTGCTCGCGGGGGTGACGTGGGCCCGCGGCGCCGCCTTCGTGATCTGCGGTCTGTCGATCGTCGTCAACTTCCTGTGGCTGCCGTACTACCCGATGTGGGCGATCACCCTCATCGCGCTCGACGCGGTCGTGATCTGGGCTGTGGCGGCCTGGCATCCCACTAGGGTCTGACGTCCGCGTGCTCGGCTCGCCATCTGCTCGGGCTGACCCCGAACCGGCCGCGGAACCACCGTGAGAAGTTGCTCGGCGCCGAGAACGCCAGCATGTCCGCGATCTCGGTGAGGTTCAGCCGCGGATTCGCGACCATCCGTTCGGCGAGTTCGGTGCGGGTGCCGTCGAGGACGGTGGAGAACGACTCCCCGCTCTCGGCGAGACGGCGGTGCACGGTTCTCCGGTCGACCCCCAGGCTGCGGGCCACCTGCTCGACCGAACAGCGGCCGGTGGGAAGCAGCAGTTCGATCAACTCGCGGACCCGGCTCACGATCGTCACGTCGTCCGACGGCTCCCACGATTCGAGCAGTTGCTGGGTGTAGGGGCGGAGCAGCGGATCGGACATCTTGTTCGGCGCGTTCAGGTCGCCGGCCTCGAGGACGATGCCCGCGAACTCGTGGTCGAACTTCATCGCAGGCCCGAACAGCCGGCGGTGCGTCGCGGCGTCGGCCGGTGCCGGGTGCGGGAAGCAGACGGCGAGCGGTTTCCAGCCGCCGCCCAGGAAGCCCCGCAGCAGCCGGTGCAGCACCCCGACCGCCAGTTCCACCGACTGCCGGATGTCGGTGGCCTCCCCCACGTCGAGTTCGATTCGCAGGGTCACCAGCCCGCCACGTTCCGACATCCGGGTGCGCAGCGCCTCGTTGTACGTGTGGTCGTAGCGGGTGAGGACGCGCAGGGCGCTCCGGACGTCGGGTTCCTCGCGGACGACGAGGCTGAGCGGTCCGAGGTTGGAGAACTGCCTGCGTTCGGCGAGGCGAACCCCGAAATCCGCGTATCCGGATCTGTCCGCCGACTGCTCGAGCAGTCGCGCGATCGCTGCGGCGGGTATCCAGCGGTCCTGCAGGCCGAGCCCGGACGGGTCGAGGCCGGCGGCGCGCAGCAGCGGCGCCGGCTCGAGTCCGAGCGACCGGCACAGTTCCACGTACCCGTTCAGTGATGCGTAACGCGCGAGGGGTTTCATGTCCCGCCCCTGCTCTGTCCCGACACCTGGCCGTGTCCCGAAATGATAGGCCTCCTGTCCCGTCAGGATAAGCATACGACCGGACGCGCCCCTACTGTTAGGTGCATCACAGAGAGACGGCGCGGAGAGCTACCCCACGGCACCGGGTCACCCCGGCCCGCCCCCGCGAGCAGTTCCGCAGCGGTACCGCGCCGATCATCACGTCGAAGAGGAGAATTACTGTGGCACAGGCTGTTCGGTTCTACGAGCACGGCGCACCCGAGGTCATGCGGTGGGAGTCCGTCGAGGTCGGAGAACCCGGCCCGCACGGGGTCCGGATCCGCCACGAGGCGGTCGGCCTGAACTTCGCCGACACCTACTTCCGCACCGGCCTCTACCCGGCCGAACTGCCCGCGGGCATGGGCGTCGAGGGCGCCGGTGTGGTCGAGGCGGTCGGCACCGGAGTGACCCACGTGCAGGTCGGCGACCGCGTCACCTACACGGGCAGCCCGCTCGGCGCCTACAGCACCGAACGCGTGATGCCTGCCGCTCCGCTCATTCCGCTGCCGTCCGCGATCGGCTTCGACACGGCCGCCGCGATGACGATGCGCGGACTCACGTCGGCCTACCTGCTGCGCCGCATCGCCCCGCTGAAGGCCGGCGACACCGTGCTGCTCCACGCCGCCGCGGGCGGTGTCGGACTCATCTTCACCCAGTGGGCGAAGCTGCTGGGCGTCAACGTGATCGGCACGGTCTCCACCGACGAGAAGGCCGCGATCGCCCGCGCCCACGGCTGCGAGCACGTGATCGTCTACACCCGCGAGAACGTCGCCGAACGGGTCCGCGAGATCACCGACGGCGCCGGCGTTCCCGTCGTCTACGACAGCATCGGCCAGTCCACCTTCGAGACCTCGCTCGACTGCCTCTCCCGGCGGGGACTGCTCGTGTGCTTCGGCACGGCGTCGGGACCGATTCCGCCGATCAACGCGATGCAATTGGCCGTCAAGGGTTCGCTGTTCGTCACCCGGCCCGCGCTCGCCGACTACATCGCCGACCCGGCGGAGCGCGCCGAACTCGCCGGTGAACTGTTCGGCCACGTCGAGGCGGGCCGGATCCGCATCGAGATCAACCAGAGCTACGGACTCGAGGACGCCGTCCAGGCGCACCGCGACCTCGAATCCGGCACCAGCATCGGCTCCTCGGTGTTCCGGCTCTGAGCCGCGCCACCCTCACCACGACGGAGACACCATCATGAACGACACCGCGCAACTGACGTATTCACCCGAGCGGCACGCGATCCTCTCCCCCTCGGGTTCGTTCCGGCTGACGCCGATGACCTGCTCTCTCGGCGCCGAATTGTTCGACGTGAACCTCGGCGACGTCTCTCGCGACGACGCCCTGTTCGCCGAACTCCGGGAACTGCTGCTCGAGTACAAGGTCTTGTTCTTCCGCGACCAGGACATGAGCCGTGCCGAGCACGTGGCGCTCGCCGAGCGCTTCGGGCCGCTCGAGGATCATCCCGTCGCGGGCAGCGACCCCGAGCATCCCGGGCTGGTGCGGATCTACAAGGACCTCGACAGCCCGGCCGAGCACTACGAGAACGCTTTCCACTGCGACGCCACCTGGCGTGAGAACCCGCCCATGGGGTGCGTGCTCCGGGCCGTCGAGACGCCGCCGGTCGGTGGCGACACCATCTGGGTGAACATGGCGCTGGCCTACGAGAAACTCCCCGACCGGGTGAAGGAGCAGATCGGCGGACTGCGCGCCCGGCACAGCATCGAGGCCTCGTTCGGCGCGGCCCAGACGCCGGAGCAGCGGCACGCCCTGCACGAGCGGTTCCCCGACGCCGAGCACCCCGTGGTGCGCACCCACCCGGAGACCGGCGAAAAGATCCTGTTCGTCAATTCCTTCGCAACCCACTTCGTCAATTACCACACCCCGGACAACATCCGGTACGGCATCGACTACGCGCCCGGCAGCAGCAACCTGCTCAACTACCTGATCAGCCAGGCCTCGATCCCCGAGTACCAGGTGCGGTGGCGGTGGACCCCGAACAGCGTTGCGATCTGGGACAACCGGTCCACACAGCATTACGCCGTCCAGGACTACTGGCCCGCCGTCCGCAAGATGGAACGCGCCGGAATCGTCGGCGACCGGCCCTTCTGAATTTCTCACTTCCCCTGGTCATCAGTTCCGATTTCGAAACGGAGAACACCCATGCATTTCCACGACGACGCCCTCTTCCCCGAAAACCAGGAGAAGCTGGTCATCACGTGTGCCCCGTACGGTCCCGAGTGGGAGCCGGACGACTTCCGCGAGGACCTGCCGCTGACGATGGACGAGCACGTGCAGAAGGCGGTGGACTGCTACGAGGCCGGCGCCAC
>NZ_JARJBD010000084.1:0-45351 GCF_029269925.1 Rhodococcus sp. T2V
CGCACCTGCGGGAATTGTTCGACACCGACCCGAACCGCGGCACCGACCTTGCCCTCACCGCCGCTGATCTCTACATCGACTACAGCAAGCACCGTGTCACCCGCGAAACCCTCGGGCTCCTGCTGGATCTGGCCCGGGCGGCGGGGGTGGAGGAACGCCGGGACGCGATGTTCGCGGGCGCACGCATCAATACGTCCGAGGATCGCGCGGTGCTGCACACGGCGTTGCGGATGCCGCCCGAGGGTGAGGTGATCGTGGACGGGCAGAACGTGATCGCGCAGGTGC
The DNA here is from genome assembly GCF_029269925.1 of Rhodococcus sp. T2V. Lineage (NCBI taxonomy): Bacteria > Bacillati > Actinomycetota > Actinomycetes > Mycobacteriales > Nocardiaceae > Rhodococcus > Rhodococcus sp. T2V. The sequence continues at coordinate 286 of NZ_JARJBD010000084.1, forward strand.
ACGCGGTGCTCGGTCGGATGGGCGAGTTCACCGACCGGGTGCGGTCCGGGGACTGGCGAGGGGCCACCGGGAAGCCCATCACCACCGTGGTCAATATCGGCATCGGGGGTTCGGACCTGGGGCCGGCGATGGTGTGCCGGGCGTTGCGGCACTACGCGGACGGCCCCGATGTGCGGTTCGTGTCGAACATCGACCCCACGGACCTGCTGTCGACTCTGAGGACCTCGATCCCACGAGCACGTTGTTCATCGTGGCCTCCAAAACGTTCTCCACGCTGGAGACGATGACGAACGCGGCCGCGGCCCGCCGGTGGCTCACCGACGCACTGGGTCAGGACGCGGTGTCCCGGCATTTCGTCGCCGTGTCCACCGATGCCGAGCGGGTGGCCGCGTTCGGCATCGCCCCGGACAGCGTGTTCGGGTTCTGGGAGTGGGTTGGGGGACGGTACTCGGTGGGGTCGGCCGTCGGGCTTGCGGTGATGGCCGCGATCGGCCGTGATCGCTTTGCCGAGTTCCTCGGCGGGTTCCATGCCATTGATGAGCATTTCCGTACCGCCCCGCTGGAAGCGAACGCGCCGGTCCTCCTGGGTCTGCTGGGGGTCTGGTACGGGAGCTTCTTCGGTTGCGATTCTCGTGCGGTGCTGCCGTACTCGCACGACCTGGCACGGTTCCCGGCTTATCTGCAGCAGTTGACGATGGAATCGAACGGCAAGTCGGTACGGGCGGACGGGATCCCGGTCGGTGCGGCGACGGGTGAGGTGTTCTGGGGTGAGCCCGGGACCAATGGTCAGCACGCGTTCCATCAGCTGCTGCACCAGGGCGCGCGGTTGATTCCTGTGGACTTTCTGGGGTTCGCGCAGCCCCTCGCTGATCTACCGACCCTCGACGGGGTGGGGTCGATGCACGGGGTGTTGATGGCGAATATGCTCGCTCAGTCGAAGGTGCTGGCGTTCGGCAAGACAGCAGACGAGATCGCTGCCGAGGGTACCGAGGCCGAGCTGGTCGCGCACAAGGTGATGCCCGGAAACCGGCCCTCCACGACGATTCTCGGAACCAGGCTCACCCCGTCGGCCCTGGGCCAGTTGATCGCCCTGTATGAGCACCAGGTGTTCGTGCAGGGAGTCGTGTGGGGTATCGATTCGTTCGACCAATGGGGCGTCGAACTCGGCAAGACATCAGCATTGGAACTGGGGTCGGCCCTCTGGGGGCCTGAGAGTTCCGTCCGAGCTGGGGACAGCTCCACCGACGGGTTGATCAACGAGTACCGGCGGGCACGGGACGGACACCCATGCCTGCGTTGATGTTGAAACTTCCGACACCGGTCGCCGAGTCCTGGGACTGGCAACTGGCCGCCGCCTGCCGGGATGCTGACCCCACGGTGTTCTTCCACCCCGACAACGAACGCGGCGAACCACGCAAGAGTCGGATACGTGAAGCCAAGCGGATCTGCCGACGTTGTTCCGTGCGCGCCCGGTGCCTCAACTATGCACTCGAAGCCAGGGAACGTCACGGAACGTGGGGCGGATACACCGAAGACGAACGACGAACACTCCACCGACAGTCCGCGCAGTACGAGCGAGACCGCGCTTCCTGAACCCGCGGACGCTGCGACACTCGCACGATTCAGGGCAGGATGAGACCGTGAGCGCCCGGACTGCATCCGACCTCGAGCGTGAACTCGCGATGCTCGCCTTCGTTCGTGGTCGTCTCCGGGCGTCGGAGGGCGATGATGTCCGTCTCCCGACCTCCGCCGTCGATGAGGTTCTGGACGAGCTGGGCAGCCTCGCACGATCGCCGCGGGTCCCGACCTGATCCGCGCGCAGCCTGCGGGGTTGAGATGACACGTCGTCCCGCTGGTGACTCGTGATCGCGCTGACACGATGACCGCCGGGTGCTGTGGTCGGTCCGCCCGACGGGGGATGGAGTACGCGACGTCGCTCGAGTCTATCGCGGTGGTCTGTCGAACTGTTTCCACTCGTGTGCCCAGCGCCGCAGCCGGTTTCGGTGGAACAGTGTGTGTGCGAGTGCGGTGGTGAGGACGACGGTGCCGGCGGTGAGTGCCCAGACCCCGCAGGCGGCGGTCACCGCGAGGACGGTGTTTTGCCGGCTGTTGGGGATGGGGCCGGTGAGGTTGCCGTCGGCGTCGACGCTGATGGTAATGGTCTGGCCGGCCTTCGCCGGGGTGTCGGTGGGCACGGCTCCGGTGCGTTCCCCGTGGGGTGTGGTCCAGCGGGCTCGGGCGGTGTGCTGGGTGCCGACGGGCCGAATCGCGTAGTCGGGGTGTCGGGGGCGAGATAGGTGTCCTCGAGCAGGACCGCCGGTACCTGGTGCACGGCGGCGCGCAGCGTGTGGGTTTGCTGTTCGAGCCGGGTGTGCGTCACGGTGCCGAACGCGGCGGCGACGGGGATCAGCAGCACGACCACGGCCGCGGTGAGCAGCACGATCATGGCCTCGATGCGGTCGCTGGGACGCATCAGGTGGTTGCGGCTCCACGGGCCAAGCCGCCACCACCGGATCGGTGCGGCCACCGGTACCGGTGCCGGTTCCTCCCGACGCATGGTCACCTCCAACGCGATTGCGCTCCCCTTTCCTTCGATTGTGCGACGGAATCCGACGCGACGTTTCTGACGCATTGCTCCGCGAGCGCAGGAAAGGCTCACCCGGGGTGTTTCAGCCGGAATGCTCGCGGCTGTAATCCTCGACTGGTTCGTGCATGATTTCCGGTGCTCGCGGTGCTGGTGCTGCGTGAGTTCGTCGAGTCTGTTGTTCAGTGGCAGTAGCAGTGGGACTTACCGTTTGGGGGAGGCGCTGCTGATGCCGGGTCCTGCGGCAGGGACCGGCAGCCTGGTGCCGGCCCTCTCGTGCAGGCTCGACGCCGCGAGGCAGGCGTCGTTGCCGTGTATGACGGTGTGTTCGTGCAGGTCGGGTCGCGTACCGTGCCGGTCGGTGCTTATGCTCGATCTCGGGAGTTTCGCCGAGCGAAGAGGTGCATCAACATGGCCCGATACAGCGGCAGCCGGCCGGTCGATGGCCCGGAGTTGACGGTCGGTGTCCGGGTGCTGGTCCGCAGGAGCTCCGGGGCCGATCTCACCGGTGAGGTGGTCGAGGATTATGCGGCGGTGACCGACCCGGGCGGTGGTGGGCACGAGTGGGCGCCGGTGCATCGGTGGGCGGTCGCGCTCGACGACGGGCGGCTGGTCTTCGCCGACACCCAGGATCTGACCGTCGATCCGGGCTTTCACCGCTCCGCCCCGAATCCGAATCCGAATCCGAACGCGGGCCCGGGGTCGGCTGTGCGGGCATCCGGCCGGCACCGGGGAGAATGACGGCGGCAGATCGCGCCGCCCGCGGATGAGTCCGCCCCCGGAGGTGTCGGGATGTGGGTTCCCTGTGCGGTGACGAGCCCGGAGGGGGCCGTGGTACCGGCGGGGCCCGGGTGTTCGGTTAGGTGCAGTCCCGGCAGATCAGTTGCGCGGGGTCGGCGAGGCGGCTGCGGTGGTGGACGAGGAAGCAACTGGTGCAGGTGAATTCGTCCGCCTGCTTGGGAAGGACGCGGACGGTCAGTTCCTCACCGGACAGGTCGGCGCCGGGCAGTTCGAAGGATTCGGCGGTGTCGGTGTCCTCGACGTCCACGGCGGGGGACTTGGTGTCTTTCCGGCGGGCGGTGAGCTGTTCGAGGGATGTATCCGAGGTCTCGTCGGATTCGGTGACTCTGGGGGCGTCGTAGTCGGTGGCCATGCCTGGTGCGTCCTCATGTTCCTCGGTGTTCGGACCCGCCACCCTAAAGGGTCCGACGGCGCGCCACGCTTTCGGGGTGTGGCGTGCGGTGGCTAACGTCTTGGGGCGGTGGGGGATCGTGCGGCGCCGGTTCGGCTCCGTACGGCAGGTTTGCCGCTGGGGCGTCCCGGCGGGTGTCGGTTCTTTCATGCGGTCAGTGCCGTGTCGGTGGCGCGCTCGCGAGCGTGCTCTGCCGTGACCCGAGACTGGGAGGCTTTCTGTCATGCAGCAGCTTCTCGCTGATCACGAACTCCTTGTCACCGTGGTGATGGACGATCTTCCGTTGACCGGCACGGTGCCGGATCGTATGGTGCGACGTCGGTGTCGGCGGGGGACGTGGCTGGATGCCGAGCCGCCGCGCACGGTGCCGCGATCATCGTCCGACCGAAGATTGTCTCGAAGCCCTGCAGGCTCACCCACACCGACGGCACTGCCGCGTCCGTGGCCGTGACGGTGATCCGGGCGGTGGGGGTGCGTGGTCCGGGTGGTCGCGGGTTTTCGGTGATTCGCGGTCTTCGGGTGTGCGTTGCCCGATGCGGCGACCAGAAGGGTCACGGTCGCCCGGTTTGCCGCGGCGTGGGGGACGTTGTGCGCTACAGCGGATGCCGCACCGGATGGTGGTGGCACTGCTGAGCAGCAGTAGTGGTGGTGGGGAACGTAGCCAAGCGCAGCCCCCGCCAACGATGGATATCAGCTGGCAGGGGCGCTACACGGTCATCCTGCACAGTGGTGTGCGGGGCAGTAGTGATTTTGGTGAGCCGCAGCAGGGAAATCCAGGGAATGTGATCCATGCCATCGCACATTTCTCGGACGCCTCGCCGCCGTGTTATGAGATGGCCTGACGTTCGCTGCGGGGTTTCCGCCCAGATGTGGATCGTTGTGCATCGGTTGGTGGTAGCGAATGCGTTTCGCTTGCCCCCGGCGCCGCCCTGGTCATGGAGGTGGGTCTGGTGTTCTCCCGCCCCGGCATCGGCCTGCGGGCGGCGGCCGGTATGGCGGCGTTCCGCTTTCGGTCGGCCCCACTACGTTGTTTCGCTGCCACGGCGGCATCGAAATGCGATTGCCGAATACCGATTCGGTGCTCTGGGACACCCGTTCTTGATCGCCAGTCACCGCGACGGCGTCGTCGATTTTCGCCACCAGCCTGTTGCCTGAACACCGCAGCGCTGGCCGCGAAACGGCGGAAAGACCGTTGCCCGCGGCCTGCACGCGCACAGTGCCACGAGACATCACGGCATACCCTCACCGGTGGCCGCGGCTAGCCAGGCGAACAATTCGCGCACTCGATCTGGCTCGGTGATCATCACGTCGTGCACGCTGGGCCAGCGGTACACGGTCCACGCGGGATCGCTCTCGACGGCGGCGAGTGCCCGGTCGAGATGCGTCCTGTTCTTCCAATCAGTGCACCGCACGTAGATCTTGTTCGCAATACGGCTGCCTGCACCGGTCAGCGACAGCGGATCCGAAAAGGCGCGGATCGGGTGACCGGTTAGGTTTTGCTCCACCCAGGTGACGTCCGTTGGGTTGGTGACGCCGAAATCCGCAGCACTGAAGTAGTCGGGAGGCACGAGCCATCCGTCCCCGCGTTCGGCGGCCTGCCGTGTGAACGCGGCGATCATTGGACTGTCGTGGCCGGCGATGTCGAACATCGATTCCCCGTCGCTGGGAAGCACAGCATCCAGATAGACGAGGGTGGCTATGCGTTCGGGGATGGCATCGGCGACCCCTGTGATGACCATCCCGGCGGCGCTGTGGCCGCACAACGCGACGTCGGTGAGGTCCTGCTCTGCGATGAGGTTCACGACATCCTGCACGTGGGTGCGGAGAGTGACGTCCGGGGATGCTAGGTACGCCCGGTCACCGAGACCGGTGAGGCTGGGGGCGTAGACCGTCCACCCCTCGTCTTCCAGAAGTGGACGCACTTTGTCCCAGCACCACGAGCCGTGAAATCCACCGTGAATCAATACTGTTGCAGGCATGGCAGTTCCTTCCCTACCAAGTGGTTCGGGTGAGTCGACCGCTACGATACCGGTCGTAATCGGCTCAGGATCGTCGAGATGTCGTCGACGTTCTCGAGGTTGTGGCGGAACTTCGCGATCAGTTCGTCGACGGTCACGGCATCGTGTACCCGCGCCGCCCAGCGTTAGATCGGTGCCGCTCCGCATACGAGCTACGTTGTGCTGGTGTAGATTTTCATGCCGGGACCGGTGCCTCTTCCGGTGAAGAAGGCCCGCGCGTTCGACAACGGACACACCTACGCCGACAGCAAACTCGACAATGCGGCAACGCCTCACCTCGCGCACACCCGCATCCGCGAACTCGACACCGAAAACTGTGAACTGCGCGATCAAGTCGCACGGCTCCACGGCCAACTCCGCACCCATTGCCTCGGAGCCGCCAGTGTCATAGACACTGGCTACGACACAATTCCGAGCTCAGCTACCGAAACGGCTGATCGGGCCTACGATAGCCATCGAAATAGAGAAGTCAGCTTCGGTTCTTCTTCGCGGCGGTGCTCGACCGCAATACCAAGTGTTCATTGACTACATCGAGGAAGAACAAACAAGGAGTGCGGCGTCGAGCTGATCTGCAGGGGTGCTCACCGAGCATAGCCTCCTGATCGTGCCGTTCACCTACTACGACGCTCGGCGCCGCACTCTGAAACGTGCGAGCGTTTGATCAACGAAGACCGCTTCGCTGCCACGTCGACCATGTTTCGAGCCCTCATGGGCTTTCGGTCCTCGGAGCTCTGAAAACTGTAACGTGCGCATGATTCTGAACTCACGCAAGCGTAGCTGTTCTTGCGGGGTGAATATACAGTAGTCGCTTGTTTACGAACTCTTCCATGCCGAGCGGCCCGAGCTCCCGTCCGAATCCGGATCGTTTAACACCACCAAAGGGGAACTCGGCACCTTGGGCGGCTGGGACGTTGACGTTCGCCATACCGACTTCGAACTTTTCGGCGAAGTTGCGGGCACGCTCAGGGTCAGTGGAAAATACTGCCGCCCCGAGGCCGAAGGCTGTGTCGTTCGCAAGTTCAAGGGCTTCCTGCTCCGAACGCGCCCTGTATACAACGGCGACCGGCCCGAACAACTCTTGTGAGTACGCTTCCATCTCCGCTGTCACACCTGTGAGTACCGCGGGCGCATAGTAGGCAGCACGGCCGTCAACCAACGTACCCCCCGCGTGAAGGGTTGCGCCTTTCGCGACGGCTTCCATGACCTGTGCGTTGAGTGTTTCGGCTGCTTCCCGTGACGACATCGGCGCGTACGTGCTGTCCTCGTCGACTGTGGGATCTCCAGGTTTGAGTCCTCGTGCGAGCTGAACTAGTGCGTCGATGAATTCGTCATAGATTTCGTCCATGACAACGATCCGTTTGTTAGAGTTGCAGGCTTGCCCCATATTGTGAAGGCGCATGCGCCACGCCGCCGCGGCCTCGGCCTTGACGTCATCAGTATCGAGCACAACGTATGGGTCTGAACCACCGAGTTCAAGCACGGCCTTCTTCAGATTCTTGCCGGCGAGTTGTCCGATTATCGCGCCTGCTCGCTCGGAACCCGTTAGTGAAACTCCCTGTACACGCGGGTCTGAGATGATGACAGCGATCTGCTCATGTGTGGCGAAGAGATTGTTGTACACCCCGTCGGGCAGGCCCGCTTCGTCCATGATCTCCTTAATGGCAAGTGCGGAACGTGGGCACGATTCAGCGTGTTTCAAAACGATCGTGTTGCCTAGTACTAGGTTGGGCGCTGCAAACCGGGCTACCTGGTAGTACGGGTAGTTCCACGGCATGATGCCGAGAAGGGGGCCGACGGGACGTCGTTGAATGACGGCGCGTCCGCTTTTGGCGGTATCGATTTCTTGGTCGGCCAGCAACTTCTCACCGTTGTCGGCGAAGTAGTCGAAAATTTCGGTACAGAACCGTGCCTCGCCGACCGCCTGAGATAGTGGTTTACCCATCTCTTCTGTGATGATGCGACCGAGTATTTCTGCTTTCTCGGTGAACAGCTGTCCGATGCGTTTGACGATTGCGGCACGTTCTTGGGTCGAACGCTGGCGCCAAGATCCGAACCCTTCGTGTGCTGATGCGAGCGCGGCTTCTACTTCGGTGTCGGTAGCCGCTGTGAATGATTCCACTACCGCACCGGTCGCGGGATTTGTTACGCGGTATGACGAGTTGCTGGATGCCGACAATGACTGCATGGATAGGTGTGCCCTTCTTGTCATTCGATTTAAGGCCGATTCGCGCTTGTAACAGAGTTTCACTCACATGCTGCTCATCGGTCGGTATACGGAGATGGAGCATTCCAGAGCGTGATTGCTTGCAGCGATTCATCGGTAACGGAAATTGCAGAGGTCGGGGTCTACTTCCTTGGTGAGGCGCAATGGTTTTGCGTCACCAGCTTTGTGGGTCACCGATCCTGCGTCAGGGCAGAAGCACGCCGGGGTCGTACACATGGATGAGGGCGAATCGGCCATCGGCGACCGCCTTGAGAGCACGTTCAACGGCGGGGACCGCCTCGTCGCTGTCACGCACGGTCTCGCCATGGCCTCCGTACGCTCGTGCGAGGGCGGCGAAGTCGGGGTTGACCAGTTGTGTTCCGGAAACACGGCCGGGGAAGCGGGACTCTTGATGTGAGCGAATCGTGCCGTACTGGCCGTTGTCCAGGACCGTGATGAGGAAGGCTGCGCCGTGTTGCGCTGCAGTGGCCAACTCTTGGCCGTTCATGAGGAATTCGCCGTCGCCCGCGACCGCAATGACCGTACGGGTCGGGTGTTCGAGCGACGCCACAACGGCGGCGGGTATCGAGTAGCCCATCGACCCGTTACGGGTGGCCAGTTCGCTTGGATAACTGTTGACGGGGAGCATCTGAGCCCACGCGGTGTGGTTTCCCGCGCCGAGTGTCTTTAGCACGCCGTGCGTGCGTTCGTTGATCGCGCGCATGACGGTTGTCATTCGGGCCCCGGTGCCGTTCGATCCACCCAGAAGTTCCGCTCGCTGGGCTTCAAACTCCGTACGACCGGTGACGGTCCATTGCTGCCACTCTTCCTTCCGGTCGAGGTTCAGATCTGCTACCGCACAGGCAAAGGCGTTCGGTGAAGCCAAGATATGAGATGTAACAGTGCCGGAACGCCCGCGTAGGCTGGAATCGATTGTGACAAGGATGTTGACGGCATTGGATTGTTGCCGGAGCGTGTATCCGCCGGTGACGACATCTCCGGGAACCGTGCCGACCGAGATCAGTACGTCCGCGTCGTCGAGCATGCGCGCAGCATGTGGTGGTCCACCGAAAGCGAGTTGGCCGACCAGTGACGGTGACGATGTCGGCACCCGATCTGCTGCATGCCATTCCTGCACGATCGGGATTCCGTTGCGCTCGGCGAAAGCCGTGACGGTCGCTGCTGAGTCGGAGGTCCAACGCTCACCACCGATCAGAATCAATGGCCGCTGAGCGACTCGAAGATGGGCGTCGAGATCGTCGAGATCGGTATGTGACACGGCACCTTCGGTGACCGGGATCGGGTCATGCATGTGTCCTGTGAACGGTGCCGCGATAACGTCTTCCGGCAAACCAACAACGACTGGGCCGGGTCGCCCACTGTGTGCCGCAAAGAACGCCTCCGCGATAACCTCGCTTGCCCTCGAGGGTTCGTCGAGGACGAACACGCGCTTGGTTTGCGTGCCGAACCATCCGTACGGATCGAACTCCTGGAACGACTCGCGCATGCGGTCGCTCACGGGAACAAGGCCGACGAGCAGGACGAGAGGGGTGGCGTCCTGCCAGGCAGCGTGCACCGCCACGAAGGCGTTCGAGGCTCCGGGGCCCCGGGTGACCAGCGCAACGCCGGGAATGCCCGTGAGCTTCCCGTGCGCCTCGGCCATATAGGCTGCCCCGCCCTCCTGGCGACAGATGACGTTATGGATCTTAGATCCGTGAAGGCCGTCAAGAACTGCGAGGAAGCTCTCTCCAGGCACGGAGTACACACGGCGCACTCCGTGGCGTTCGAGTGACTCGACGATCGCGCGGCCTGCATGGATGGGCTTGGTCATCCGAAGTCTCCTATCCGCTAGCTCGCTGCCAGCGAACGAGAGTTTACGAACGCAAATCCATACCAACAATGACCAACATTCTCTTCCAGCTATCGATTTCTGGAATACCTAGTGTGGCGCGGGGGCTTACCCATGAGGGCAAACGTCACCCACCAGATGCATACAGCGTTTCCAGGAAGAGCGAGAGCCGACGTGCAAGGGATTCCATTGTCGACGCCGCATAATGGTGGGGTAGCCAGGTCATATGAAGGGAGATCATCGGCCCGCTCACGCCGGAAACATCATCGACGATCGCGACGTTCCATGCTCGGCCGGGCGCGCGTGCTGTGGTCACGCCGACTCTGCGATTGCTGATCGCCAGCGCGATCGTCGTCGAGTCCACCTCACACACCAGGTGGTCGGTGAGCGCGAGACCGGCACGTCGCAGGCTCCGGTCGAGTTCCTGACGGCTGATGCTGGTGGTGGGCGGGACGACAAGTTGCTCGCGCACGAGTTCGACCAGGGTGATCGATTGGCGGTGGGCGCGCGCCCAGCGATGGTCGAGCGAGACAACCGCGTACACAGGGAAGCGCCCCAGTTCGACGGCAGACAGATGCGGGGACGGTGGTACGGGCGTGATCGCGAAATCGGCTCCCTCGAGAAGCGTCTCCTCGACGTCTAGATGGCTGACCTCTCGAGAAGTGATGACCGGATCGTCGGAGGTCAGGGATGCGACAAACGGTGCGAGCAGAGCGTGTCCGGTTACGGGCGTAGTTGCGCACTGAAGGTAAGTGACCTCGCCCGCGCGCAAGCGGGCCGCCGCGCGTAGGGCAAGGTCGGCTTGCGAGACCAACGTTCGTGCGATCGCACCCATCGCGACACCACTGGGGGTGGGTACGAGCCTGCCCCGCTCCCGCTCGAAGAGACGTAGACCTAGTTCCTTCTCAAGTAGTTGAACCTGGCGGCTCAGTGCCGGTTGTGCCACGTGGAGGGTCTCCGACGCGGCGGTAAGGGTTCCCGCATCAAGCACGGTGAGAAAGTAGGTCAGACGGCGCAGATTCAACATAGGTATCACAATCGGCTATAGCGAGCTTCGAATTTCGGTTATGGACAGTATGGCCGGTCCAGGGACATCCTGGACTCTCACGGTGCCGTCGCACCATGTCAGCCGCGGCTCAACAGCTTGAACAGACACCCGAGGAAAAAAACATGGTCATCTCCTCCGCCTCCGCGGATGTGCGTCGCCGTCGAGCAGTGGCCGGCGCGTTCGTCGGCACCGCAATCGAGTGGTACGACTTCTTCATCTTCGGCACCGCGGCCGCCCTCGTATTCGGGCCGGTCTTCTATCCAGACGCGTCACCCGCAGTTGGCGTTCTCGCAAGTTTCGCGACATTCTGGGTGGGGTTTCTCACCAGGCCGATCGGGGGAGTACTGTTCGGGCACCTCGGCGATCGTGTGGGTCGCAAAAAGGTGCTCGTCACCACCTTGTTCCTGATGGGAGTCGGCACCACTGGGGTCGGCCTGCTGCCTACCTACGCGCAGGTCGGGATACTTGCGCCGGCCCTACTGGTACTCCTGCGCTCCGCGCAGGGCCTTGCAGTCGGCGGAGAGTGGGCCGGTGCGACGCTAATGGCCACCGAGAATGCAACCGTCAGTAAACGCACATCCGCTGGCATGTGGGTACAGCAAGGCTCGCCAGCGGGTTCAATCCTCGCAACGCTGATCTTCCTGCTAGTCGGGACGCTCCCAACTCAGCAACTGATGACCTGGGGATGGCGTGTACCGTTCCTATTGTCTGCCGTCCTCCTCGTCGTCGGACTCTTCATCCGCTCGAAGGTCGAAGAGTCCGAAGACTTCAGGGAAGCCAAGCAACACCACAACGTCGTGCGTGTACCAGTCGTCGCAGTCGTCCGAACCGCGCCTGGCGTAGTCCTATTCGGGATCGCAGCGAGCACACTCGCTATCTCGAGCGCGTTCTTCCAGAACACCTTCCTCTTATCGTGGTGGACGAGCGAGTTGTCGCGCCCTCGTCAGGAAGTCCTTCTTCTCGGTCTTGTCATGGCCATCTTCCAGTTCATTTGGCAACCGATCGCCGCCCGGATCGCCTCACGAATCGGCCGTGACCAAGTGATGATGTTGGGCGCCACACTGTCGCTCGTGGTGACTGTGCCGTACTTTCTCGCAATACTCAGCGGCAACATCTGGCTCGTCGGGACCGCCATGCTCGTACTCGTGGTCGGTGGAGCCAGCTATTACGCCATGCTGGCAAGCTACCTCTCTGCTGCGTTTCCCCCCAATGTCCGATACACAGGAGTCGCTTTGGCCAACGGATTGTGCGCCATGATCATCGGCGGATCCACACCCCTTCTGGCCCAAGCGATCCTCGGTGTCGCAGGACCGTGGGGAGTCGCCACCTTCTTCGCCTCCCTGTCCACTGTCACCCTCGTCGGTTTGACCGGCATGCGATGGATCCTTCGCCGCCGCACAGACCCTGCGAACGCCGAGTCCACGTTGACCCGAACCCTATAGAGCAAGGAGCAGACCACCCATGCGTGTAGATGCCATCTACCGAAACGGTCAGTTTTGGACCGGTGACCCCAATCATCCCGAGGCACGTCAAATTGCCGTGCATCAGGGGCGAATAATTGCCATCGACGAACTCGACGGAATCGAGCCGAAAGCGGAAGTCGATCTCGGCGGTGCGCGCGTAGTACCTGGCCTGCACGACGCCCATCACCATCTCGGCCTCACTGGTCTTCGCCTTGCGAACGTCGACGTACGTCCGAGCATGGTTTCGACCCTTGATGAGTTGTACACCGCGCTCGAGGAGCGCGCGGCACAGTTGCCACAGGGTTCGTGGGTACTGGCCAGCGGCTACGACCAGAACTTTCTCGGTGGGGTGCATCCCACCGCCGACGCGATCGACAAAGCCGTAGGCGGACGTCCGTGTATGCTTGAACACGTTTCCGGACATATGATCGTTGCCAATACAAGAGCATTCGAACTTGCTGGCTACCCGAATCGCGAACGATACCCAAATATAGACGGTGGGCGGGTGTTCCGCGATGACGACGGTCGCGCCCAGGGGCTCCTGCAGGAGACTGCAATGAATCCTATTCGGGACGCCGCCGCCACCCTGTCAGACGCCGACATTCTCCGTAATCTCAAACTTGCAAGTGATCAATCGGTCGCATATGGACTCACGAGCATTACCGAGCCAGGCGTCGTCGTCGACGGTCGAATCAGCGGCGGAACCGCACTGCATCATTATCTTTCGGCGATCGCCGACGGGATAATTCGTCCACGTATGACGGTGATGCCCTTCCACTCGACGTTACATGCTATCGCCGACGGCCCTTCCGGATGGCAAACACTCGACTGGGGGATCCGAACCGGGCTCGGTGACGACCGACTACGCATCGGCCCAGTGAAGATAGTCTCTGACGGCTCGCTGGTCGGCCGCTCGGCAGCCGTGCACGACTGCTACTGCGGCGAGCCAAGCAACTTTGGAGTCATGCAACTATCCCCTGAAGACCTCCACGAGGCACTGATCGCATACCACTGCGCCGGCTGGACAGTTGCCACACACGCAATTGGAGATCGCGCCATCGACCATGTCCTCGACGCAATCGAAGCGGCGCAGACCAAAGCCCCCCGTACGGTGCGTCACCGCATTGAGCACTTTGCGATTGCAACCGATGAACAGGTGCGACGATGCGCTGAGTTGAACGTCATCCCCGTCCCACAAGGAGTGTTCATCTCCGACTTCGGCGATGGCATACTTGACGCCGTAGGTCCCGGGCGCGCCGCCGGCACTTATCGTATGCGGTCCTTGCTCGACGCTGGCATGGTGGTACCCGGATCGACCGACTCGCCCGTTTCCAATGCGAATCCGCTAGTGTCAATCCATGATCTCGTCAACCGCATAACAAGCAGCGGACAGGAGTTCGGTCCGTCCGAACGAGTGAGCGTCGAAGAGGCGCTGGTTGCGTATACCTTTGGCTCAGCGTACGCAGTGGGTGTCGAGGAGATGCGCGGCAGGCTAATGCCCGACCAACTTGCCGATTTCACCGTGCTGAGTCATGACATCCTCCGGATCGATCCCGCCGGGATCCGCGATATCGGCATCACAGGCACGGTGATTGGTGGAGAGTTAGCCTACGAGTCGAGCCTCAAATCTCATGTGAATGGCTGAGCAACTGAATGAGAACGTGCTGATACGGGTGTGCATCCAACCCACGGCTAGTGCCACGACTCGTGTGCGAACAACTACATTCGCACATACAGCTGACGGTTGCGATGACCGATTGAATCAGAGCCTGCCGGTGCGTATTTCACACGAGGCGATCTATCAATCGCGCTACATCGAGCGTCGCGGCGGCTTGGAGCGGGACTGGTCGCGTGCTCGCTGACCGGTCGGGCGCTGCGGAACCCGTGTGCCCGAGTGCGGATGCAGCGCACCGGATTCATCACCTGATGAGGTGACCATCGGCGCCCGTCCGGAGGAGGGTTGAGAACCGGAGGACGTCGAATCACATCGGGCAGTTTGTCCTGCAGATATTTTCTCGCAACCGACTGTATTCCGCGAGCTTCGCCGGTCTTGGGCATCGCGTGGCGAGGTCGGCCTTTCACTGTGTGGTCGACGCGCAGTATTCGAGTTTCCCAGTGCGGGTGGCGGCGTTGCGACGCAACTCTCGCGAGATCGTCGATGGTGACCGTCCGAGTCGGTCGGCGATGTTTCAGTTTTCAGGTTCTGGACTACTTTCCGTGACGGTGTGACGGTGTGACGGTCCGCGTGTCGCTCTGCGAAGGCATCGATCGTGCAGGCGATGATCTTGCTGGTGTTCCTCAGAGCTGCTGAGACCTGCGTGTACTGCCTCCGCACCTGACAGGTGTGGCGATCGATTCCATCGACGTAACCGCTGGCGGGATCCGAATCCGGGCGTCTCCGCTGGCGCAGTCCGCTTCGTGCCCGGCCTGCGAGGGTTTGTCGTGGCGGATTCACAGTCGTTACGACCGCACTCTCGCCGACGCTTCGATCGGCAACCGGCCCAGTCGTCTCGTGCTGCGGGTGCGTCGGTTCTTGTGCCCGTCCGTCGGGTGAAGTCGACGGACCTTCGCCGAGCAGATTGAGGGGCTGACCGGGTCATATTCTCGACGCACCCCGCTGCTCAGTGGGATCCTCGCGCGGATCGGACTCGCATTGGCCTGGCGAGCGGGTGCGCGGTTGGCGTTCACTCGGGGAGTGCACGTCGGCCGTTCCACCTTGTTGCGGCTGGTCCGAGCGTGCCGGACCCGTCGAGGAGCACAGTGGAAGAGCTCGGCATCGACGACTTCGCCCTCCGGCGCCGACACCGTCGGCCCGTCAATGTACTCACTGATCGGCGAGCCGGAACCGTGGCTGAGTGGCTGAGAAAGCTCCGGGAACCCGGGTGATCCGCCGCGACCGCGCCGAAGCCTACGCCGAGGCAGCCCGCGCCGGTGCGCGGGAGGCGATCGAAGTCGCCGACCGCTGGCGCTTGTGGCATAACCTTGCCAAGTCCGTGGAGAAAACCGTTGCTGCTCATCACTATTGTCTGCGATCTGCGATCTGCGATTGATCCGGAATTGGGCAACGCACGCACCGCTGGCGGACACCAGCGGTAGGCTGCGGACGAGATGATCGCGCACGCCAGAAGAGCTCGGTCCTCACAGCGCGCACCGACCGCCGTTTCGCGGACGTTGTCGCCGTCAAGGAACAGGGATTACCCATTTCGGTGATCTGTCAGGAGCTTGCGCTGGCGCGCAACACGGTCCGGCGGTTCTACCGCGCCGCCGATGCCGCCGAGCTACTCGGCATTCCATGCGCGGGCCGTCCCCGCCTCTTGGACGAGTCCGCCGAGTACCTCCACATGCGGTGGGGCGACGAACATACTACCGCTTCCGTTCTCTACGATGGACTTCGGACAATGGGATACCGCGGAAGCTACACCACCGTCCGCGACTACATCCGGCTGCTACGTAAGGCCGGGGCTGCCCCGGTCCGAAGGTGGCTACGACGGTGGGTGCCGAAGGTGCGACGGAATACATCCTACTAAGGCGAGCGTAAGTATGTCGACTGGTTATGCGGCGGCGCGGATGTAGGCGAGGTGGGGGTCGGCGAAGAAGCCGCGGACGAGGTGCGGCATGCGTTGCAGCCGCCGCAGAGCCCGGGTGCACAGGGTCTTGAATTGGTCGGGTCCGGTGATGCCGGAGCGGCCGATGCGGTCATGTTTGACGTTTTTCCAGACCCATTCGTCTGGGTTGAGTTGGGGCGAGTAGGCGGGGATGCGGAACAGGGTCAGTTGGCCGCCTGTGGAGTCGGCGAAGGCGGTGACGGCCTTGGATCGGTGGACGGGATGTCCGTCGAGGATCAGGAACACCGGCCCGTCGTTGTCGCGGAGCAGGCGTTTGCAGAAGTCGATGAACTTCGTTGCGGTGAGGGTGCCATCGATGATCGAGAACCGCAGAGCACCTTTGGCACTGATCGCGGAGATCATGTTCACCGAGAACCGGGCCCCGGTCGCCGCAACGACCGGGGTGTGCCCGACGGGCGCCCAGGTGGTGCCGGCGTGGTAGTCACTGCGCACGGATGCCTCGTCGGTGAAGTAGATCGTCGCTTTCGCCTTCTTGGCCTGTTTCTGGATCTTCGGGAACGTCGTGCTCTTCCACTGCTCGACGGCCTCGGGGTCGGCCTGATACGCCCGGTAGAGGGGTTTCTGCGGGGACAATCCCATCGCTTTGAGCCACCGGCCGACGGTGACCTCGGACATCGTGACCCCGAACTCGCGGCCTATCACCTCGCGAATCATGTTCCGCGTCCACAAGGCGAACTCGAACTCGAGCTGACGCGGATCGGTGCCGACGATGATCGAATACAGCCTCGCCAGCTGATCGCCGGTCAAGGTGGGAGGTCGGCCGGGCACCGGTTTCGCTTCGAGCGCCTCCCAGCCCCCGGCGCGGAACTTCGCGACCCACCCGTAGACGGTCTTGCGGTGCAGCCCCAACGTCTCGGCGACCTGTTCGGGATGCACCCCGGCCTGAACCTGCTCCACCGCACGCCTTCTCAGCACAGCAAGGGTTGCATGGTCGAGTTTGCGGCCATCGTTATCTCGCACACCATGATTCAATCAGGCACACGGCCAAATAGTCGACATACTTACGAACTAATTAGTAAATGTTGGAGAACCGCGGAACATCGGCGGCCAGCGCGATCCGTACCACCTTCGACCACGTCCACAGGCTCAATGGCTGGGCGTGATTGCGGCGGGACTCCGACAGGAACAGCGTCCGCGTGCCCGGCTGGGTCTCGCCCGGTGCGCGAGATAGTCCGACGGGGTGGGGACTGTCCCGAAATGTCCAAACTCATCGACCTCACGCCGCGGGCGACTCCCGCACCACACGAAGAAGCCACTGATCGTCGACGCAAGCAGATCAGTCCGTCAGGTTCATCACATTGACCGCTGCTGCCGCAGCATCGCACTTCTAGTGCGATGTCACGTCTCCCCGCAGTAGTCGAGTACTTCACGGGTCCTTCGCACTCGCATTTCGAATTCTCGCTTCGAAATCCCATATCGGACAAACACTTCACTATCGGGTACGCCGCCAAAGGGAGCCCAAATTTGGGCATCGCGCAACATTTCTTCCGGTAGTGATAGCGCAGCCATCCGGCGAGCTTTGCCTCGTAACTGGCTGGTCCTGCGGGCTCTCTTATAGGTTTGAATATCGTCCTCTACCCTCGTTGTCCGACTCGGTGACGTGCGTGCGTCTACGTCATCGTCTGCTTTTGGCTGAACGCGTATGTTAGTCAAGTGTGTACCCGCCTCTCAACTGGGCAATTATTTTGCAGTGAAGTCCTTGTCGGCTAAGCAGAGAATGGCAGACAACTACTGCGGCTATTGGGCACGAAGGCGCGTGTCCGACAGAGACATTTGCGCCAAGCCGCATATAGGTCCGCAATTGATGTCCTGAAGTCTATTTTCTCGACAGGACCATCTATGTCAATTAGTTTGTCAGGACAAGGCACTTTCGATTGTCGTCTAGGGTAATTGTCCGCGTGCGCACGCAACTAGGACAATTGTTTCCTCGGGTCTCCAGCAGCGTCAATATTGTGAGGATGGAGATGAGTAGAACTCCTACGACATACCAAGAGAAGGCTTGCGAACCCCAGCTCTAGTCACCGCCGCTACCTGCCCGCCCCAGCCGTGGCCCGAAGGGCGCCGTTCTCGGTGAATACCTCACCGAGAATCTGTAGACCTGTGTTGATCTGATCGACCGAAGGCAGACAGAATGACAGTCGGAGTTCGTTTCGGCCACTTCCGTCGACGTAGAAGGCAGTGCCTGGAACGAAGACAACACCCCGATCGATGCACTCGTAAACTAGCGACTCGGTGTCGAAACGCTCCGAAACGCTGGCCCAGATGTAGAAGCCCCCGCGTGGCCGGTTCCACCGCGAACCCGCGGGGAGAGCATGCTCGAGGCCGGCGAGCATGACATCGCATTTGTGCGAGTACAAGCGCCGACACTTTTCGAGTCTGGACATCCAGTCGGAATTGCTGAGATACGCCGACATCATCAATTGGGAATAGACGGAGGGGTTAAGAACGGTGGACTCGTGCGTAGTCACCAAGTGAGGAACCAGGTGCGCCGGAGCGTGCACCCAGCCAATTCGCAGACCGGGCGCGAACATCTTGGAGAAGGATCCGAAATATAGTGTTATATCGGGAAACTCGGAGACTATTGCGGGTGTCATTGTATCGTCAAACCTGAGCAGTCCGTATGGGTTGTCTTCAAAGATGAGTATGTTGTGCTGGCGGCATAGTTGGCCCACGGCGGTGCGACGGTCGGATGGCAGAATGGTGCCGCCGGGGTTTTGAAACGTCGGGATCGTGTACAGTGCTTTTGGGCTCTTTCCCGCTGCGCGCACGGCGGTAATTTTGCGCTCGAGATCGCCAGGGTTCAATCCATCGGCGTCGGTATCGACGTGCACAATCTCTGCTTCGAGCCCGCTGAAGACCGCCATACCACCTGCGTACGTCGGGCCTTCTACGAATACCACGTCGCCGGGATCGATCAACACCCGGGCGGCGAGATCAAGCGCCTGTTGGCTACCGCAGGTGACGACAACATCCTTGGGTGCAGCGGTCACTCCTTCCAATTCCATGACCGAACAGATTTGACGTCGCAACTTTTCGACCCCCTGGCCGGCGCCGTACTGCATCGCGACTGGGCCGGAGTCCAACAGAATGCGAGACGCGTCGTGGGCGAGTTTGTCAAAGTCGAGCTCACCTAGATCCGGTGCACCGCCCGCGAAGGAGATCATCCCGGGTCGCTGCGCCGCTGCATACACTTTGCGAACTTCGGACGGACGCTTCGCTAGTGTGCGGCGAGATAGATTTTCGAAATGTATATCCACAATTGCTCCTCAGTTTGTCGGAAATCGATGTCGGGTCAGCGTCGCGTCCCACGCAGCGACATACAGGCCAAGGCTTCGAATGGGCTGTCGGCTGTGTCCGGATCTGCCACGACCATCAAATTGGCTGTTGCGCAATAGAGCGTCGACCGGCGGGACCTCACGCGTGCGGATCCGAACCTGACCGTCAGACGGGCGTTGGCGGGCAGGCTAGTAGCCTGATTATCCCGCCTGCACCCAGAAATCCTGGAGTCAGAGCGGGAATCGGACTCCCCACCCTGCTGGGTCCAGCCGAGGTATATGGAAACAGGCACTTTCGGCGATGACACCATCTGGCGCAGCAGTATTGGCAGTTGCATTGCTGGCATGGCTACAGTCGACTAGCGCCGAGTGACTGTGAGTCCTGATTCCCCCGACGTACCGCCATGTCGCGGGAACGAATACCAGAGTGTGCAGTCGCGACGAGTCGAGGGCTGATGCGATTGCCGCAGGAGTACGGCGACGGCGGCGGAGAGCGGGCAACTCCGCCGGTGTACTGCGCTTGCGCAGTAGACGCCGATATCGGTGGTTCGCGCTTCGTCCGTAGATCGAACCCGGAGACCAACGGTCTGAGCGGAAGCGTCCTATTACGAGTCGGCTGCGAGCTGGTGGCATTGGGGAGAATGTGCGCGGATAAGCCAATGGGACACTCCTCATGGACGCTCGGAGAATTCAGAACTTCCGCCAAATCGCGACGGCATGTTCGATCATCCGCAGACGGCAATCATGCTGTCCAAGACCAGTATTCTCTGCTTGCCATACTTCAGCGGCATACGTGCATGTCAGGCTCTAGGAGAGGAGTGACCATTCCGCCCGATGCGGGGATGTTTTTGAGAGACTGCCGTTATCTCGTCGACGCGTTCGATGAACTTCCGGGCGTCGGCGACGACCTAAAGACCACCGGTGATGTCTGCGACCTCGTCAGCGATGGCGGCTGTGTGACTCGATTGCAGAATCGATGATCCTCCGTCTTGGGTGACGATCACGTTTGCATGCTGGTTCGGCGCAGGCAGGATCGGTATCGCGACGCCAATGCAGTCAGCGACCGCAAGCGGGTGTCGAGCGCACGGACGCTCACAAAGACATTCACGACGAGAATGTCACCGCCGCGCAAGCGCAGCAGATTGGCACCCTCGTGGCCCAGTACTGCAACGAAGTGTCGATGCTTGCAGTGGTTGGCGCGGGCTCAGGCCTGGCTGGCGCGGCGCCAGCTCGACCACTGCCAGACGTGAACAAGGCGTGTCGCACCGGACCGGTGGCGCGGTTGAGTAGTCGCCGGATCTCGTTGATTGTCAGAGGAATTACATCCCGGGACCTGGCTGGAGATCCGCCCTTTGAGCGTCGGCGCAGGATCGTCAAGGCGTCTTCGGCCATCGACAAGGTGATGTGCGGTACCAGGCCGGGTACCCGCGCACCTGGTCGTGGTCCAGTCCGGTCTCCCTTCCTGGTGGTCTGACAGCACTCCTCGATCGCACAGCGAGTGCTGGCCACCCGGACCAGCTCGGCGGGTTCGGTGTCAGTGGGGCCATCGCAGATGTGGTAGACAATCTGGTCGGTGATCGACCGTCGGGCCACCAGCCACCAGCCAGTGACCGCGTTCGCGCAGTGGCCGGATGTCGACGATCGTCCAGTCGTAAAACCTGAGTCTATGGGCGCCATCGCCGCAGTTGATCCGCTGCCACTCGGTCGCCGGCAGGTCGCGATCACGGTATGGGCTCGGCGATGCCGCGGCTCTATCGAGATCACCATCTCCGACTTCGGAACGGCGAGAACATTAGCCACACCGAGGGATTTGAGCCGCAGTCGTATCTTGCTGACCTGTCCGTAAGCCTCGTCGCCAGTGAACAACCCCTGCGGCCGACCGGCGTCGAGGGCTCGTTCGACCATTGTCTGCGCCAGTTCGGGTTTCCTCGCGAAAGCCACCCGGCACCGATCGCGGTTCCGGGTCCAGCCTTTCGGTAGGTACAACTCCCAATCGATCAGCGCCGATCCCGGTCGGAAGCGTATGGGAAAAATACCCCGATCTGACTGTTCTCGATCCGCCCGGCCGTGCCAGAACACTGCCGGGCCAGCCCGGCCGAGCGCGTGCACTTCTTCAAAACCCTGTCTCGTCGACGATCAACACGCCCGAATCGGAGTCGCCGATCGTTTCGACCACGACCTCGCGCCCGTCGTCGCGGAGTCCCGTGCGGTCCAAGGAGTAGTTGTTGAGGGAGTTCCGGGCGCGACTGAGGGGAGTGTGCACTACCGGTGCACAGTCATCCTGATGGTGTTCGAACGCGGGCCCACCTGATGGCAATGGTCGGTACGCCCGTCACAGATACGACAGCATCGGAAACAATGCGATCGCGGAGACGGTGATCCCGGCGACTCCGGTGACCACGCCCAGCAGGGCTCGCAGGGATGCGGCCTCGTCGTCGACGACGGCGGAGCGGGATGTGGCAACCGACCCGCACACCACCGCGCACAGCCCCAGGGCGAAGCCGAGCCAGAACACCCAGAACGACCCGAGGGACAGCGCCGCTGAGATGATCGACACGGTCGGCAATCGTGAACCGTGTCGCGTCGGTAACCGGGGTGCCGACCACGGGCGCATGCGCGCGCGGGCCAGCATACGAGGTGGGGGTCGGCGGCGGTCTAGCTTCTCCTTCACAAGGATCCAGTCTTGTCAGTGGATGGAGTCGTCCGGTGCAGGTCGGCGGTATAACCCGAAGCGCTATGGCTTCTTCGCTTTTCCTGACCGATCGAGAGTAGGGTCATGTCACCTGTCTGGAATCCCCACCCTGTCGCGTCCGCGAGCAGCTGTCGGCTGCGTTGAAGTATGTTGTTCTCCTGGCGTGAGGTCCAGTAGCAGATGCCGCCCTCGGCTTCGGGGAAGCCGTATCCTTGGGTGAGGATGAGGTCCACATCGCTTGGCGTGCTTGCCGTTCCCTCGGCGAGCAGCAATGCGGCCTCGTTGGCCATCGACGTGAGGGCGCGATCGACAATCTCGGACGTGTCGATGTCTCGGGGGGTGATGCCCTTGTCTTCGCGTGAAGTCGCGATAATTTCGTGCACCAACGGGTCGGTCAGTGGTTGGTGAGATCCCGGCTCGTATCGGTACCACCCGGCTCCGGTTTTCTGGCCCAGCCTGCCTTTGTCGACGAGCCGGTCCGCGACATCCGGGTAGCGTTCGCGTGGGTCGCGTGCAGAGTCTCGCCGTCGGCGATTCCGCCACGCGATGTCCAACCCGGCCATGTCCGACACCGCGAACGGTCCCATTGCGAACCCGAAAGCGGTCATGGCTGCGTCGACGGCTTCCGGTGTGGCACCGTCCTCGACGAGAAGTTCGCATTGTCGCCGGTACGCGTTGTAGATGCGGTTGCCGATGAAACCCTCGCAGGCTCCCGCGATGACGGGAAGCTTGCCGATGGCGCGTGCCGCCATCAGGGCACTTTCGACTGTGGCATTCGAGGTGTGCTGTCCTCGCACGATCTCGACCACCTGGCTGCGGTGGGCTGGGCTGAAGAAGTGCATGCCTACCAGACTCGACGGATCGGGTAGCTCGGCGGCGAGCGCGTCGATGTCCAGGTACGACGTGTTCGTCGCCAGCGGCACCCCGTCCTCGACCACTCCCGCGACCTCGGCAAGGACCTTTGCCTTGACGAGGTGATCATCGACCACCGCCTCGATGACAAGGTGGGCACTTGCGAGGTCACCCACACCGGTGGCCGGGGTGAGCAGCGCCAGCCGTTGGTCCGCCTTGTCGACGCGCAGGCGGTCGGCCAACACTTGCCGGGCGTAGGAGCGCTCGAGTGCCGCCTTCGCCCGGGTAGTCGCCGCCGGGTCCTGATCGATGATGGTGACCTGTACTCCGGCTTCGATGAAGGCGCGAGCGATCCCCGTACCCATTCGTCCCGCACCGATGACGCCGACGTGAGCAACCGGGTGGGCATCAGCGACGCGGGCGGTCTTCCGGGCGAACGTACGGGCGAAAAACAGGTGCCGTCGCGCAGCGGCTTCGGAACTGTTTCGCAGGCGGTTGAATTCGGCACGCTCGTGGCGGAGCGCGCTGTCGGTGGGGAGGACCAAGCCGGTGAGAATCGCACCGATCGTGGCGGTGATCGCGGGACGAGGACCATAGCGCGCGAGTGCGCGCTGCGCGGCGGTCTCCACAGCCCCCGGAGCGTCCGTGAGTACCCGATGCCGGCGCAGGATCCGTTTGGCCGAGACCCGGCGGGCGAATGCGACCGCCTCTCGACGCAACGAACCGGACACCACCTCATCGACGAGACCCTCGTCGTGCGCCTGCTCGATGGTGATGCTCTCGCCGGAGGTGATCAGTTCGAGGGCACGGGAGGGCGGCAACAGGCGGAGGGTGCGTTGTGTGCCGCCTGCTCCCGGGATCATCCCGAGCGTGACCTCGGGAAGGCCCAGGACGCCGCCGGCGAGACCGACGCGAGCGTCGCACGCCAGGGCCAGCTCGAATCCACCGCCGAGTGTCGACCCGGCCAGCGCCGCGACCACTGGCTTCGGGCATGCCTCGATAGCCGCGATGACCTCGGTCAGCTCGGGTGTGGGGAGGTCGCCGTCGAACTCATGCAGGTCCGATCCCGAGACGAAATGCCTGCCCGCGCCGATCAGCACGATGGCCGAGACTCCCGCGTCACGGGAGGCGTTCTCCAGGGCGTGCAATACGCCGGCCCGCAGCCGGGCGGTGCTGGTGTTCACCGGAGGGTTGTCCAGCACGAGGATTGCCACCTCGCCTTCACGCTCCAGGTGGACCAGCGCGTTCGCGTCACCGATCTCGCCCACACTCACGCTTGTGCTCGCTGACTGAACCGGCGTTCGAAGATCTCTTCGGCGATGCGGTTCTTGAGGATCTCGGTCGATCCGCCGGCGATCATCCATCCGCGCGTGCGGCGCATACAGTACTCGACCAGCGTCTCGGTGCTGTAGCCGAGCGCGCCCATCGCCTGCATCGCCATGTTGGCCGCGTCGAACCCGGCCTCGTTGGCGGCGAGCTTCGCTATGGACGTCTCGTACGCCGAGGGCAGACCATTCTCCGCGTTGCGCACCGCGCGGTCACGCAACGCTTCGGCGGCGTCCAAAGCCACTGCGGCTTCTGCGAATTTCCACTGTAAGCCTTGAAACTCGTTCAGGGTTCGACCGAACTGGGTGCGCTGGCTTACATGCTCGCGGGCGAGGTCGAAAGCTAGCCGCCCCAGCGCGAGAGAGCGGGTCGCGTTGCCGATTCGCTCCACGTTGAACCCGCTCATCTGCTTCTTGAACCCGCCGGGCCCGAGCAGCACATTCGATCGTGGAATCCGGCAATCCTCGAAGTACAGCGGCGCCCACATTTCCCCGCTCATGTACGTAGAGGGTGTTCCGACGGTGAACCCGGGTGTGTCGCGGTCGATCAGCACCGAGCCGATGTTGTGGGTGCCGGGTCCGAAGCGCACGTAAACGAGGAACAACGTTGCATCAACGCTGTGCGTGGACCAGATCTTGCCGCCGTTGACCACCACGGTGTCGCCGTCCTCGACCGCGGTCGAGGCGAGTTCGGTGACCGCGGACCCCGCCTCGGATTCGCTCATTCCCAAGGCAATCAGTCTCTGGCCGGCCAGCAGGTCGGGCAGGTACCTGCGTTTCTGGTGTTCGGTGCCGAACTCGGCGAACGTCCGGATGGCGCCGAAGTTGCCCGCTTGCACGATGTCCGCGCTTTTCGGGCAGTACTGGGCGATCGTGTGCATCACGGCGACGGCATCGCCGAGACTCGCGCCTTGGCCGCCGTCCTTCTCGGAGATGGTCAACCCCAGAAGTCCTTGGTCGCCGAGGAGCTTGGCGACTTCCCACGAGAAGTGGGGATCATGGGCACGTTCGAGGGCGCCGTCCGCGAGGTGTCGCTGGGCAAAGCTACGGACGGAGTCGATCAATGCGGCGCGATCAGTCGTGTCAGTCAAGTGGCACCCACTCTCTTGTGTGTTGTCGGTGGCGAATGAACCGAAGTGAACGCGAGTTCCGGGCGGTGCCGAATGGTGTTGGCACGCAGCGGCAGGTTCGGGCATTGAGATGACGGCGAGGCACCCGGGCAGGCACGCAGAACTCGGCGGCGGCCAAGGGGGGCGGGAGGCCTCGACGACGGCTGAACCGGATCGATCATCGACGGCGATGCTCCCGCGTCGCCGCGTCATGGTCGACAGTACATACTCTATAGAGTATTGTCTAGGTGAGGATGTTCGGGTGAGGATTCCTCTTCATAGACTGTTTAGGGCCCGGCTGTGAGGCGTCAGTGACCGAAGGAGATCCAATGACTGATGGTGCAACGTTGCCACCAACGAGTCGGACGGAGTATGTGGCGGCGCGAATCCGTGAGGACGTCGCCTCGGGCCTTCTCCGTCCGGGTGAGTTCATCAAGCAGACGGTGCTCGCCAAGCGCTACGGTGTGAGTCCCACGCCGGTGCGAGAAGCGCTGCGCCTGCTGGAAGCTGACGGTGTTATCACCTACGCATCTCACCGGGGCGCGTCGGTCGTCGAAATGACTCCTGAGACCGCCCGGGATCTCTACCACCTTCGTGCGGCAACCGAGGGCCTCGCTGCCAGTACGGCCGTAGAGCGGATGACACCCGAGGGACTCGCGAGCATCACGACGGCGTACCGCGAACTCGAGGATGCGATCGAATCGGGAGGCAAGTCTTCCGTCGAGTTGTCGGTGCTCAACAAGCGCTTCCACTTCGCGCTATACCAGCAGTCATCGCCGCTGATCGTGCAGTATGTGGAAACCCTGTGGGTGCGGTTTGTCCCACGGACCACGGTCTGGACCCTGCATAATGCACCAGAACTACAGAAGGACCACGCACGTCTTCTCGATGCTGTCGTCCGCGGTGACGCGGAAGCGGCCGCGCAAGTGACTCGCGAACACATCTTCCACGGTATGGCGATCCGCGAACACGACCCGGCCCTGAGGCCCGGCGGCAGGGATGACCGCGAGCAGTTACCACCGATTGAGCGATACGCATCTGACCAGCACGCGTGAGAAAGTCATCGCGAATGCGACGTCGCATCCCCCTCGGCTGACGGGCCCATACCCTGCGTGCCAACAAGCAAGGTCGCGATCGCCTCGACAGCTCACACCTTTTCGTCTGAGAGGGGTGGAATGGACCTCAACCTGCGCGGTACAGGCGCCGTCATCACCGGTGGCAGCAGCGGAATCGGGTTTGCCATCGCCGACGCGCTGGCCCGCGAAGGAGTGCGGGTCGCGATCGCATCGCGGTCCGCGGACCGTGTGCGTGCCGCGGCGGATCGACTGGCGACCCGCCACGGGCGCGAGATCGTACCGCTGATCGTGAATACAGGCGACGACACCACAGTCCGCAAGATGGCTGCCGACGCGTTTGGAGCGCTGGGCCGGATCGATGTCCTGGTCAATTGTGCCGCGCTTCCCATGAGTCACTCATCCCGGGCCGGTCTGACCGACCTCGCCGACGAGGTCGTCAGTGAGTACCTGAACGTGAAGTTCATGGGATACCTTCGCACCGCTCGCGCCGTCGTCCCCTACCTCTCCAAGCAAACGAGCAGCCGAATCATCAACGTCAACGGCCTGAATGTGCGTCAGTGCGGATCAATCATCGGCTCAGCGCGTAACTCCGCCGTATCGGCCCTGACCAAGAACCTGGCCGACGAGCTCGGCCGGCTGGGCATCGGGGTGGTCGCCATCAATCCAGGCATCACTCGTACCGAACACACGGACGCGGTCGTAGCGCGCACCGCCGCAGAGCGCGGGCTCGATCTCGCGCAGGCCGAGCGAGCCCTGGCGAACAATGGGCTGGGACGCCTCGTCACTGCTGAAGAGATTGCCACCGTCGCAACATTTCTCGCCTCTCCCTGCAGCAGTGCGCTCAATGGTGACGCCATCCCCGCTGGTGGCGGCATCCTGGGTTCGATTCATTACTGACGCGCATGAACCCGTGTCACTGACGCGCATGAATCCGTGTCGCCCCCGCTTCCTCAGCCATAGGCTCGGCGCACATGTGCCGGGTGCGACGGCGAGGTTTCGCCTCCGACAGGGGCGTGTTCCTTCACCGACCATCCAACATGTACAGAAAGGTGTTCCGAAGTGAATGCACTTCATGGGAAGGTTGCGGTCGTCACCGGCGGCACCGGCGGAATCGGTAAGGGTGTGGCGCTTCGGCTCGCGGCGCGCGGCGCGACGGTCGTGATCAACGGCAGAAATGAGCACAAGGCGGAGGCGGTGCTCACCGAGATCCGCAGTGCGGGTGGTACGGGGCACTTTGTGGCCGGGGACGTATGCTCGAGAGTGGACATGGACGCAGTGGCAGCTGAAGCCGCCCATCGTTTCGGAGGCATCGACATCGTGGTGCCCAGCGCCGGTGGTGTCGACGGCGAAACACGCTCAACTGCGGTGCGCGGTCCCTTCTCCGACATCGACCTCGTCCGTGTGACAGCCCTTATCGGACAATCGGTCGCGGCAAAGCTGCTGGTGGTACAGGCGGCCGTGCCGTACCTGCGGGAACGCGGCGGCGGCAGCGTCACTTTCATCACCTCGGAAGGTGGCAGGGTGCCCACGCCCGGCCAGACGGCGGTTGCCACCCTATCCGGTGGCCTTCTCATGGCGAGCAAAGTCCTCTCCAAGGAGCTCGTCAGGCATCAGATTCGGGTGAACTGCGTCTGCGTCACCGTAGTCCGTGATTCACCGTCGTGGGAGAACGCATTCGGACGAGAGGGCGGCGTTTCTCACCACCACCGGAAACAATACGAAAAGATCATCGAACGAAGCCCGCTTGGAGTCGCTGCTCCGAGCGACGTCGGCAATGTGGTGGCCTTTTTGGCGTCCGACGATGCCCACCACCTCACGGGTGCCACCATCAGCCCCACCGGCGGCTTGACCATCCACTGATTGATCCCTGGTGTCGCGCACAACGGTGCATACCGACCCCACCGAAGCCGTTGATCGACTGCCGTGCGCTCCGCGAATGCCATTGCGGGATAATCACCCTGACCGCGGACACCCCCACGAGAGGTGGATCTGCGCCAAGCCGCGGATGCCGTAATGCGGATCGGCAGTGGAGGAGAGCCAAGAGCTGACGCGATTGTTCCTCGATCCACCTGCCGCGCCCGGCTCGCAGGCTACAAGGCGCCAAGGCCGCCGGGTTTCACTGTGCCCCAGCGAGTTCGGCGGGCGCGGCATCGGCGCGGAACAGGTCCCGTGCCGGGCCAGGACTCGTTGGGGAGGGTGGTCGTACGGCATCGACAGCCGGTGCGCCACGTTCGATCGGACTGGCGTCCTCGACGGCCAGGCTGGTGTAGCGGAAGGCATTGCTGCACAGTAGTTGCGCCATTATTGGCGTTCTCGTCCGGACGCAGCTACCGAGGCTGACCGCCGGGCACCGGCCGGGCAGCCAGCCCTGGTGAACTCGGCGGACGGGTTCGATCACGACCATGTCATGTCGGGGTCCTCGATCTGGCATCAATTCGGACCGCCCGAATGGCACTTTCGCGATTGGTATGACGTGCGCTTCGCATCCTCGGACGCATAGTGGACGAGCGTTCGAGTGGGGCGGAGGCGTACCGAACTCCGAGGTCGACTCGGGGTTGCTCGGCTGCGTCACCCGCGTGGGTGCAAGGTACGAGCGCTGTGCGTTGTGCGAAAGGCATGCGGAACAAACATTCGTAGACATATGAACAAATATCCATCCGGCGCAGGCGATCTGGGTTGTACTGATGCGTCGCGGACGACGGCGATGCGGTCGGCGGTGGTGTTCGAGTCCGCCGATGCCAGGACACGTTGTCGGCTCCTCGGTGCCGGTCGGGGAGTCGCTCGCGCCGCGAGTCGCATCCGGCCGGGACCGCGCACGCGGTGGAATGTGCGGTGCGGTCCGGGCGGAGGTTCTCCGATGGTACATCGGCATGCACGCAACGATGCGCCGCGGAGGAGCGGTGGTTGCTTGTTCACCGATCCGCGTCTGGACTATTGACTCTACTCTATAGAGTGTGGAATTCTTCGTGAAGAGTTGAGCGCCACCCCGCCGACCGCGCCGCGTAGTCGGCCCCACGTCGGCCAATTCCTTTGATCCAGGGAGTCGCAAACATGACAGATTCCTCGCCCCAAGGCCTCCTACGCCCGCTCCTGTATCCGGACAGCGTGGCGATTGTCGGTGCCTCGGATGACCCGAACAAGACGACCGGGCGGCCGCAGCGGTTTTTGTCCCGCGCCGGGTTTTCGGGTGCCACGTACTTTGTCAATCCCAGCAGAAAGACAGTTCAGGGTGAAAAGGCGTGGCCCAGTCTCGGGTCTCTACCTCGAGTGCCTGACCACGTATTCATCATGACCGGGCCGGAGGCGGCGATTGCGGCGGTCCGAGAATGCGCAACGCTGGGGGTTTCGGTGGCGACCGTGCTGTCATCGGGCTTCGCGGAGGATGGAGCGGCCGGCCGTGAACGGCAGGAGCGGCTCCGGGCCGCGGCGGCAGCGGGCGGTGTCCGGGTAATCGGTCCCAGCAGCCTCGGTGTCGTGAATCCCGGTGCGGGGGTGTTGCTCACCGGAAACGCTGCATTCGGTGAACCCGATACGCCGTGCGGCGGAGTCTTCGTGGCCTCTCAGTCCGGAAGTGTCATCGGCGCTCTGGTCAGCCGTGCCCGTGGGCGGGGTGTGGGATTCGCCGGTCTGGTCTCCACCGGAGGAGAAGCGGACCTGTCCCTCGGCGCGATCTGTGAGACGGTGCTCGACGATCCACACGTCACGTCGTACGCATTGTTCCTCGAATCCCTACGGCACTCCGCAGATCTCGCCTCCTTCGCGCGTGCTGCGGATCAGGCGGGCAAGCCGGTCGCGGTCTACAAACTCGGACGTTCGGACGAGGCTGCCGCGCTCGCGGTGTCCCACACCGGCGCGATGGCCGGCGAGGACGCCGAAGCCGATGCGTTCTTCCGGGCGTGCGGCTTCGCCCGTGTCTCCCAGTTCGAGGGGCTCGTCGAGGCGCCCGCCCTCCTCGAACGCATCCCTGCGGGCAGTCATGCGCGTGATCCGCGGATCGGGGTGGTGACCACGACGGGTGGTGGAGCCGCGCTCGTGGTCGAGCAACTCGCGCTGCGGGGTATGACCGTCGCGGCGCCCAGCGAGAATCTCGTCACCAGGATGCACGCGGCCGGGGCGCCGATTCCCCACAGCCTGATCGCGGATCTGGGTCTGGCCGGGGCGCGCCGTGACATCGTGACCGACGCGCTGCGCCTGATGCAGGACAGCGGGGAATTCGATCTCGTCGTGTTCGTCATCGGTTCCTCCGCCCGGCTCAACCCCGAGCTGGCCGTTCAGGCTGTCGCCGACCACGGACGCCACACCGTGCCGGTGGTCGCCTTTGCGGTACCCGAGGCGCCCGAGGCCGCGATGCTGCTCAACAGTTCGGGCGTCCCCACTTTCCGCACCCCGGAATCATGTGCGGACGTCATCGCCGCCACCTTCGGCCGCCGTCCCTGCCACCTCGGCCTCGGACCAGCGCCTGTCCCACCAGGCCCCACCGAGGTTGTCGACGAGCACGCGGCCGCGGAGCTCATCGGTCGCCGAGCCATCGCCACGCCCCCGTCCACCGTGCTCGACCTCGCCGATCTCGACGGTCCGATCGAGCTGCCGTTCGATTTCCCGGTGGTGGTCAAGGCATTGTCGGACCAGCTTCCCCACAAGACCGAGGCCGGGGGCGTGGTGCTCGGCGTCGAGGATGCCGGGGCGGTGCGTGTGGCCGCGAAACAGATCGCCGCCGCGGTCGCGGCCCACAACCCCGACATCGCCCTCGACCGGGTACTCGTGCAGCAGATGGCGACCGGTGGTGTGGCCGAGACCCTCGTGGGATACCGGGTCAGCCAGGATGTCGGGCCGATCGTGGTGCTCTCCACCGGCGGAGTCATGGCCGAGATCTTCGCGGACAGCAGCGTACGGCTCGCACCCGTCACTCTCGACACCGCGCACGAGATGATCCGGGACGTGAAAGGCCTGGCGGCGGCGCGCGGCTACCGCGGCACCACCCCGGGCGACCTCGACGCGCTCGCGAGGACGATCGTCGGCATGTCCGAGTTGGCCATCTACGAACCCGACGTCCACGAAGCCGAGGTGAACCCCCTGCTGGTGCACCCCCAAGGCGGAGGCGTCGTCGCCTTGGACGCGCTGGTGCGTCGGACAGCGGGCGCACACGGCGGCAAGCCGGCCACGGCGCCGAGTGCACGGGGCACGACCTGAAGACGAAGTCCTACCCACACAGTTCGTGGGCCGGAGCTCGGCGCCGAGACGACCGACTCGACAGCGGTCCGCATCAATTGGAGGAACACGACTATGCAGGCATTCGGGCACGCGAGCCACGGTGACCGCCCCCGTGAGGCTCCCCCGGAGGGGGACGACTCAGCCGCCCCCCTCCGGCCACGACCTGTGGTGACGGACCTGACCCGGCCGTTCTGGGAGGCCGCACGCGAGGGCCGGCTTGCGGCCCAGCGCTGCGATGAGTGCGGGGTGTTCCGGCACCCGCCGCTGCCGCAGTGTGTGCACTGCCGCTCGGCGCGGACCAGTTGGGTCGATCTGGAGCCGAGGGGACGCGTTTACCAGCGAACAGTCATGCACGAGAGGCGAGTCCACGGATTCGAGAACGCGGTTCCCTATCTCTGCGTCGCCGTGCAACTCGACTGCGCACCCGAGTTGCTGTTCGTCGGCAACATCGCCTCGAGCGAGCCGAGTGAGATCCGGATCGGCGATCCTGTAGTGGCCGTGTTCGATCCGCTTCCTGGCGGACTCGGCCTGCCTCAGTTCGCTCCGATCGAGGGCGGGGAGTGCTGATGCAAGCTCAAGCCGCGATCGTGGGCGCCGCGTACTCGACGATCGCCCGCCGCGCCGACGTCGAGGTGGGGGTACTGGCCGTCGAGGCCATCCTCGGCGCACTAACCGATGCCGGCCTCACCGTGGCGGATGTCGATGGCTTGTCGGTCTACCCCAGCGCCTCCCGACTGGGGGCGGGCACCGTTGACGGCGTGGATTTCGTCGGCGCCGGCTACGTCGCCCGCGCGCTTCAGCTCACGGAGCTGCGTTGGACGGCGCAGGTAACCCCGGGGTCGTTCACCGGGGCGATCGTGGAGGCAGCCAACGCTGTCGCGGCCGGCGTATGCAACACGGTCGTGGTCTGGCGCGCGATGCACAACCCACGTGTGCAATTCGGACGATACGATTCGGACGAGGCCGTCGGCGCCGAACAGTTTCGGGCGCCCTACGGACTGGCCAACGTCGTGATGGACTTCGCCCTCCCGTTCTCGCGATACCTGCACCAGTATGGTGCTCGTCCCGAGCACATGGCGACCTACCTGGTGCGCAACCGCGAGAACGCGCAGCGCAATCCCGACGCGATCTTCCGGGGCACATCGCTGACCCGCCAGGCGTATCTGTCGGGGCGGATGATCGCCGAGCCGCTGACGATGCTGGACTGCGACATGCCGGTCGACGGTTGCGGTGCGGTGGTCGTGACCCGAGCCGATCGCGCGGGCCACGGACCTCATCGACCGGCGTTTCTGCGCGGTTACAGCTCGTTGGGCATGGATTTGCGCCATCACCCGGTCATGACGCTCGAGAGCATGCAAGACAGTGCCCGCCACGCCGCCCACGCGCTGTGGCAGAGCTGCGGTATGCGTCCCACCGATGTCGACCACGCCCAGCTCTATGACGGCTTCAGCTACTTCGTCTACATCTGGCTCGAGGCCTTCGGCTTCTGCAAGCCCGGGGAGGCCTACCGGTTCCTCCAGGGCGAGGAGACCTCGCTCGGGGGCAGCCTGCCACTGAACACCTCGGGGGGCATGCTCGGTATGGGCCGTCTGCACGGCGCTCCGCAGGTGATCGAGGCGGTACGTCAAATCCAGAATCGTTGCGGCCCAAGGCAAGTAGCCGCCGACGCGGTGCTCGCCAATGCCGGCAACCCGCTGCGTGCGAACGCGGCTCTGTTGCTGACCGTCGACCACTGATCCACCACAACCGTCGCTGCCCGGTGTAGATCGGGCAAGCAGATCGACAGAAAGGTATCCGATGCCAACTGCAACGAGCACACGGGTGTTACCCAGCGGCGCCCGATACGACGGCGCGGTCATCGATGGGATGATCTTCCAGAACTGGCCGTCGACCGCGGCGCTGAGCCCCTATTTCGAACCGGGATGGCGAGAGACGGTGATGCGGCCGGGTGATCTGGGAGGTCCGCTCTCCCTGCGGGCGAGGTGGTTGCACCAGCACCCGTTCGGTGAATTCCGGCCCGACTCGTATCCGCCCGAAGGAGTTCCGGGCTCGGACCTGGGGGTGATCGGTGAGCAGGTACTCGATGTCGCCGACACACGGGCGGCGGTGCTGGGCTATTCGGACGGAATGCTGGCTACCGCGTTGAACAATTACTGGCTCGCACGCGAAACGACCCGGGCGGTGAACCGGTGGACGCTGACCGAGCGGTTGGCCGACCCACGCCTGCGCGGTGTGGTGTTGGCCTGCACCGCGGTGCCCGAGACCGCCGCCGACGACATCGCCGAGTTCGGGCGGGACGATCGCATGGCGGCAGTCGCCCTCGGCGGAAACTGCCTGGGCCGGGCCTTCGGGCACACCGTCTACCACCCGATCTACCAGGCGGCCGCCGAACTCGATCTGCCGATCATCATCCAAGCCGGCAGCGACTCGATGTCCTCACTCGACAGTTCGCCGACCGCAGGCGGTCTGGTCTCCACCTATGCCCAATACGCGACGCAGTCCTCGCACACGCTGATGGCGCACATGGCCAGCATGATCATGAGCGGCGTGTTCGAGAAGTATCCGAACCTTCGGGTGCTGCTGGTCGGCGGCGGTGTCACGTGGCTACCTGCCTATGCCTGGCGGATGGACTTCTGGTTCAAGACGACCGATCACGAGACGCCGTGGGTCAAGCGTCTGCCGAGCGAATACCTGGCCGATCACGTGCGGGTGGGAACACACTCGCTGGAGGCGCCGCGGAATCCGGCGGAGCTCCAGGCGGCATTCGGTTCCTGGCGCAAGTTCGAGAAGTTGATGGTCTACACCAGTGGCTACCCACGCCGCGAGTGCGAGCTCAGCGCCGACGTCAGCGTCCGCATTCCGACCCCCTGGCACGAGTCCGTTTTCCACGACAACGCCGAGCGGTTCTTCCGCTTGTCCGGCCCGTCCGCCGCCGCAGCCGCGACCGAATCACTACAGAAGGGACGACGGTGATGAGCACGTACACCGGACCGATCACTGATGTCGACGTTCACCATCGGGTGCGGGCCGACGGTGAGATCATCGAGTATCTACCAGAGTTCGCCCGCAGGCTGGTGACATCGAACCCTCACGGCCACTACGATTTGCAGCCGCCGAACATCTTGGCCTCGGCGGCATTCAGGAACGGTGCCCGGCGCGCGGACGCCTATGGGTCCGAGGGTGGGATACCGGGCTGGAACTACGACCAGCTGCGTACGCAGCTGCTGGACCGCTACCCGTACTACCGCGCTGTCCTCACCCACGATCTGGGCGAGTTCGGGATGAACCTCAACCCCGACCTCGCCGCGGCGGTCTGCTCAGCGGCCAACGACTGGACGATCGATCGCTGGCTGAGCCGCGACGAGCGGCTCCGCGGCCTCGTCGTCTGCCCGCTCGCCGTACCCGAGCGCGCCGCCGCAGAGATTCGCCGGGTCGGGACACACGCTCAGATGGATGGTGTCCTGCTCGTCGGGTCACCACTCGGCCGTCCCCTCGGCGATCCGGTCTATCACCCCGTATACGAGGCCGCTGCGGAGCTGGGACTGACGCTGGCGAACCACCAAGCCACATCCGGACGCCCGAAGGTGACCGCGCGCACCACGCCATCGCCGCTGACGACCCTGGCGGAGACCATCACGATGCACTCCCAGGAAGCGGCGACCATCACGTCGAGCTTCATCGTCAACGGAGTCTTCGAGAAGTTCCCGGACCTGAAGCTGGTCATCATCGAATACGGCGTGGCGTGGATCCCGTCCCTGCTGTGGCGGCTGGATCAATTCAACGACCTCTACCGGCTCGAATCGCCCTGGGTGAAGAAGTGGCCGAGCGAGTACGTACGGGAGTCGATCAAGTTCTCGACCCAGCCCATCGAGACCGGCAAGACGCCCCACGAGGTAGCCGACTTCCTGCGTTCCGTCGACGGCATCGAAGACCTGTTGTGCTTCTCCACGGACTACCCGCACATGTCCTTCGACGACCCGCTCTACGTCGCCCGGCACCTGCCTCAGGAGTGGTTGCGGAAAGTGTTCTGCGACAACGCCTGTGCATCCTTCGGCTGGGCACCGCCGCCCGCCGACCTTCAGCTTGCGCCGAAGGCTCCCGCTCCGGCAGGAGCGAGGTCGTGATGATCAAGGTGTGCGGCGTCGACGAGTTGACACCCGGAAGGCCCACCGCGGTCCGGGTCGAGGACACGCAGGTCGTGCTCGCCCTCTGGCAGGACGAGGTCTTTGCGGTACGGGACGCGTGCCCACATATGGGTCAGTCTTTCGAGTGCGGGCGAGTTGCTCCTGCGATCACCGCGGCCGAGGCGGGTGCCGAGATGAGCGTCGACACCGACACCCCCGTGTTGATGTGCCCATGGCACACCTGGGGCTACAGCGTTCGCGACGGCCGGTGCACGACCGACCCGCGACTGCGGGTCCGGACCTACCCCACCGTCGTCGAGGACGGGCAGGTCTTCGTCGACGTCGGCGGGGCCTGACAAGCGACCCCGAGTGCACACCGGCACCGCCGGCTCGTCGCGCGATCAGGAGAACACGCGACGCACCACCGACATTTCATTCCCGTTCGAATGTGTCAATCCCACCCTGGAGAGGCTGAAAACTGATGGACAACAAAATTATCGAGGCTATTCGCTACGCGATGGTGCCCTACCGGATCAATCTGAAGGCCGGTGACCGTCTTGTCCTGCTGGCCGATACCGGAACCGATCCTGCCGTCACACAGGCGTTCATGGCGGCGGCGCTTGCACTGGACATCAAGCCGTACCTGATCATGTCGCCGCCAGTGCTGTTCCACCACGACTCGCCGGACCAGGCGGTGGTAGACGCGATCGCGGCCGCCGATCCCGACATCGTCCACCTGATCACCACCAAGGCGGTGCTGCACTCCTCCGCGATCCATCGGTTCCAGGTGCAGACGGGTAAGCCGATCATCGCCTCGGAGGAGATCTCCATCGAGATGCTGCGCGGCGGCGGAGTCAGCGCCGACTACGACACGATGAACGTGCTCGCCGCCAAGCTCACCAAGATCTACACCGACGGTGCGCGCCTGCACGTCACCTCCGACAACGGGACCGATCTCGTTGCCGACATCACCGGCCGACCCGGCTACATCTGCGCGGGCAAGATTGTGCGCAACGCCGGCTGCGAACTCTATGCCTGCGCCTTCCCGGACGGGGAGGTCGGTATCGCGCCCGTCGAGGGCACGGCGAACGGGACGATCGTGTGGGACGGCAGCATGCACCACGTCGGCCTGATCAGCGATCCGATCAAGGCCACCTTCGTGGACGGACGGTGCGTGGACATCAGCGGCGGCGCCGAGGCCCGCCGGCTCGAAACCTACCTCGACGCGCACGGCGACGACGGTGCCCGGCTGCTGTGCGAAGCAGCGATCGGCCTCAACGACAAGATCGCGCTCTCCGGTGTCGTTCGCGAGGACAAGAAGAAGGCCGGGACGATGCATCTGGCACTCGGCATGAACACCGACGTCGGCGGAACCATCGACAGCCGACTGCACATCGACGGTGTCCTGCGCCGACCCACGCTCCACGTCGATGATCTCCTCGTCGTCGACAACGGAGTCCTGCAGATCAAGTAGTGGCATCCGCCGGTCCGGGGCGAAACCGCCCTGGACCGGCACCTGAGCATGGAGGTCTCACAATGGCAAACATCAAGCCGCTCACAGGGGTACGGGTCATCGCCTGCGAGGCGATCATGGCCTTGCCATTCGCCACCCAGATGCTGGCCGACTTCGGAGCCGACGTGATCGGCATCGAACACATCGACTGGCGCCCCGACAGTGAAACCAGTGCCTGGCGGCTGCGGACCGGCCGGCACAAGCGCCGCATCGCGGTGAACCTTCGCGAGGAATCCGGCCAGGAGATCGTGCGCCGCCTCATCCGTGGCGCCGACGTGTTCGCCTCGAACTTCCGTCCGGGAGTCATAGACCGATACGGGCTCGGATACGAGCAGGTCAGGGACATCAACCCAGGTGTGGTTTATGCGTCCCTCAGTGGATTCGGCACCCGGAATCTGCTGCCCAGCCCGTACGAGAACGTCGCGGCATTCGGCCCGATCGCCGAAGCCACCGGTGGAGTGGCCAATTCGATGGGGCACGGCCGCGGAGCCGAGGCGCTCGCCCTGGGCGACATCGTCTCCGCGCTGTTCGCTGCGAACGGGATCATGATGGCGCTCCGGCATCGGGACCGAACCGGAGTGGGCCAACTGGTAGACGTGGCCATGGCCGACAGCTTACTGGCGCTCAACGAGCGGGCGATCCTGATGCACCTGCTCGCCGCGGAACAGGATCCCACCGACAGCCGCGAGCCGGCGATCTCGTCGTATTACATCTACGACGACGTCGATGCGGGGGACGGGCGCGTGACCATCATGCTGTCCACCGCGGACCACTGGGCACGGTTCAGCGGGCTGCTCGGTCACTCCGAGTGGGCCGACGACCCCGAGATTGCCGATCCGGCGACCCGGCGGGCACGAGTGACCAGCATCGTGTTCCCGGTTCTGCAGAAGTGGGCACGCGGGCTGGGCAAAAAGGAGGCCGGACGCCAGTTGCAGCAGGCGGGACTACCGGCGGCGGCAGTGTTGCTCCCACCGGACATCCTCGAGGACCCGCACTACGCGGCCCGGGAGATGCTGATTCCCACCCGGGATGCCGATGGCGTGGTTCGCCCCATGATCGGCAGCCCCATCAAACTGTCCTCGATGGTTCGGGATCCGCAGCGCTCCGCCGAGATCTCGATCGCAACGCCCGGGCAGCACACCCGAGAGATTCTGTCTGACGAGTTGCACCTGTCGGAGGAGCAGATCGACGAACTGTTGCGGCGCAACGTTGTCCGCGACAGTCGAGAAGCCGCCGAGCTGGTCCCATGAACGCGAGCGTCGGCGTGGTCGAATCGACAGGCGCGGCGGGTGACATCACGACCGTCCGCGTGGTGAACCGCGAGCTGGTCGCGGCGGGTGTCGTTTCGCTGCAGTTGCAGAGCGCCACCGCGGGCGCCCTGCCCTCGTGGGAACCGGGCGCCCACATCGACGTCCTCCTCCCGAACGACATGGTGCGCCAGTACTCCCTCTGTGGAGATCCCGAAGACTCCGGCAGCTGGCGTATCGCGGTGTTGCGCGAGCAGGACGGACGAGGCGGGTCGGCGTACATCCACGACCACGTCACCTGCGGTAGCGAGCTGCGAGTACGGGGACCACGCAACAACTTCACGCTCGAGCCACGGGATCGATACCTCTTCATCGCCGGGGGTATCGGGATCACACCGCTGCTGCCGATGATGGCCCGCGCCGCCCGCCGCGGTGCCGAGTTCGACCTCCTCTACGGCGGCCGTTCCCGACCGTCGATGGCGTTCGTCCACGAACTGGGACACTACGGCGACCGGGTGCGACTGTGGCCGAAGGACGAATTCGGCCACCTCGACCTCGACGGCGCCTTCGCGGACCCGCGGTACGACGCCGTGTATTGCTGCGGACCGGAACCACTGTTGGCCGCGGTCGAACAGCATGGGGCCGCACGTCCCGACGGCTTCGTCCACATCGAGAGATTCCGGGCCGCCACCATGGACCGGCCGACGGCGACGGCGTGCGAAGTCGTACTCGACCGCAGCGGAACCAGCTATCACGTGCCCGCCGATCGCTCGATCCTCGAGGTGCTCGACGAGGCCGGAGAGGACGTCGCCTACTCGTGCACGGAAGGCACATGCGGCACGTGCGAGACCCGAGTACTGGCGGGTGAGATCGAACATCGCGACTCCGTTCTCAGCCCGGCCGAGCGGCGAAACGGCGACCGCATGATGATCTGCGTTTCGCGATGCCAAAGCCGGCGGCTGGTGCTTGACATGTGACTGCTGTCCGCGCCAGCGACCGAAAATCCCTGTTGCACTGCATAAATGTACTGTCCAACACTGAATTTTACTCATCTGCTAGGAGGATGTCATGCCAATTCTCGACGGCCAGGTCGCGTTGGTGACCGGCGGTGGACGTGGGTTAGGGCGAAGTATCGCTCACGCTTTCGCCGCCCACGGGGCGGTGGTGGCGATCGACGATGTTTATCGCGATGAGAACGGTGTCGCGGCCGCGGGGGCGACTGCGAACGAGATCGAAGCGGCAGGAGGCAAGGCCCTCGCCCTCTTCGAGGACGTGACGACCGGTGACGGGGCTCGGGCGATGGTCGAGGCGACCGTCGAGCGGTTCGGGCGTCTGGACATCCTCGTCACGTGCGCGGGCAATGTCACACGGGGACTGCTGCACGAATTGACCGAACAGCAGTGGGACTCGCTCATCAATCTGCATTTGCGGGGGCACTTTCTGAGCTGCAAGATGGCCCTGCCGCACATGCTCGAACAGAACAGCGGACGGATCATCACGGTCGGATCCCGTGGTGCGTTCTTCCAGGTCCCGGCGAGCAAGAAGATCTCACGTGATATTCGGAAACCGCCGAGTACGGCCTACAGCGCGGCGAAAGCCGGAATCCTCGGGATGTCGACCACGCTGGCCGTCGAGCTGTGGGAAACAGGAATCACCGTGAACTGCCTGCTGCCCAGTGCCACCACCCAGCTGTTTCCCGAGACAGGTGCGCGGATGGTCGGCGGGGTGCCCGCCTCGGCCTCACTGGACCCGGACGACATCGCCCCAACCGTCGTCTACCTGGCCAGCCCGGACGCCGCCGACATCAGCGGCAAGATCGTCTACAGCTCCGGCGGCGACCTGATCTTCTACGGAGATCAACTCGATGTGCGAGGTAGCCGGATGATCCGCAAGCTCGGCAGGTGGACACCCGAGGAACTACAGGAAATCGTTCCCTCGATGGTGGGAGCAGGCAATGAGTGACAGCGCCGGCGCGATACCAGTGCAGCGCAACTTCATCGGGGGCGAATGGGTCGCCGCTGCCAACGGCAAGACGTACCAGCGATTCAATCCGTACGACCAGACGCTGGTCGGGATCTACCAGGACTCTGACGAAGCGGATGTTGTCAGAGCGGTCAAGGCCGCGCGTGAAGCATTCGATGACGGCCCGTGGCACCGCATGTCGGCCATCGAGCGAGCAACTATTCTGCGGCGGGCGGCTTCGCTGATGCGCGAACGAGCAGACTCGCTGGCGGTCACATTGACGAAGGAAGTCGGTCAGCCGGCTCAGCAGGCCACCGTGAACGCCGAGGCGGATCAGCTTGACTACTACGCTGGCCTGATCGTCAGCCGCCGCGACGAGTCGGTGTACACCCAGCACGATGACGCGATCGGGATTGTGGCGAAGGAGCCCGTCGGGGTCGTCGGTGTACTCACAGCATGGAACGCGCCGCTCTCGATCGCCCACAAAGCGTGCCCGGCGATGGCGGCCGGGTGCACCCTCGTCGTGAAACCAGGACACCAGGCGCCCGGCGCGGTCGTACAGCTCGCCGAAATTCTGGAGGAGGCGGGACTCCCACCGGGCGTGTTCAACCTCATCACCAGCGCCATCGATAATGGAGCTGTCGTGGGGCAGGCGATAGCCGCCGACGAGATGGTGGACATGGTCACGTTCACCGGATCGAGCCTCACCGGTCGCGCGGTGATGCGCGCGGCGGCTGGCAACCTGACACCAGTGCACCTCGAACTGGGCGGAAAGTCACCGAACGTGGTATTCGCCGACACCCATTCGCTGGAACAAGCCGCGGCGGCGGTCGCCAAAGGCATCGTCAGGTTGGCGGGCCAGTCGTGCCAGGCTGGGTCAAGGCTGCTGGTCCAAGAATCAGTGAAGGACGACTTCGTCGACCTCGTACTGGAACACCTGCGTGCCGCCAAGCTCGGCGATCCATTCGACGAAGCCACCACCTGCGGTCCGCTGGTCAGTGAGGAGCAACTCAACCGCGTCGCCGCGTACGTCGAGGCGGGTAAAGCATCGTCTCGGCTGCTGACCGGCGGCAGACGTCCGGACTGCACGGACCTGCACCGGGGGTTCTTCTTCGAGCCCACGGTATTCGACAACGTCGCACCCGACTCCCGCATCGCGCAGGAGGAGGTCTTCGGTCCAGTACTCAGTATCCTCAGCTTCAAAGAGCTCGACGACGCGATCCACCTCGCGAACGCAACCAAGTTCGGTCTCGCCGCAGGATGCTGGACACGCGACATCAACACCGCTTTGAGGTTCGCAAAGGGAGTCCGCGCCGGCATTGTGTGGCTCAACAGTTATCGCGATGACTCCGTGCTGAAGCACATGCCCATGGGCGGCTTCAAACACAGCGGAATCGGACGGGAGTGGGGCCCCGAGGGGCTCGAGGCCTTCCTCGAGACGAAGAGCATCATGCTCAAACTGAGTTAACCGGATCCCGATTGGCTAAGCACACACGACAACGAGGTCGAACATGTCACTGGAAGAAAACTCTGCAACCAAGCATCACGACCCAGCCCGTCTCGCCGGCCGCGATCCTTCCGTTTCCGCGGTTGGACACGACAGAATGGCGCGCCGAGCCGCGCTCAGCGGGTTCCTGGGAAGCGTCATCGAGTACTACGACTTCCTCATCTACGGCACTGCAGCCGCGCTCGTCTTCGGCCGGCTATTCTTTCCCACAGGCTCCGCCGCTGCCGGCACACTCGCTGCCCTCGCGACCTTCGGGGTCGCCTACATCGCCCGCCCTGCCGGTGCTGTGCTGTTCGGGCACTTCGGCGACCGGATCGGGCGAAAGAACGTACTGATGGCGACCCTTTCGGTGATGGGCGGCGCGTCCGCCCTGATCGGGCTCCTTCCCACCTACGCCTCCATTGGGTACGCCGCGCCGGCGCTGCTCGTGGTGTGCCGGCTAGCGCAGGGGCTTTCCGCGGGCGGCGAGCAGACCGGCGCGAGCTTGCTTGCCATGGAGCACGCCACACCGAAAAAGCGGGCGTTCTATTCAAGCTGGACCCCCAATGGCGCGACCATCGGCTCAGCTCTAGCAACCGCAGTCTTCATCCCCATTGCATCGTTGCCAGAAGATGCGCTGATGTCCTGGGGCTGGCGCATACCATTTCTCGTGAGCCTCGTCACTGTTCCCATCGCGCTATATCTGCGCAGGGGAGTTGCGGAATCTCCTCAATTCACACGACGAGACAACGGCACGACCCCAAAGAAAACTAGCGCGCCGAAGGCGCCGTTACTAGCGGTCTTCAAGGACGAACCGCGTGCTCTTGTGTGTGTCTTCTTCTGCAGTCTCATACAAAGCGTGGCAACCTTCGTGACTGTTTTCAGCCTGAGCTTCGCTGTACACAACGGCGCCGTTGGTCGCACCCCCATACTCACCGCGATCAGCGTTTCGCAGTTGTTTGGACTAGTGTTCATCCCAATCTGGGCTGCGCTCTCGGTCCGCGTCGGCGGGAAGAGAATGTTCGCAGCCGGGGCGTTACTCAGTGCGGCTGGTGCGGTCGGCTTTCTGATGTCGGTCGCCAACGGGAACGCCGTCCTCGCCATGGTAATGATCATCCTGGTGAAAGGAGTCTTTTACCCTGCCTCGAACGGAATCTGGCCAGTCTTCTTCGGCAGGCAGTTCACTGCACGGGTGCGGTACACCGGAATGGGGGTCGCGATGCAGTCCGGGTTGGTCGTCGTGGGGTTCGTCCCAGTCCTTTGCACGGCCCTCGTCGGTAATAGCACCGATGGCTGGGTACCCGTAGCGGTCCTCATCGTCGGTATCTGCCTCGTGGCCGCAGTCGCAGGTGGGCTTTCCCGCGACGCTAAAGACTGGGCGCCAGAGGAGAATCGCCCAGAATAGCGATTCGTGGCACCCGCTTAAGGATCGCTTAAGGAAGGTGGCGTGAGTCGGGTAGCGAGCATTTCCGAGGACGCCAGAAGTTACTGAAGCGACACCAGACTGGAGTCGGATTTGACAATGATCCGTTCCCGTATTTCCAGAGAAGGAGTGCTCATTGTTCTCGTACTTCGTCAAAGAAGTATGCGCAGGGCAAGAGATCCTGCGCCCTACGCAGCTTGCGCGCAATGGGTGGGGGGTCGGTCGGATCCGCGGTCCCGCCGTGACTGGAGTCCTGGCACGGGCAGCAGAGCGCGCGGTGCAAACCCGGGCGGATCTAGGTCCAGTGCGTGCGACGTTCGAGCTGTTCAGCCCGGCACGCATGGAAACGTCTACGACAACTTCTACGATAGTACGCGAGAGCCGCCGATTGTTGTTGGTGGACACTGAATTGATCCAGGCCTCAAGGGTGGTTGCTCGTGCACACATTCTCTACCTCGCGGGATCGGCGGCGAATCCTCGTGGGGCCCTATGGGCGCCATCCTGTCCACCTCCT
Organism: Rhodococcus sp. T2V; assembly: GCF_029269925.1. Taxonomy (NCBI): domain Bacteria; kingdom Bacillati; phylum Actinomycetota; class Actinomycetes; order Mycobacteriales; family Nocardiaceae; genus Rhodococcus; species Rhodococcus sp. T2V. The sequence continues at coordinate 44,078 of NZ_JARJBD010000084.1, forward strand.
GCGCCACCTCCTGCCGAGCTCCGACCGTGTACGGGAGAGCGGCGGCTGTATTACAGCGACGGAGTAGGATGGACCAGCTCGCGAACGGCCCATCTGAACCCCGCGCGTAAGCAGGTATGGCAGCTGCCCATACCCGTCGTACTGGGGGAGCCCCTGTCAGCCTTTCAAGCTGCCGCGAGCGCAGCAGATTTGGCGAATCTCATTCTCAGCTGGGGTAGTGCCGGCATCGAGTACATCAACGCGGATGTCACGATGGCCATTTCCCGCCCACCGGTCGGTTCGGGTGTAGGTCTGTCGTCGATCGACCGCGTCGCAAGGAACGGCATTGCTGTCGGCAGCGCGATCCTCTTCGACGCGAACGGGTCGTTCGGTAGTGCCACAGTGTCTACTCTGGCGAACTTTCCCCCTCCCGAGGAACAGGTCGCACAGTTGTCGGATGCTCGCCGTGTCGATCACAGGGACTGCCCCCAGCTGGGTTGACACACGGGGTGGGCAGGTGGGCAAGTGTCTTCGAACTCTTCATGGATCAAACTGTGCGGACGCGGCACCTAGTAGACCGTCGCGGCTAAGTGTTGGGATATAGGTGGCGGAGCTTGATGCGGGCGTCGTCGGTGGTGAAGTGCCACTGGACCTGGCGTTGATCGGCATTGGTCTGTCGTTGCCAGGCGGCGAGTTCGGCGCCCAGGGTCTCGAGGTCCTCGATGCGCCGGTCCAGGCACTGGCGGGTCAGCACCGAGAGTTCGATCTCGGCGATGTTGAGCCACGAGCCGTGTTTGGGGGTGTGGTGGATCTCGAGTGAGCAATAGTCAAATCCTGTGGATCGAGGGTCCTCAGGCGACCTCGGACACCGGCGTGTCCGGCGACGGGTCGGGGGTGATGTCGACGGGGCGTTCGAGGAGTTTGCCCGTGTGGAACAACGCGCCGGCCCGCACCAACGAGACCAGGTGCGGTGCGTTGACGGCCCGCCACCGGGACTGGACGGCCTCGATCAGCTTGTAGGCCAGCGCCATCCCCGCCGCCCTCGATCCCGGGCCCTTGGTGACCTTGGTTCGCAAACGGACGGTGGCGAAGGTGGATTCGATAGGGTTCGTGGTGCGCAGGTGCACTTGGGTGTTGGCCCTGCGCGAGCTCGTCGTACAACTTCGCGATCACCACCGCCGTGGCCAGGTCACCCAGGTCCCAAAGCGACGCGATGACCGCCCCCGCACCGGCGGGCGATTACTGATATTTCGGTAATAGGGCGTGTCGATACACGTGATTCGCGCCGCGCTGCT
>NZ_JARJBD010000085.1:0-45175 GCF_029269925.1 Rhodococcus sp. T2V
TTCTGACCCGAACACCGACGAGGGCCCGCACAGTCTCTGTGCGGGCCCTCGTCGTTTCTCGGCGGATCGGTTCCGCGATCCGATGGCGAACTGCCCGCAGCGATGGCATCGTGGAGAAGATGACCATGCCGGACAGCACGCCAGAAGGATCCGAGGGCGAGTACAGCCTGGATGAAGAAGACCAGCTGCAGCCGGAGGACACGTTGGTCGACCGAGGTGTGGACGACGTTCTCGACGAAGGGTATTCGCCGCCGGAGAAGCCGCTCGGGCTGGACGCGTTCGGAACGACGGCGGCCGAACAGCGCGAAGGCGAGACCCTCGATCAGCGGCTCGCGGAGGAGGAACCGGATCCGGCGTTCGATGAGGACGAGAACGCGGAGATCCTCGATGACAACGAGGTCGGACGGCAGCGGTCAGGCAGGCTTCTCGCCGAGGACGAGGGTGTGGGGGAGGACGCGGAGAAGGATCTCGTTGCTTTCGACATCGGAATCGACGGGGGAGCGGCATCGGCGGAGGAGGCCGCGGTCCACATCGTCGATGAAGAGTCCGACCTCGACGAACTCAGCTGACGCCGCGACCGGCGTCGTACCTTTCTTGCGCTGCCAGAACGTCGGGTACGCGCGATTCGACCAGTTCGATCAGGTCGATCAGGCGTGAACCGACCTCGGCGCCGAGCGGCGTGAGGCTGTATTCGACCTTCGGCGGGATGGCCTCGAGCACGTCGCGAACCACGAGGCCGTCTCGTTCGAGTGCTTGCAGTGTCTGCGACAGCATGCGTTCGCTGACGCCGTCGACGCGTCGGCGGAGTGCGCTGAATCGGTAGTTTCCCTCGGTCAGAGCCGCGAGCGCGAGCACACCCCAGCGGCCGGTGACGGTCTGCAGGGTCTCGCGCGACGCGCAGTTGCGTGCGAAGACGTCCGCTTCGAGGGTGCGGTCTTCGCTTTCCTGTGCTGGATGAGCGGGCTCGGACATGCGTCCAGTGTATCCGACGAAGAGGAAGTGCTTACTGAAGTATTTGCACTTACGAAAAATTAGTGCATGATGGAAAGTGAGCTTGAACAGTCAACTCGCACCACTACGCGCTAGGAGTTCGTCATGACCATCGCCGTCACGGGAGCAACCGGACACCTCGGCAGGCTCGTCGTCGAGGCACTGCTCGACAAGGGGACACCCGCCGCCGACATCGTCGCCGTGGTCCGCACCCCGGCCAAGGCCGCGGACCTCGCGGACAGGGGAGTCGAGGTCCGGCAGGCCGACTACAGCGATCGCGCCGCGCTCGAGACCGCATTCGCCGGCGTCGACAAGCTGCTGCTCGTCTCCGGCAGTGAGGTCGGGCAGCGGGTTGCCCAGCACGCCAACGTGATCGATGCCGCGAAGGCCGCCGGGGTCGGCTTCGTCGCCTACACCAGCGTTCTCGACGCGCAGAACAGCACGATCGGTCTGGCCGTGGAACACCGCGCCACCGAGGATCGGCTGGCGCAGTCCGGGATCGACTTCGCGCTGCTCCGCAACGGCTGGTACTGGGAGAACTACCTCGGCAGCATTCCCGCGGCGGGCGAGACCGGTGCGCTGTTCGGCAGTGCCGGGGCCGGTGTCGTCGCCGCTGCCGCCCGCAAGGACTACGCCGAGGCGGCCGCCGCCGTCCTGCTCTCCGACGAGCAGGCGGGCAAGGTCTACGAACTCGGCGGCGACGAGCGCCTGACGTACAGCGAACTGGCGGAGGTCATTTCCTCCGTCAGCGGAAAGCCGGTGTCGTACAAGGATCTTCCGCAGGCCGAGTACGCCGCGGCGCTCGAGGGCGCCGGACTGCCCGCACCGATCGCGAGCATGCTCGCAGACTCCGATGCGGGCGTCGCCGTCGGCGCCCTCGACACCGAGAGCGGCGACCTGCAGAGGCTGATCGGCCGCAACTCGACCCCTGCCGCCACCGCCCTCGCCGTGAGTACTTCTTAACCGCCCGCGGTTAACAAGTACTCACGGGCGTAAGCAACCCAGCTGCCGAATTCGGTGATGTCCGTGGCCCCGTCGACCGCGTCGTGGGTGCAGCTGAAGCCCACCACGGCGCGGCCGTCGGACAATTCGACGCTCGTCAGGGCCATCGGCGCGGGCAGCGCCGCGAGGAAGCTGCCCAGCCCCGCGGCGGACACGCGGAACAGTTCCCCGGAAATCGGGGAGCCCGCGCCGGGACCGCGGCGGACGAGGCCGGGCTTGGGTGGGGTGGTGTCGAGCGCGGTGAGCCGGTACGCGTCCGTGGTGGTGACGGTGTCGACGAAGCGGGCCCCGATGTCCTCGAGTTGGAAGTGCAGGGGCTGCCCGCGCAGGTGTGCGCCGAACACGGCCAGTTCCACCCCCTCCTCGACGAGGGTGGGCGCGGGCGCGCCGAGTAGCCGGGCGGCGAGGTCGACGGCCACCTGATCGGCGAACGCAGGCACCACGAACATGACCCCGAACGGTTCGCCGGCGGCGGTCGGGGCGCCCGGGACGGCGACCGCCGCCATGTCGAGCAGGTTGCAGAAGTTCGTGTAGGTGCCCATCCGCCGGTTGATGCCGATCGGATCCGCTTGCACGGCAGCGATGGTCGGGTGTTCGGTGGTGGTGGGCAGCAGGAGTCCGTCGAAACCGGCCAGCAGATCCCGCGTCTGCGCCTTGACGCGGGTCAGCGTGTCGAGGTCGGCGGCGAACTCGTGGCCCGCGGGCTTGCGCGCCGACTCGACGATGGCGGTGACCACCGGATCGGCGCCCGCAGGCGCCGTGTCGAGGAATTGCCCGACGGCGGTGTACCGCTCGGCGACGACGGCGCCGTCGTACAGCAGTCGGGCGGCATCGAGCAGCGGGGAGATGTCGACCGCCTCGACGGCGAACCCGCGGTCCGTCAACGACGCGACCGTGTCGGCGAACGCCGCGCGGTACTCCGGCGTCAGCAGGGCGAGGTTTGCTTCCGTGGGAATCGCGACGCGTGCGTGCGCGGGCGCGGCGAGCCGGACGTCGGACGGCCACGCACGGCTGCGCGGGTCCGCGGTCGCGGGGCCCGACATGATGCGGGCGGCAGTCACCGCCGTGTCGAGTTCGGTGGCGAAGACGGTGACGCAGTCGTAGTCGACGCACGCCGGAACGACGCCGTCGGCGGGGATGACGCCGAGTGTCGCCTTGATCCCGACGAGGCCGTTGAACGCCGCCGGGACCCGGCCGGATCCCGCTGTGTCGGTGCCGATTCCGATGTCGGCTATGCCGAGGGCGACGGCCACCGCCGAACCCGAGCTGGATCCGCCCGACACACGTTCGGGGTCCCACGAGCACCGGACGGCGCCGTACGGACTGCGTGTCCCGACCAGTCCGGTCGCGAACTGGTCGAGGTTCGTCTTCCCGAGTACGACGGCGCCCTGGTCGACCAGGCGGCGCACGGCACTCGCGGTGACATCCGGGAGATAGGCGAACTCGGGGCACGCGGCCGACGTCGGGAGTCCGGCGACGTCGATGTTGTCCTTGACCGCCACGACCTTCCCGGCCAGGGGCAGGTGCTCGCCGGCGTCGAGACGGGCCTGCACGGTCACGGCATCGGCGTGGACGTCCGCGGCGGGCCGGAGGGTGATCCACACCTCCGGGCGGTCCACCTCGGCGATCCGCCGGAAGGCGTCCTCGACCCGGGCGGTGGGGGACAGGGCGGCCTGTCCGCGGTTCACGGCATCGACAGTCATCAGTTTTCTGCTCCAATCACGACGAGAGGGGTGCCCGGTTCGACGATCGCGCCCGGTGACACGAGGACTTCGAGGACGGTGCCCGGCGAGGTGAACGCGACCGGCATCTCGAGTTTCATCGCCTCGAGCACCACGGCGTTCTGGCCCGCTTCCACGCGCTGTCCGGCCTCGACCTCGACGCGCCACACGCTGCCGACCATCGGCGCCTCGACGACGGCGCCCGGCGGGAGGTCACCGCGCGCGGACGGCTCGGGTGCGGGGGCCTGTTCGACACGGTCGAATTCGCCCGACGCACGCCACGCCGACTTCTCGGTCTCGAACGCCGCGGACTGCCGGGCGTCGAACTCGGCGATGGATTCGGCGTTGTCCTGCAGGAACTTCAGATGGTCGGCGAACGCGAACGTGCCGTCGGAGATCTCCGCGTCGAACCGCCCGGCCACCGCCTGCGCGCGGTACTCGAGCAACTGCTCCGGGGTGACGGGTTCCCACACGATGCGGTCGAAGAACCGGAACATCCAGGGTTTGCCCTCGTCGAACGGGCGGTGCTGCCGGTAACCCGACCAGATCGGGACGGTGCGGCCGATCAACTGGTAGCCACCCGGCGACTCCATGCCGTAAACGCAGAGGTACTTGCCGCCGATGCCGACGGCGTCGGACGGGGTCCACGTGCGGGCCGGGTTGTACTTGGTGGTGACCAGGCGGTGCCGCGGGTCGAGGGGCACGGCCAGCGGCGCACCGAGATAGACGTCGCCGAGCCCCAGCACCAGGTATTCGGCGTCGAACACGGCGTCCCGGACGTCGTCGACGCTGTCCAATCCGTTGATCCGCCGGATGAATTCGGTGTTCGACGGCAGCCACGGCGCCTCGTCGCGGACCCCGCTCCGGTAGCGGTCGATGGCCTCCGTGATGGAGGGGTCGTCGAACGACAGCGGCAACCGGACCGTGCGACTCGGCACCACCAGATCGTGCGTCGCCGGCAGCAGCTCCTCGATGTCCTGGAGGATGTCCAGCAGACTCCCGGCGGGGAGGCGGTCGGGGTCGAAGTGCAGGTGCAGCGACCGGACACCCGGCGTGATGTCGATGACGCCCGGGACGCGGCGCCGGACCAGCGCCTCCGACAGGGCGTGGACGCGCATGCGGAGTCCGAGATCCAGTTCCCGGTCCCCGTATTCGACGAGGATGTTGTCGTCGCCGGCGCGCAGGTACGCGACCTCCGGTCGGTCCAGTATCGGCGCGATGCGCTGCAGCACCCCGCCGTCGCTGTGCGCAGACCGGGTCGCCGGGGGCGGAACATCGAGTCTGCGAGAAGAATCCGAAGAACGCAGCGAGTGCGCACCGTCGTCGGAGACCGCGACGAACCGCACGCTGTCGCCGGGCCGGATCTGCCCGAGCTTCCACCGGTGGGCCTTGGCGACGGTGAGCGGGCACGCGAAACCGCCGAGGCTCGGCCCGTCGGGTCCGAGCAGAATCGGAGTGTCGCCGGAGACGTTGAGGGCTCCGACGCTGTACGGGTTGTCGTGCAGGTTCGACGGGTGCAGTCCGGCGTCGCCGCCGTCGGTTCTCGACCACACCGGTTTGGGGCCGTCGAGCCGGAGTCCGGTCCGGTTCGCGTGGGTCTGGACCTTCCAGGTGGTGTCGTAGAACTGCGCCATGTCCGAATCGGTGAAGTAGGCGGGCGCCGGCTGCGGTCCCTCGGTGACGGCGAGATGCCACACGTGCGTGAACTCCGGGCGCGAGTCCTCCGGGACGGGATGCGGCGCGCCGAGACCCGTCGTGTTCTCGAACAGCGAGTCGTCGAACAGGCCCAGCACGTCGCCCGTGGCGACGGCCTTGCCCGTGATGCCGCCGAACCCGCCGAGCGTGAACGTGGCTGCGCTGCCGTGATAGAGCGGGGCGTCGATCCCGCCCCGGAACGCGACGTACGTGCGCAGACCCGTGTCCGCCGGAGTGCCGACGTCGAGTACGGACCCGGCAGGCGCTTCCACCGGGTGCCACAGCGGGATCGGCTCGCCGTCGAGGGTGACCGGGGCATCGGCGCCGCCCACACAGATCACGGTGGCGTCCGAGAACACCAGGCGCGGCCCCTGCAGGGTGCATTCGAGCCCCGGTGCGCCGGCCGGATTGCCGACAGCCGCGTTGACCAGCTGGAACGACAGGTCGTCCATCGGCCCGGACGGGGGAATTCCGACTTCCCACAGCCCGATTCGGCCGGGGTGGTCCTGCACCGTCGTCATCGTTCCCGCACGGAGAATGTCGACGCGACGGCCGGTGGGCCGCAGATCGGCCAGCGACTGCGTGGTGTGCTCGGCGTCCAGGACGGTGTCGGCGACGCAGATCCGCCGCAGCTGGGGCAGGTTGGTCTGGATCCCGTAGATGTGGGTGTCGGCGAGCGCCTCCGCGAGGGCGGCGAACGCCGCCGTGCGCCGGTGCCCGCGGGTGATCACCTTTGCCAGCATCGGGTCGTAGAAGGCGCTCACCTCGGTGCCCGTGTCGACCCACGTCTCCACCCGCGTGTGCGCCGGGAACTCCACACCCGTGAGGCGTCCGGCGCTGGGTCGGTAGTCGTGGCCGGGGTCCTCGGCGTAGATGCGGGCCTCGACGGCGGTTCCCCTGATCTCGGGTCCGGAGTCGGGCAGCCCGTCCAGCATGGAACCGTCGCCGCGGGCGAGCCTCAGCATCCACTCGACGAGATCCACCCCGGTGACCTCCTCGGTCACCGGGTGCTCCACCTGCAGTCGGGTGTTCATCTCGAGGAACGACGCCTCGCCGCGGTCCACGTCGTAGACGAACTCCACGGTTCCGGCCGACCGGTAGTTCACCGAGGACGCGAGACCGCGGGACGTGGTCAGCAGTTGCTCCACCACCTCGTCGGAGAGTCCGGGCGCCGGCGCCTCCTCGACCACCTTCTGGTTGCGGCGCTGCAGCGAGCAGTCGCGGGTGCCGAGGCTGAGCGTGCGGCCACGGCCGTCGCCGAACACCTGCACCTCGATGTGCCGGGCGCGGGCCACGAAGCGTTCCAGGAACACCCCCGACGAGGAGAAGTTGGCCTGGGCGAGTCGCTGGACGCGGTCGTAGGCTTCGCGGAGTTCCGCGGCGTCGAAGCACGCCTGCATTCCGATGCCGCCACCGCCGCCGACCGCTTTGATCATCACCGGATAACCGATGTCGGAGGCCGCGGACAGGGCGGCGTCCGCGGAGTCGAGGAGCCCGCTGCCCGCGACGAGCGGGACGCCGACGGCGCGAGCGGCCTCGCGTGCCGTGTGCTTGTTCCCGAACGTGCGCAACTGTTCGGGAGTGGGACCGACGAACGCGATGCCCGCGGATTCCGCGGCCGCGGCGAAACTGTCGTTCTCCGACAGGAACCCGTACCCGGGATGAATCGCGCCCGCGCCCGTGGCGAGTGCGGCCTCCACGACGGCGTCGGCCCGCAGATACGACTCGTGGGCGGGAGCCGGCCCCAGCCGGACGGCGGCGTCGGCCATCTCGACGTGCGCGGCCGCGGAATCGGCGTCGGAATACACCGCGACCGTCTTCAGTCCGAGAAGATGCGCGGTTCGCATGATGCGGCAGGCGATTTCGCCTCGGTTCGCGACGAGCAGGGTGTCGAAGGAGTACTCGATCGGCGGCGTATTCATCCCTGTGGACATGGTTGTATACGCTAAGGACGGGGTGTTTCACCGAGATTTCTCGAAGTAAAGCGTGGGTTAGTAACACCTCTCACGGTGTCGAGGGCTGCACCGGGGGGACGAAGTCGAACGTCGTGCCGAGCAGCCACACCAGCAGCAGGACCACCGGCAGGTGGAACATGAACTGCAGGAAAGTGAATCCCACCAGATCGCGCGCCCTGAGCCCCAGCACCGCGAGCAGCGGCAGCATGAAGAACGGGTTGATCAGGTTCGGCAGCGCCTCGGCGACGTTGTACACCTGGACCGTCCAGCCCAGGTTCATCCCGACGTCGGTGGCCGACTGCATGACGTACGGCGCCTCGACCAGCCACTTTCCGCCGCCGGACGGCACGAACAAGCCCAGCACGACGGTGTAGAGGGCGATGACGACGGTGAACGCTCCGCCGCTGCCGATGTTCGTGAAGAACTCGGCGAGATGTTCCGAGATGGTGAGGCCGTTTCTGCCCTCGGCCTTGGTGAGGATCGCGGCCATCGCGGCATACAGCGGAAACTGGACCAGGATGCCCGCCGTGGCCGGGACGGCCAGGGCGACGGCCTGCAGGAATTTACGCGGCGTCCCGTGCAGCACCAGCCCCAGCATGAGGAAGACCAGCAGATAGCCGTTGAGGCTGCTGACAACGGTGAGCAGGGGTGTGGTCGCCAGCTGGGAGACGAGCCATCCCAACGTCATCAGACCGGCCAGCACCGGCAGGATCCGGCTGTACTCGAGCCATTCTCCCGGTCGCGATCGAGGCGGGACGTCCTTCGGCCGGTCGTCGAGGTCGACCTCCAGGTCCTGGGCGGTGGTAATGGCGGCGCCCCTCGGCGCCGAGAAGTGGGCGATCACCACGGTCAGGGCGATGATGATCACGCACATCAGCAGCGACTGCCACGTGAAGATCGTGGTCCCGAAGTCGAGGACGCCGGTGATCGTCAGCAGCGCCGGGGGCAGCGAGGCGGCGGTGGCCTGGAGTTGGGCGGCGGAGGACGACATCCCGAGCGCCCACACCGCGCCGAGGCCCATGAAGGCCGCCGCGCCCAGAGCGCGGTAGTCCACCCGCAGATCGGTTCGGCGCGCGATCGCCCGGGCCAGCAGCCCGCCGAACACCAGGCTGAGCCCCCAGTTCAGGAACGAGACCGACATGGACAGGAAGGCCACGAAACTGACTGCGCTGCGTGCAGTCCCGGGTACCGTCGCCAGACGGTCGATCAGCCGGGCCACCGGTGGGGACGTCGCGACGACGTACCCGGTCAGCACCACCATCGCCATCTGCAGGGTGAACGCGGTCAGATCCCAGAACCCGTCGCCGAACGCGTCCACCACTTCCTGCGGAGACGAACCGTTGGCCAGTGCTACCACCGCGACGACGAAGACACCGACGAGGGCGAACACGTAGGCGTCCGGAAACCACTTCTCCGTCCACCCGGCCAGCGACTGCGCGACCCGCGCCAGACCCTTCTCGGAACGGACGCCTTCGGTGGCGGAGGTCATGCAGCCGTTCCTCTTCTCTGCGTTCTCTGCGCGATGCGGGAGCCTACGAGTAGTCGCGTTCGATCCGCAGCGTCCCGATGGTGGTGGCCAGGGCGTCGTACTGGGTCACCAGAAAACAGAACTCGATCAGCCGGCGATCGTCGAAGTACGCGCCGAGCGCGGACCACGTGGCGTCGTCCAGATTGTCGGTGGTGACGAGTTGGTCGACGGCGGTGAGGATGGCGCGGCGGCGCGCGTCCCAGCCTTCCGCGTCGGGACCTTCCAGCACCTGTTCGAGCAGCGACGGGGTGACGCCGGCCCGGCGTCCGAGACGCACGTGGTGGTCCATCTCGTAGCCGCACTTCCGCAGGTGCGCCACCCGCAGGATGATCAGTTCGGTCTCGTGGCGGGAGATCTTCCCGCCGGGCATCAGCTTGCCGGAGTAGTGCAGCCACGCGCGGAAGAGACCCCCCGTGTGGCCCACTGTGCTGAACAGATGCGCGTCCGGGACGCCGGCGACGCGGGAGATGATGCGCCACAGCACCCAGTTGACCGGGCCGAGTTCCTTCAGACGTCCCGGTGGAATGCGTGCGGTCACGCCGCCCCCTCTCCTTCTACTCGCCCCCTGGCAGGAACGGTTGCGTGCGTGCGTCGTTCGATCGACCGGGACATCTCGGTCGCCCGAGATGCGAGGCCCCGAAGTGGGAGGGCCCGGAGTGCGAGCATACGCACAGAATCCGTCCCGGGTACACGGGACGGCGCGGAAATCCGGTTCTTCCGTCCCGCGATTCCCCGTTCGAGCGTGTCGACCGCCATCGTGATCGAGGACGTCCGGGCGAGTGCGCTGCCGCGGGGTGCGGGGACCGCGACGCCGTCGAAGCCGATCAGGGTGCGATCGGAGTCGACCTCGCCGAGCCGGGCGATGCCGACCCGGGTCCCCAGCGGCTTCAACTCCTCCCGCAGCGCCTCGCCGAGTTCCTCGGCGCCGCCTCTCGTCGCGCTGTGAACGCCACGCAGCGGGTCGAATGCCGCCGACGATGCGACGACCAGTGCGTACCCGTTGCGATGCCCGATGTGCGGCCCCGCGGCCCGCAGCGTGTGGTAGGTCCCCAGCACGTTGACCTCGATGGCGTAGCGCATCACTTCCGGATCACCCGCGACGATGTGCGCCGGGGGTGTCACACCGGCGTTCGCGACGACGACGTCGAGGCCGCCGAGCCGGTCGGTGAGGTAGTCGAACGAGTCCTCGACGGCACGCCGGTCGCGGATGTCGCACCGGCGCCACGGCGCCCGGCCGCAGGTGGTGGCAGTCTGTTCGAGGAGTTCGGGTTCGAGGCCGAGCAGCCCGACGCGGGCGCCCCGCTCGTGAAGTCGTCTGGCGAGTCCGGCGCCGATTCCCCGGGCCGCGCCGGTGATCAGGACGCGGCGTCCGACCAGATTCTCTTCGAGAGTGCGTGACATGCAGCGAGTTCCCAACCTGTGTTACCGAGCGGTAGCAAGACGCTAGCACCCGCTCGGTGCATTGGTGGGAAAAATGTCCCACCGAGTTGGACAACTGTCTCAATCGCGGATCGCCCAGGCCATCCGTGCGAGGGAAAGTGCCTGCTCCGCGCGCTCGATCACCACTTCCCGCGACTCGCTGATGTGCGCGAGGAGCGTGTCGTACGCGGTATCGAGCTTGCCGTCGAGTGCGAACTCGGCCACCGCGATGTGCTCGTCGACGGTCGCGCGCATGCGGTCGGGGGTCAGGTAGTCGAACATCCGGACCGGCCGAACCTTCGCGTTCACGCTGACGAGCGCATCGGACAGCGCCCGGTTTCCGGCCGACCGCAGTAGCACCGTGTGGAACTGCTCGTCGAGCGCGACGAATCCGGCATCCGGCTCGGGGTTCTCCTTCCGCAGCGCGTACCACCGCTCGAGTTCCGGTCCCAGAACGTCCGGGTCGTGCGACAGCGACTCGTCGGCACGGACCCGGGCGATGCCCTGAAGCTCGAGGGTGATGCGCAGTTCGTACAGCCCGGCCAGTTCGTCGATGCGGGGGCGGTACGGAAACAGCCCGCCCACGTCGCGCTGGACCAGTCCGTCGGCGAGGAGCCGCGCGAGCGCCTCCCGCACCGGTGTCCGCGACACCCCGTAGGTGTCGGCGAGACGTTCCTCGCCGAGCCGCTGTCCCGGCGGGATCCGCCCGCTCATCAGGTCGGTGCGCAGCGACAGGTACACGTGATCGCTGAGGGAGCCGTCCGGCGCTCGGCGTGCCATCAGATGGCCATCGCTGCGCGGACGTCGGAGACCGCGGTCGGGACGTCGGAATCGGGTGCGGCGCCGCCGTCGCCGGACGACGTGACCCGCCCGGACTCGAGGATGTAGTAGCGCTCGGCGGATTCGAGGGCGAACCCGATGTGCTGTTCCACCAACAGAACTCCGAGGCCGCCGCGTCGGGTGAGTTCCATGATCGTGCGTTCGATCTCCGTCACGACGGACGGCTGGATGCCCTCCGTCGGTTCGTCGAGGATCAGCATCTTCGGCTCCGTGATCAGTGCCCGCGCGATGGCGAGTTGCTGACGCTGGCCCCCGGAGAGGAGACCGGCGCGCCGGTCGAGCAGGCCGCGCAGCGCCGGGAACAGGTCCAGCGCTTCGCCGACGAGTTCCTTGCCGCGCCTGCGGCCGTCCGCCACCACCTGCAGGTTCTCCGCGGTCGTCAGCTGACCGAAGGACTGCTGGCCCTGCGGCACGTACGCGAGGCCGCGCGCGACCCGGGCGCTGGGCCGCAGCGTCGTGACGTCCTCGCCGTCGAACAGCACCCGCCCGGAATTCACCGTGATCAATCCGACCGCGGCCCGGAGAAGCGTGGTCTTGCCCGCGCCGTTGTGTCCCATCACCGCGGCGACCCCGTCCGACGGGACCGTCAGCGACACTCCGTGGATCACCTCGGTTCGGCCGTACCCGGCCCGGACGTCGTCAAGCTCGAGCATCGCTGTCCTCCTTCGAAACGTCGGGCTGCAACTCGGGGGCGGCGCCCGCCGCGGCGGTCCCGAGGTACACCTCCTGCACCCGTGGATCGGCCTGCACCTGCTCGACCGTTCCCTCGCTCAGCACCTTCCCGGCGTGCAACACCGTCACCGAGGTCGCGAACGCGCGCATGAAGTCCATGTCGTGCTCGACCACCACGACGGTCCGTTCACCGCCGATGCGGCGCAGCAGGTTTCCCGTCTCCTCGCGTTCCTCGTGGCTCATGCCCGCCACCGGCTCGTCGAGCAGCAGGACCGAACAGTTCTGCACCAGGAGCATGCCGATCTCGAGCCACTGCTTCTGCCCGTGCGCGAGGATTCCGGCCGGGGTGTCGCGGAGTTTGCCGAGACCCGTGACGTCGAGCGCCTCCTCGATCGCGGGGAGCGCCGTCTTGCGGCGGCGCAGCAGCGTGAGCGCGGAGCGGCCCGCGCCCGCGGCGATGTCGAGGTTCTGGAGCACCGACAGTTCCTCGAACACACTCGCCGTCTGGAACGTGCGGCCCACGCCGAGCCGGGCGATGCGGTGCACCTTCTTGCCGATCAACTCGACGCCGGATTTCGTGACCGATCCCGTCGCGGGGACGAGCCCGGTGATGGCGTCGACCAGCGTGGTCTTGCCCGCGCCGTTGGGACCGATCAGGAACCGCAGATCGCCCTGCATCAGGGTGAGGTCGACGCCGTCGACGGCCTTGAAGCCATCGAAGCTGACCCGCAGGTCCCGGACCTCGAGGTACTCACTGGACATTCCGGCGTTGCCGCCGAGCACCGGCTCCTTGGTTGTGGTGGGAATCGTCATCGCGCCATCTCCATTCGTTCCGCCGTCTCCGTCTCGTCCTCCGGACCGGGCGGTGGCTGCTGTTCGGACGCGGCCTTCTGCTTGCGCTTCAGCAGCGCGAACAGTCCCGCGACACCGGCCGGGAAGAATCCGACTACCACGATGAACAGCAGACCCTGCGCGTAGATCCAGCCGGACGGGAACGACTCCGAGAAGGCGCTCTGCGCCCACGCCACACCGATCGCGCCGAGGACCGGGCCGAGGAGTGTGGAACGTCCGCCGATGGCCACCCCGATCAGGAACGCGATCGACGGGACGATCCCGACGTCGGCGGGGGAGATGATGCCGACGATCGGCACGAACAGCGCACCGGCGAGGCCTGCGAAGAACGCTGCCGTCACGTAGGCGACGAGTTTGATGTTCGCCGGGTCGTACCCGAGGAAACGCACCCGCTCCTCCTGATCCCGAACGGCGACGAGCAGTTCGCCGTACCGGCTGTTCATCAGCTGCCGGGTGACGGCGACGACGGCCAGCAGCACGCCGGCGGCGATGAAGAACAGCATCTGCTTGTTGGCCGGATCGTTCAGGTTGAAACCGAAGAACGTGCGAAACCGGTTGAGACCGTTGCTCCCTCCGGTGCTCTGCTGACCCACCAGCAGAATGGCGAACGCGGCGGCCAGTGCCTGGCTGAGAATCGCGAAATACGCGCCCTTGACGCGGCGCTTGAACACGCCGAGGCCGAGGACGAACGCCACCGACGCGGGGATCAGGAGGATTCCCAGGATCGTCACGATCGGCGACGTGAACGGCACCCAGTAGCCCGGCAGTTCCCGGATGCCCGCGATCTGCATGAAGTCGGGCACGGTGTCGCCGCGGAGTTCGGCGTCGGCGATCTTCAGATGCATCGCCATCATGTACGCGCCCAGTCCGAAGAACACACCCTGGCCGAGCGTGAGCATGCCGCCGCGGCCCCAGGCGAGGCCGATCCCGACCGCGACGATCGCGAAGCACAGGAACTTGCCGAGCAGACTCAGCCGGAAGTCGCTGAGGACCGCGGGGGCGAGAACGAACAGAAGCAGCGCGGCCAGCGCGAACCCCGCCCACGCGCGGTAGCGGCCACTCGTCAGGATGCTCATACGAGACTCCTCGTCTTGACGGCGAACAGGCCCTGCGGCCGAACCTGGAGGAACACCACGATGACCACGAACACGATGACCTTGGCGATCGACGCCGTGGTCGAGTACTCGACGAACGAATTGAGGATGCCGAGCGCGAACGCGGCGATCACCGCACCCCTCATCTGCCCCAGGCCACCGACCACGACCACCAGGAACGCGTCGATGAGGTAACTCTGGCCGATGGTCGGGCTCGTCGAGCCGATCAGGGTCAGCGCCACACCCGCGACACCCGCCAGCCCGGAGCCGATGAAGAACGTCGTCACATCGGTTCGGCGACTGGAGATCCCGCTCGTCTCCGCGAGGTCGCGGTTCTGTACAACGGCGCGGATGCGGCGTCCCATCGACGACTTCTGCATCGCCAGCGACAGCGCGACGACGGCCACGACGGCGAGCACCAGGATGAACAGCCGCGTCTTCGGGACCACCGCGCCCAGGATCTCCACCCCGCCGGACAGCCAGCCCGGTGCGGCGACGTTGACGGCGGGCGCCCCGAAGACGTCGCGGGCCAGTTGCTGCAGGATCAGTCCCACACCGAACGTCACCAGCAGCGTGTCCAGCGGCCGGTGGTACATCCGCTTCACGAGGGTCACCTCGAGCAGCACGCCCATCGCGCCGCCGACCACGAAGCCGACGAGCAGAGAGATGAACAGCGAACCGGTCGCGCTCGAAATCACCTGCTGCACCACGTAGGCCGTGTACGAGCCGGCCATGATGAATTCGCCGTGCGCCATGTTGATGACGCCCATCTGGCCGAACGTCAACGACAGCCCCAGCGCCGCGAGCAACAGGATCGATCCGATACTCAACCCGGTGAACAGCTGTCCGATCACTACATCCATCGATGTATGTCCTCTCTCTTCCCTCGTGCTCGTCGGACCGTGTTTCAGCTACCCCAGCGACTCGGCCCACGGGTAGGACTTCAGGTACGGGTCCGGCTGAATCGGGGTGCCCGAATCCCAGACCGTGTAGATCAGTCCGTCGCCCCGGATCTCACCGATCCGCGCGGTCTTGGTGATGTGGTGATTGGACCCGTCGATGGTGACCAGACCCTCCGGTGCGGCGAACGTGACGCCGTCCGCGTTGTCCTGGATGTCTTTGGTGGCGAACGAGTTCGCCTTCTCGACGGTGTTCTTCCACAGGTACACGGACGTGTACGCGGCTTCCATCGGGTCGGACGTCGGCTTGTTCGCGCCGTACCGGGCCTTGTACGCGTCGACGAACTTCTTGTTCTCCGGCGTGTCGATGGTCTGGTAGTAGTTCCATGCGGTCAGCTGACCTTCGATGTTCTGGACGCCGATGCCACCGACCTCCTCCTCGGCGATCGACACCGACACGACGGGCATGTCGGCGGGCTTCAGGCCGACGTTCGCGTACTCGCGGAAGAACGCGACGTTGGAATCGCCGTTCAGGGTGTTGAACACGGCGTCCGCGTCGGCGGAGCGGACCTTGTTGACGATGGTCGAGAAGTCGGTGGAGCCGAGCGGCGTGTAGTCCTCGCCCTTGATCTCGATGCCGTTGGCCTCCGCGTACGCCTTGATGATGCGGTTGGCCGTTTGCGGGAACACGTAGTCGCTGCCCACCAGGTACAGCGACTTGACGCCCTTCTCCTTCAGGTAGTCGAGAGCGGGAACGATCTGCTGGTTGGTGGTGGCGCCGGTGTAGAAGATGTTCTTCGAGTCCTCGAGCCCCTCGTACTGCACGGGGTAGTAGAGCAGCGAGTTGTTGTCCTCGAACACCGGCAGCATCGCCTTGCGGCTCGACGACGTCCAGCCGCCGAACACGGCTGCGACGCAGTCGCTGCTGATGAGCTTCTCGGCCTTCTCCGCGAACACGGTGGGCTCCGAGGCGCCGTCCTCGGCCACGATCTGGATCTTCTTGCCGAGCACGCCGCCCGAGTTGTTGATCTCGTCGACCGCGAGTGCGATCGAGTCCCGGACGGTCACCTCACTGATGGCCATGGTGCCGGACAGCGAGTTCAGAGACCCGACCTTGATCGTGTCCCCGGACGTGTCCACACAGGACGCCGCGGTGGACTCGCCGGCCGTGTCGGACGCCTTGCTGCCGCAACCGGTCAGCACGAGCCCGATGGCGGCGAGCGCGGTCGGTGCAGCGAGGGCGCGCTTGGAGAAGGTGCGCATGTACGGGCCTTTCCGTCGGAGGACTTGGTGGACCTCCGCAACCCGGGACATGTATCCGCCCCACGTATACAGAGGTGTATTCGTGGGGCGAACATTAAGCGGCCGTTGTTGCGTCCGAATGTCTGCCGGTGACGTGTTCGTGACGCGAATTACGGTTGCGTGAACAACCGCTCACAGTGCCCCGGCGTGGCCGGGAACCGGTGTGCGCTAACGGATCAGATACGGGGAGACCGAACTCTGATGCTCGCTGATGTCGAGTTGTTTGCCGAGCGGCGGGAACGCGCGCTGCGGGCAGTTGACCCGCTCGCACACCCGGCAGCCGGCGCCGATCGGGGTGCCCGGGTTGGAATCGTCGAGGTCCAGACCGTCGCCGTACACGAGCCGGTGCGCGTGCCGGATCTCGCAGCCCAGCCCGATCGCGAAGATCTTGGCGGGCTGACCGTAACGCTGGGCGCGGCGTTCGACGGTGCGGGCGATCCACAGGTACCGGCGGCCGTCCGGCATCTGCGCGATCTGGTTCATGATCTTTCCCGGGTAGGCGAACGTCTCGTACACGTTCCACAGCGGACACGTGCCGCCGCTGGTGGAGAAATGGAACCCGGTGGCCGACTGCCGCTTCGACATGTTGCCGGCCCGGTCGACGCGCACGAACATGAACGGGACACCGCGCAGCTTCGGACGCTGCAGCGTGGAGAGGCGGTGGCAGATCGTCTCGTAGCTCACCGAGTAGAACGCCGACAAGCGCTCGATGTCGTACCGGAAATCCTCGGCGACGTCGTGGAACTGGCCGTAGGGGAGGACCGTCGCCGCGGCGAAGTAGTTGGCCAGCCCGAGCCGGGCGAGCGCGACGGACTCGTCGCTCGTGAAGCCGCCCTCCGCCACCAGCTTGTCGAGCAGGTCGCCGTATTCGAGGAACGCCAGTTCGGTCGCGAACTTGAACACCTGCTGCCCACCCGACAGGTGCGGTGAGATCTCCAGCAGCCGCGACTCGGGGTCGTACCGGTGCAGGACGTTCTCGCCGAGGTCGATGCGCTTGACGATCTGCACGTCGTGCACGGTCTGCAACCGGCGGGCGATCTCACCGCCGACGTCGCCGCGGTGGAACCGCATCCGCGCCGTCAGTTCCTCCGCCGCCGTGTCGAGTTCGTGCAGATAGTTCTGCCGCTGATAGAAGTAGTCGCGGACCTCCTCGTGCGGCATCGTGATCGAGCCGCTGCCGCTGCCGTCGCTGTAGCGGTCCTCCGTCGCGAGCGCCAGCTGGGCGGTGGTGTTGCGGAAGCGGCGGTGCATGTTGACCATCGCCTTCGCCAGGCCCGGATGCGACGCGACCATCTCCGCGATCTCCTGGGCGTCCGCGTCGATGCCCATCTCCTGGTCCAGCGCGACCTCGCGCATCTCCGCGATCAGGCGGGTGTCGTCTTGGGAGGAGAAGAACGTGGTGTCGACGCCGAACACCTCGCTGATCCGTAGCAGCACCGGCACCGTGAGCGGCCGGACGTCGTGCTCGATCTGATTGAGGTAACTGGCCGAGATCTCCAGCGTCTTCGCCAGCGCCGCCTGGCTCAGACCACGCTCGGTTCGGAGCTGACGCAACCGGGTGCCGACGAAGGTCTTGGACATACGGCAATGGTACCGGTGCAGGTCAGATGTGCGAACGGAACCTTCGCAAGATTTACTCGCGCGGGTCGGTGAGGTCAGGCCCTGTTCTCCGAGTGCGGCGCGCCGACGCCCGGGTCGATCCGGAACGGGCCCGACGCGGACGGTGCGACGGGGAAGTCGAACATCGCCGTCGGCAGGTACACGGTCGAGCAGGAGTTCGGGATGTCCACGACCCCGGACAGCCTGCCCTCGATCGGTGCGGCGCCGAGCAGGAGATACGCCTGTTCGGGGCTGTACCCGAATGTGGTGAGGTAGTCGATCGCGTGCAGGCACGCGCGCTGATACGACAGGTGCGAATCGAGGTACTTCTGTTCCCCGTCCAGGGTGACGGACGTCCCGGAGAACGCGAGCCACTCCGAGTACTGCGGATCCGTGTTGCCGGGCATGAAGATCGCGTTCTCGGACACGCCGTACGTGTCCATCCCGCCGGGAATGATGTCGACGCGCAGGTCGATGAAGCCGCCCATCTCGATGGCGCCGCAGAACGTGATCTCGCCGTCGCCCTGGGAGAAGTGCAGATCGCCGACCGACAGGTTCGCGCCGTCGACGAACACCGGGTAGAAGACGCGGCTGCCCTTGGTGAGGTTCTTGATGTCCTGGTTGCCGCCGTTCTCCCGCGGGGGCGCGGTGCGCGCGGCCTCGCCGGCGACGCGGTCGAAGTCGGCGCCCGACAGGGACCCGAGGACGGCGTCCTGCGGTTCGGGCGGCAGGGCGAGTGGAGGAACCCGGCCCGGGTCGGTGGCGATGAGCGCGCCCTCCCTCGCGTTCCACTTCGACAGGAGGGCGGCCGACGGCGCGGTGCCCATCAGCCCGGGGTGCACGATGCCGGTGAACGAGACATGGGGGACGTGGCGCGATGTGGCGGTCTGGCCGGCGAAGTCCCAGACGGCCTTGTAGGCGTCGGGGAACTGCTCGGTGAGGAATCCGCCGCCGTTGTGGCGGGAGAAGATGCCCGTGTAGCCCCAGCCCTGGCCGGCCAGCGGGCCGGAATCCTCCTGGGGGATGGGCCCGACATCGAGGATGTCGACGATCAGCAGGTCGCCGGGCTTTGCGCCCTCCACGGCGAAAGGTCCGGACAGGGTGTGCACGGTGGTGAGCGGTGCGTTCAGGATGTCGTCGGCGGAGTCGTCGTTGTGGATGGCGCCGTCGAACCATTCGCGGCAGTGCACCCGGAAGGAGTCGCCCGGTTTCACCGTGACCGCGGCCGGGATGTCGGGGTGCCAGCGGTTGTGGCCGACTATCGCCTGGTCGGTGAACTTCTTCGAGGAATCGAGCGGAAACAGCAGTTCGGGCATGTGCGCTCCTTCGGTGACCGGTCAGGGACGAGGAAGTCGGCGGTGCAGCGGGTTGTTCGTGACGGGTGAACGCCCGGTCGCGGCCCGAGGTGGCGGTCCGGCGACGACGGCCGGTTCGTGAGCCGACCTCTTCGTTCCGTCGAGGAGTTTCATCGCGGACGAAGATCCGTGTCCGAGGCGTGGGGAGGACACGAGCCGGGCGGCGTCGCCTTCGCATCCGGGGCAGGGGACCGATCGGGGCACGTCGGCCATGGGGAACGTTCGCTCGAACGGGCCGCAGTCGGCGGCGCATCGGAATTCGTACAGCGGCATCGTGGTGCCCTTCGCCCGGAGGAGACCATTCGAGGTCACGGTAGCCGACCCGATCCGTGATTGCAGTCACATCGGATGCGTCGAGGCTCCTGCGCAGGGGGCGAACGGCACGGTTCGACGGGAGCAACTATCTGTGTACGCCGGGTTGCGTGCATGTGGTTCACCACCTGCGTGTATTTGCTACTGGCGAGTAATTTTCCTCCCCGATCGGGCAGGTTTGGTGCTGAACTTTCTTAACAGTCTTTGCAAAGTGCTGTGAAAAGCTAGCCAAGATTGGCAGTAGCAACAGGTAGACGGCACTTTTTGCTTATGTCATTCTCGGTGAGTACATACGAAGGGCCTGGCAAGGATGTGAAGCAGTACATCCGTACCGGACCAGAAGTCGAAGAGAGTGGAGTCTTGATGTCGACCACCGGCACCCCGAAGACCGCAGCTGAAATCCAGCAGGATTGGGACACCAACCCGCGCTGGAAGGGAGTAACCCGCAACTACACGGCGGAGCAGGTCACCAAGCTCCAGGGCACCGTTGTCGAAGAGGCGACCCTCGCACGCCGTGGATCCGAGATCCTCTGGGACCTCGTGAACAACGAGGACTACATCAACTCGCTGGGCGCGCTGACCGGCAACCAGGCCGTGCAGCAGGTCCGTGCAGGCCTCAAGGCCATCTACCTGTCCGGCTGGCAGGTCGCCGGTGACGCGAACCTGTCCGGACACACCTACCCCGACCAGAGCCTCTACCCGGCCAACTCGGTCCCGCAGGTCGTGCGCCGCATCAACAATGCGCTGCTGCGCGCCGACGAGATCGCCAAGGTCGAGGGTGACACCTCCGTCGACAACTGGCTCGCCCCGATCGTCGCCGACGGTGAAGCCGGCTTCGGTGGCGCGCTCAACGTCTACGAGCTGCAGAAGGCCATGATCGCGGCCGGTGTCGCCGGTTCGCACTGGGAGGACCAGCTCGCGTCGGAGAAGAAGTGCGGCCACCTCGGTGGCAAGGTGCTCATCCCCACGCAGCAGCACATCCGCACCCTGACCTCGGCTCGCCTCGCCGCCGACGTCGCGGACGTCCCCACCGTCGTCATCGCGCGCACCGACGCCGAGGCCGCGACCCTCATCACCTCCGACGTCGACGAGCGCGACCGCGAGTTCCTCGACGGCACCCGCACCGCCGAGGGCTTCTTCGGTGTGAAGAACGGCATCGAGCCCTGCATCGCCCGCGCCAAGGCCTACGCGCCGTACTCCGACCTCATCTGGATGGAGACCGGCGTGCCGGACCTCGAGGTCGCCAAGAAGTTCGCCGAGGCCGTCCGCAGCGAGTTCCCCGACCAGCTGCTCGCCTACAACTGCTCGCCGTCCTTCAACTGGAAGGCGCACCTGGACGACGCGACCATCGCGAAGTTCCAGAAGGAGCTCGGCGCGATGGGCTTCAAGTTCCAGTTCATCACCCTGGCCGGCTTCCACTCGCTCAACTACGGCATGTTCGACCTGGCCCACGGCTACGCCCGCGAGGGCATGACCGCCTTCGTCGACCTGCAGGAGCGCGAGTTCAAGGCCGCCGAGGAGCGTGGCTTCACGGCCATCAAGCACCAGCGTGAGGTCGGCGCCGGCTACTTCGACAGCATCGCCACCACGGTCGACCCCAACACGTCGACGGCTGCGCTGAAGGGCTCCACCGAAGAGGGTCAGTTCCACTGAGCCTTGTTCTCCGAGGCTTCGACCGATCACGGTTCCACCTGATCAACCCGAACCCGGGGAGGGGCCTGTAACAGGGCCCCTCCCCGGGCGACGACTCCACTAGACGAAAAAGGAGCTGACGTGACCAGCGAAAAGATTCAGCGCGTCGGCGTGATCGGCGCCGGAATCATGGGCGCCGGAATCGCCGAGGTGTGCGCTCGCGCGCACGTCGACGTTCTGGTGTTCGAGCAGACCCGTGAGCTTGCGGCGGCGGGGCGTTCGCGCATCCTGCGTTCGCTCGATCGCGGCGTGAGCAGCGGCAAGATCACCGAGCGGGAACGTGAGCAGGCCGCCTGGCGGCTGCGGTTCACCTCCGACCTCGGTGATTTCGCGGACCGGCAGCTCGTCGTGGAGGCCGTCGTCGAGGACGAGAAGGTGAAGAGCGAGATCTTCGCCGAACTCGACCAGGTCGTGACGGATCCGAACGCCGTGCTGGCGTCCAACACGTCGTCGATCCCGATCATGAAGCTGGGCATCGCCACGACGGCGCCGGAACGGGTCATCGGGATGCACTTCTTCAACCCCGTTCCGGTGCTTCCCCTCGTCGAGCTGGTGACCACGCTCAAGACGAGCAAGTCGGTGTCCGAGCGGGCCGAGGCGTTCGCGAGCGACGTACTGGGCAAGCAGGTCGTCCGGTCCGCGGACCGGTCCGGATTCGTCGTCAACGCCCTCCTGGTGCCGTACCTGCTGTCCGCGATCCGCATGGTGGAGTCCGGGTTTGCCACGAAGGAAGACATCGACAAGGCAACGGTTCTCGGCCTTGCACACCCGATGGGTCCGCTCGCGCTGACCGACCTGGTGGGCCTGGACACGGTGAAGTCCATCGCCGACTCCATGTACGAAGAGTTCAAGGAGCCCCTGTACTCGGCTCCGCCGCTGCTGCTGCGGATGGTCGAGGCCGGGTTGGTCGGCAAGAAGTCCGGCGCGGGCTTCTACGAGTACGGCGACAACGGCCGTGCGAGCAAGAAGGCCAGCTAGTAGGTATGCGACTGCAGCTGTGCGCCTTTCACGACCTCCGGCGGTTGTGAGAGGCGCACAGGTGCATCGAGCCCAGAGGCATTCTCAGCCACCGGACCGAGCCCAGAAAGGTCGACCGCATGTCCAGCACCGCAGCATACGGATCCAGCATCCTGGGGTATCCCCGCATCGGACCTCACCGCGAACTCAAGCGTGCCCTCGAGTCCTACTGGCACGGCACGGGAACGAAGGACGAACTCGTCGCCGTCGCCCGGGATCTCCAGGAGGAGACGTGGAGTGAGCTCGCCGCGACCGGTCTGACCCAGGTCCCGGGCAACACGTTCTCCTACTACGACCACGTACTCGACAACGCGCTGCTGTTCGGTGCGGTGCCCGAGCGGTTCGGTTCGCTCGAGAACCAACTCGATCCGCTGGACTTCTATTTCACGCTGGCACGGGGCAGGCCGGACTTTCCCCCGCTCGAGTTGGTGCGTTTCTTCGGCACCAACTACCACTACCGCCAGCCCGAATTGGACGAGAACACCGAGTTCTCGCTGCGGTCCGAGATCCTGCTGGACGAGTTCGAGCGGGCGAAGGCACGCGGGATCGAACTGCGTCCCGTCGTGTTGGGGCCCGTGTCGCTGCTCCTGCTGTCGAAGGTCGGTCCGACGTCGAAGCGGCACGGCTTCTCGACCCTCGACCTGCTGGACAAGCTGCTGCCGGAATACGAGCTGCTGTTCGAGCAGCTCGCGAAGGCCGGCGCCACGTGTGTCCAGCTGGACGAGCCGTCGTTCACCGAGGACCGCACGCCGGAGGAGCTGGCGGCGCTGGCCCGGGCGTACGAGAAGTTGTCGCACGCGCCGCTGCGTCCCCGCATCCTCGTCACCGGCCCGTACGGGCATCTCGGGGAGGCCCTCGCCATCCTCGCCTCCACGAAGGTCGAGGCTCTCGGTCTCGACCTCGTCAGTCATCGGCTCAGCGCCGACGACCTGGCGAGGATCCCGGGGATGAAGCGCAAGCGCATCTACGCCGGCGTGGTCGACGGCCGGAACGTGTGGCGCGTCGACCGGTACAACACGCTGACGTACCTGAACACGCTGAAGGACGTCGTGCCCGATCTGGTGGTCTCGACGTCGACGTCGTTGCTGCACGTGCCGTACGACGTGTTGTCCGAGTACGACATCCCGGGTGACGTCGCGGACCGGCTCGCGTTCGCGAAGCAGAAGGTTGGCGAGGTGGTCTCGCTGGCCAAGGCGCTGACCGAGGGCCCGTCCGACAAGTGGCGCAAGCGTCCGACGTCGGTGCACTTCAAGCTCAAGCATGCGGTGCGCGCACGGGTCAACGCGATCAAGCCGGACGACCGCATCCGGGCGCCGTACGAGGAGCGGCGGGTCGCGCAGCAGGAGCGACTGAACCTGCCACTGGTTCCTGCGACGACGCTGGGTTCGTTCCCGCAGACGGATGCCATCAGGAAGGCCCGGTACGAGCTGGGGCAGGGGCGCCTGGAGTGGGACGAGTACTACAAGGGGATCCAGGCGGAGATCGAACGCACGATCCGGTTGCAGGAGGACATCGGTCTCGACGTCCTCGTGCACGGCGAGCACGAGCGCAACGACATGGTGCAGTACTTCGCGGAGCTTCTCGAGGGGTATGCCTTCACCCACAACGGCTGGGTGCAGGCTTACGGCTCGCGGTGTACACGTCCCCCGATCCTCTACGGGGACGTGTCGCGGCCGAAGCCGATGACCGTCGAGTGGATCGCGTACGCGCAGTCGCTGACGGACAAGCCGGTCAAGGGCATGCTGACGGGTCCGGTGACGATGATCGCGCGGTCGTTCGTCCGCCAGGATCAGCCGCTGTACGAGACGGCGGACCAGTTGGCGCTGGTGATCCGTGACGAGATCGCCGACCTGGAGGCGGCGGGAATCGCGATCATCCAGGTCGACGAGCCGGCGATCCGGGAACTGCTGCCGTTGCGCGAGAACGGCCGCGAGGCGTATCTCGAGTGGGCGGTCGACGCGTTCCGTCTCGCGACGGGTGCGGCGAAGCCGGAGACTCAGATCCACACGCACCTCACGTACACGAGCCGGGCGTCGGTGGTCGACGCCATCGAACGGCTCGATGCGGACGTGACGGCGATCGTGGCGACGCGTTCCATCACGTGGGTGCTCGATGCCATCAAGGAGCGGGCGCTGACCCACGGGGTCGGTCCGGGTGTGTACGAGAGCCGGTCGGCCCGGATTCCGGACATCGACGAGTTGGACGAACTGCTCACGGAGGCGAGCGAGTCGGTCTCACTGGAACGGTTGTGGGCCAACCCGGACGGCGGGCTGAAGACTCGCCACTACTGGCAGCTCGAGCCTTCGCTGCGCAACTTGGTGGCGGCCGCGAAGCGTCTGCGCCGGCGGTCCGAGAAGGAAGAGTCCGAGGACTGATTCCTCAGGCGTGTTCGGGGTCACCGCGGCAGTGGTGGCCCCGAACGTGCGTTCGGTCGCGCAAACATGTAGGCATGTAAGCATGGTTACCGCAGCCGCATATGCAGTCACGTCCGCCGACAGCCGTTTCGAGAAGACCACCGTGCAGCGCCGCGAACTCGGACCGCTCGATGTGCTGATCGAGATCAAGTTCGCCGGCATCTGCCACTCCGACATCCACACCGCCCGTAACGAATGGGGCAGCACGCACTACCCGGTCGTGCCCGGTCACGAGATCGCGGGCGTGGTGAGCGCGGTCGGGTCCGAGGTCACGAAGCACCGGGTCGGCGACCGGGTCGGCGTCGGGTGCTTCGTCGACTCCTGCGGGGAATGCGACGCCTGCCGGGCCGGCGAGGAGCAGTACTGCGTCAACCGGGCGACCGGGACGTACAACGCCACGGGGCGTGACGGCGAGTGGACGCAGGGCGGCTACTCGACGCACATCGTGGTGACGGAACACTTCGTCCTGTCCATCCCGGACGGTCTGGAACTGGACGTCGCGGCGCCGTTGCTGTGCGCGGGCATCACGTTGTACTCACCGCTCGCCCATTGGGGCGCCGGACCGGGCAAGAAGGTCGCGGTCATCGGGATGGGCGGTCTCGGACACGTCGGCGTGAAGATCGCGCATGCGATGGGCGCCGAGGTCACCGTGCTCAGCCAGTCGCTCGGCAAGAGGGACGACGGCCTGAAATTCGGCGCCGACCACTACTACGCCACCTCGGATCCGGGCACGTTCACGCAGTTGCGCGGACAGTTCGACCTCATCGTCAACACCGTGTCGGTGAATCTCGACATCGACGCGTACATGTCCATGCTCGCGATCAACGGCACCCTCGTCGAACTGGGGTTGCCGGAGAAGCCGATCGAGGTGCGCGCGTTCAGCCTCGCCGCGAACCGCCGCAGCCTGGCCGGTTCGATGGTGGGCGGCATCGCTCAGACGCAGGAGATGCTGAACTTCTGCGCCGAACACGGAATCGGCGCCGAGATCGAGGTGATCTCCGCGGACCAGATCGACGGCGCCTACGACCGCGTGGTCGGCAGTGACGTGCGGTACCGATTCGTGATCGACACGGCAACGATCTGACCTACGTGTCACCGAGTTGATCTCGCAGCGACGCCAGGGTCTTCGCGAGCAAGCGGGACACGTGCATCTGCGAGATGCCGACGCGGTCGGCGATCTGGGTCTGGGTCATGTTGCCGAAGAACCGCAGCATGAGGACGGTCCGCTCCCGTTCGGGCAGTGACTGGAGCAGGGGTCGCAGGGTCTCGTGGTTCTCGACGTCGTCCATCGCGGCGTCGTAGTCGCCGAGCGTCTCCACCATGGACAGCTCACCTGCCCGGTCCGAGGACGTGTTGTCTACGGAGACGGTCTGGTAGGCGTTGCCGGCGAGCAGTCCCTGCGCCACCTCCTCCTGTTCGAGGTCCAGGTGCTCGGCGAGTTCGCTGACGGTGGGGGCGTGGCCGAGGCTCTGCGACAGTTCGGCGACGGCCTGACTGAGTGCGAGATGCAGTTCCTTCATCCGGCGGGGGACGCGGACGGCCCACCCGGTGTCGCGGAAATGCCGCCGGACCTCGCCCATGATGGTGGGAACAGCGAACGACACGAAGTCCGAGCCGCGCTCCACGTCGAACCGGTCCACGGAGTTGACCAGGCCGAGGCGCGCGACCTGCACCAGATCGTCGTGCGCCTCGCCGCGGCCGTCGAAGCGGCGGGCGATGTGCTCGGCCAGTGGCAGGCAGCGAGTCACGACGGCGTCGCGCAGTCTGCTGCGCCGGGGGTCGTCCTCGTCGAGGGCTGCCATCTGTTGAAACAGTGCTGTGACGTCCTGATACTCGTCCGGCCAACGGGCCGTGTGCCCCCCACTGTGAGTATGGGACGTCACAGACTCAGGCCGTTCTTCACCTTGGTGAATTCCATGGTGGTGACGAAACCCGCGGTGGAAGGGTCGGGCTCCTGTTTCAGGTCGAGCGAATCGGTGAGGGCGTTGAGGACGTGCCAGGCGAACGAACGCTCGCCGAGGGAGTCGACCGAGGTGGTGGTGCTCGACACGTCGACTCGCAAGGTGCCGTCGAGAAATTGCAGCCGGCACACCAGAAGTGCATCCGGTGTCGCGCGGACGATCAGCTGGGTACAGATCTCGTCCATGGCCAGTTTGATGTCGGCGATGGAGTCGAGGTCGAAGTCTTCGTGGATGGCAACGGTAGCTGCCAGGGCGCGCAGTACGGAGAGCTGATCGGGCGTTGCTCGCACGCGCAGTTCGACGACGGGATGTGTGTGATCCTGGTCGGGTTCGATTGTCTTGGCGATGGCCATGAGACCTCCGGGTCGGGCGTACCGTGCTGTCGGCGAGTGGTGGGTCGGCTCGCGCTGCTGAGAAGTCAGGGTAGCGATCCGGCGACACCGCAGGTGGAATACCGCAGAACAGGACCGATCAAACCAGTCCGATCAGTACGTTTGCGCGGGTAGTGTTGGCGGCACGATCAGCGTTCCTGAGGCCCTCGGCAGGGTCATGATGGTCACGGGAGACGAGTGAGTGGGATGCCTGACGAGATTCACCTGCACACGTTGACGAGTGACGTCGATGCCGACGCGGTCACCGTCTCGCTCGACTCCGTGCTCGAATTGCTCGAGCCCGAGGACGAGTTCGAGGTCGCGCTGAACAGAGTGTGCCGTCGGATCGTGTCGACGTTCCCGGGTGCGGCGATGGCCGGGGTCACCGTTCTCCGGGCGACCGGTCCGATGACGGCGGCGGCGACCTCGGACGACGTCGTGGCACTCGAGGAGTTGCAGTACCGCTTCGACGAGGGTCCCGCGCTCGACGCGGTGCGCTCCCGCGAACCGGTGCGTGCCGACCGCGCCGCCGCGTACGAGAGGTGGCCGGCGTACGCCGCGAGTTCCGAACCGGCAGGCATCCACAGCTATCTGTCCGTGCCGCTGCCCGGCCCGGAGCAGTCGGCGGCACTGAATCTGTACGGACTGTTGCCGCACGCCTTCCACCGGATGGACGAGTCGGTGCTCGAGTTGCACGTCGAGGCGGCATCGGTCGCGGTGCGCAACGCGCGACGGTACGGCGAGGCGAGAAATCTGATCGAGCAACTTCGTATCGCACTTCGTTCCCGTTCCGTCATCGACCAGGCGAAGGGAATCGTGATGGCGTTGCGGGGTCTCGACGCCGAGACCGCATTCGACGTCCTCGTCACCCGTTCGCAGCGCGAGAACGTCAAACTTCGGGTGGTCGCAGAACGTGTCGTGGCGGCTGTTTCTGCCCGCACAACCGTGCATAACGGTTTGTAAACGCTCACCAGGGCAAATGAGGGCCCCAGTATCTGTTATTTCCTTGTGACACATCACAGGCGGGAGTAGTCTCGAACCGAGGTTGAACACACAGCCGATGTCGGGAAGCGCTGCCGTAGCAGACAGTGTCATGTGTCCGAGGTCGGGTCTGTCTGCAGGTGCTCCGCTTCCCCTCTCAATGTTCGAGATGGGGTGAGCCATGTCTGTTGGTCAAGGGGTCCCAGAACCTGAAATGGCGTGTTCGGGCACGGAGTTCGGTACCACGTACAAGCCGAGAGTAACGCTCGCGGCCGTCGGTTCCGCTCCGACACGCTGTGCGAGCGCGGAATTCACTTCCGAGCGACTCGGTTCCGGGGTGATGTTGGTAGGGGTGCGAGGCGAGATCGACCTGTTCAGTGCACCGGGGTTCCGTGATTACGTGTGCACGCGGATCTCGCCGGAGGGGCAGTTCATCCTCGACATGTCGAAGGTGGACTTCATCGGAACCGCGGGTCTGTCGGTGCTCGACATCGTTCACGAGACGAACGTCCGGGACGGGCGGACGTGGGCGATGATCTGTGGCCGGCCGGTCTACCGGCTGCTCAGGGCGGCGGGCCAGGAGTCGAGCTTCCCCTGCTTCGCGTCCGTGGACAGCGCCCTCGGGGCCTGGCACGGCCGTACGGCGTAACCGGCCGAGCCGGCGCCCGAGTTCAGTGGGCGCCGGATCGACTCGTGCGCGGAGGGGCCGACACGCAGCGGCCGTAGGCGCGGAGGGTGTCGGTGGCGACCCGGTCCCACGAGTAGCGGGCGCGGGCGCGATCGCAGCCTGCCATGCCGTATCCCGTGCGCAGGGCGTCGTCGTCGAAGATCTGTCGCAGGGCCTCGGCCAGGCGGACCGGGTTGCGCGGGGAGATCAGGCGTCCGGTGATGCCGTCGACCACCGTGTCGCGCATGCCGCCGACGGCGGACGCGACCACCGGGGTGCCGCAGGCCATCGCCTCGAGCGGCACCATGCCGAACGGCTCGTACCACGGGGTGCACACGACGGCGTCCGCCGAGCGCAGCAACGCGGGCATGGCGTTTCGCGGCACCCGCCCCACGATCCGTACCCGGTTGCGCACCTTCGTCTCACGGGCCAGCGTCAGCAGTCTGGACGCTTCGGGGTCGTCGGCGACGTCGTCGGCGGCCGGTCCGCCCGCGATGACGAGTTCGGTGTCGGGGAAGTGGGTGAGCGCCTCGATGGCAGTGTCGAAGCCCTTGCTCGGCGCCAGCCTGCCGACCATGACGAGGCGGTGGCGTTTGCCCTTCTCGTCGGCGCGGCCGTCGGGCGTGAACTCCTTGACGTCGACGCCGGACGGAACGACGGACGTGCGCGAGCGGGGCAGGCCGAGGTGGGAGAGTTCGAAGACCTCGTCCGTGCATGTCGCCACCACACGGGTGGCGCCGCGGGCGATCAACTGCTCCAGGTGAATTCGGTTGTGGGTGCTCGACGTGTCCGCGTGCTCGAACCGTTGCTCGACCACTCCCAGTGCGTGGAACGTCTGGACCACCGGAATGCCGAGTGTGCGGGCCGCGAGTTGCGTCGCGATCCCGGACATCCAGTAGTGGGCGTGGACGATGTCGGGCCGCTCGGCCTCCCATTCGGCCTTCAGGAAGCTGCCGAATGCCCCCATCAGCGGCAGGATCTCGGCCTCCGGCATCGGCCGTGCGGGGCCGACCGGAACGTGCACGACGGTGTACCCGCGCGCGGTTGTGACCCGTACCGGGGCGTCCTCGCTCTCCGCCCGCGTGTAGACCGTGACGTCGTGGCCCTCCCTCGTGAGGGCCGCCGACAGTTCGGCGAGATGAATGCTCTGCTCCCCGACTTCGGCGCCGTCCGACACGTCGAGGGGACTGGCGTTGGCGGAGACCATCGAAATCCGTAATCGTCTCGAGGTGCCGACGGCGGTCGTTCTCATCGGCTGCCCGCCGCACACGGGAGGTCTGGGTTCGCGATGAATGGCCGTCATGCCACGGGGATTCCCGAAGTTCGGGTTTGTAAACCGACCGACTCGCATTCGGTCACGGGACGGGTGACACGAACCGGCCGGTGTTGCGTTCTAGTACCACCGGCGCCTGCCGCCGACCGCACGCCCGGTCGCGCCGAGAATCCACAGGACCGCACCGATCACCACGAGGATGATGCCGATGGTCCAGAGCCAGTTGATGCCGGCCAGCCATCCGATCAGGAGCAAGATCAGTCCGAGCACGATCATGACGTTCCTCGATTCTTCATCCCACCGAAGTGAGGGGCGAGTCCGCTCGCGGACCCTCCCGCACCTCGTCGACCCCTGCGCCCATTGCGTAGGTCAGATGCCCGCCGAGCGCGCCGCCGATGCCGATCGCGAGGAGTCCCGCGGTGCTCGTGGCGACAGCGCGTCCGTCCGTCCCGTGTCTGCGGCGCAGGTAGGACGCGAGCATGGCCACGACACCGATGGCATTGGCCTCGGCGTGGATCAGTCCGACGCGGCGCTGAACAGTGTCGCGGTCGGCCCAGTCCGCCCAGCCGGTCATCAGCGTCGGGGGAGTGGCGAGTAGTCCCAGGGCGATCAGCCTGCGTGCGCCGACGTGATCGCGAAATGCCAGATCGAAAACGCTCGCGCCGACCCACGCCCCGATGGGAATGCTGACGAGAACGGGATGCACGGGGTGCCCGAGCCAGGACCCGCGCAACAACGGGCCCGCGTCGGAGGAACCGAGCGCCCCCTGGATCCGCTGCTGCAGAAACCGGCTGCCGCCGTCGAGGAATCCGGCGGCCTCCGCTTTCCGGAACACGCTCTCGAGGTTCATGGCATTCGATTACCCACCGCGGCTCGAAGAAAACCGGTCCGCCTTGTCGTCGGTGCAGGTCGGGCGTAGCGTCGGGACCACGTTCTCGAAGGTGAGGTGAGTGCAATGAAACTCAATCTCTTCGCAGCTTGGGTCAGCTTCGCACTGGTTCTGCTCTCGGTGGTCTGTCTCGGCGGGTTCCTCGTCGCCGCGGGATCCGGGCAGGGTGGCTGGGCGGTGATCTCCGGGTCTCTGTGCGTCGTCGCACTGGCCGGAGCGATGGCGCTGTACGGCGGAACCGTGCGCCACGACCACAGGTTGCATCACGAAACGCCGCACCTGTTCTGACTGCGGCACTTCCGGTCGGCGTCAGGATTCCGCGAGCCGCCGCTTCTCCGCGTCGATGTCGAAAGTGGCGGGCGGCCAATCGAGGTCGAGCTTCTCGAGGGCGTCGATCAGCAATTCGGTGACCGCGAGCCGGCTGTACCACTTGCGGTCGCACGGAACCACGTGCCACGGCGCGTAGTCGGTCGACGTCAGGTCGAGCATTGCCTGATACGCGTCCTGGTACGCCGGCCACAGCAGGCGCTCGTCGACGTCCGACGGGTTGTACTTCCAATATTTGTCGCGGCGTTCCAGACGCTCGCGCAACCGCGACTTCTGCTCGTCGAGTGACACGAACATCGCGACCTTGACCAGGGTCGTGCCGTTTGCGACGAGTTCCTTCTCGAATTGATTGATCTCGTCGTAGCGGCCGCTCCAGACTGCCTCGGGCACGAGATCGTGAACCCGGACCACCAGCACGTCCTCGTAATGTGACCGGTCGAACACGCCGAGTTGCCCGCCGCGGGGGACGGCCTTGCCGATCCGCCACAGGAAGTGGTGACGCTTCTCCTCGGGAGTGGGAACACCGAACGAGGCGTGATCGACCCCCTGCGGGTCCACGTGCCCGATGACGTGGCGGACCATCCCGCCCTTGCCCGCGGTGTCCATGCCCTGGAGCACGAGGAGCACCGACCGCCGGTCGCCGGATCGTCCGTTGGCGTAGAGCTTCTCCTGCAGGGCGGACAGCACCGCGCCGCGTTCCTCGAACAGCTGGACGCCGTCCGACTTGTCGCCGACGAATCCGGGTGTGCTCCCGCAGTCGAGTTCGGCGATCCGCCGACCCGGGTGTGCCCGTAGGGCCTCGGTTGCCGGCGTCTTCCAGAATCCGGGTGCGTTCTCTGCCATGTGCAGACAGTGCCACAGAAGCGTTACATGGAGGTGTGGGCGGCGAGGTGCATCAGTGCCGTGTCCTGGTGATCGGGACCGGGTTCTCCGGTCTGGGCACGGCCATCCAGCTACGCAAGCGTGGGCGCGACGACTTCATCCTGCTGGAGAAGGCGCGGGAGGTCGGCGGCACGTGGCGGGAGAACACGTACCCGGGCTGTGCGTGTGACGTGCCCTCGCACCTGTACTCCTTCTCGTTCGAGCCGAATGCGGACTGGACGCAGATGTGGTCGGGGCAGGCGGAGATCTTCGACTATCTGCGCGGACTGGCCGACAAGTACGATCTGCGGCGCAACATTCATTTCGGCCGCACGATGACGGGCGGCTACTGGGACGCCGAACACCGCCGCTGGCACATCCACACCGAGTCGGGTGACGAGTACGCCGCCCAATTCGTGGTGTCCGGGATCGGCTCCCTGCACATCCCGAACGTCCCGGATCTGCCGGGAGCCGGCACGTTCGAGGGCACCGCGTTTCATTCGGCGCGGTGGAACCACGACTACGACCTGCGGGGCAAGAAGGTCGCGGTGATCGGCACGGGTGCCAGCGCTATCCAGTTCGTTCCCGAAATCGTGGGCGACGTCGCCGAGTTGCAGTTGTATCAGCGGACGCCGCCCTGGGTGATCCCGGGCTTGAACTTCCGTATCCCGCAGAAGGCGCGGCGCCTGTTCGGCCGGGTCCCGCTTGCACGATGGATGGCGCGTGCCGCCGTCTACTGGACTTACGAATCGCTCGCGCTCGGGTTCAACGGGCACTTCCGCCTGATGAAGCCGATCGAGAGCGCGGCGCGGGGGAATCTGAACAGGACCGTCACCGATCCCGAACTCCGCCGCAAGCTCACCCCGTCCTACGTCATCGGCTGCAAGAGGATCCTCGGGTCGGACAGGTACTACCCGGCGCTGATCTCACCGAGGTCGGTCGTGATCACCGAGGGCATCGCGGAGATCCGGCCGCACGGCATCGTCGCGGGGGACGGGACGGAGCGGGACGTGGACGCGATCATCTACGCCACCGGATTCCACGTCACGGACGGCTTCGAGAGCATCGCACTCACCGGGGTCGACGGCAGGCGCCTCGCCGACGAATGGCAGGAGCACGGGATCCGCACCCACCTCGGTATCACCGTCGCGGGTTACCCCAACGCGTTCTTCCTCCTCGGCCCCAACACCGGGCTCGGTCACAACTCGGTGGTGTTCATGATCGAGTCGCAGATTCGCTACGCCCTCCGGCTGATGGATCTCGTCGACCGGCGCGGGGCTGACGCTGCGGTCGTCCGGCCTGCGGTGCAGAGCAGGTTCAACGCAGACATTCAGCGGAAGCTGTCGAAGGGCGTGTGGTCCCGCGGCGGATGCGTGAGCTGGTATCTGGACTCGCACGGCGTCAACCGCGCGATCTGGCCGGGCTCGACCGTGCGTTACTGGCGGCAGACGCGGGATGTCGATCCGGCAGACTTCGAGTTCACACCCGGCTGAAGGGCGGCGGGGTCACTCCGTCGACGAGATGGCTTCCCCAGAGGTCCACTCCGGTGATCCGGGCGGTGGCCGTGCCTTCCGGGCTGGTGATCCGGAGTTCCGTGCCTGCGGCCAGGTCTGCGTCCGCGCCGAGTGCGTCCGTCAGGGTGCGGACGCGGCCGTGCCAGACGTACCGACCGCTGATGGGTTCGAAGTTTCCCGCCAACTGGACCTGCACGGTCACGGCCGGACGGTCGCCTACGACGACGTCGGCGGGGCCGCGGTAGCCCTCTTCTTCTTCCTCGTGTTCGTTCACACGGGCAAGTTTACCTGTAACTGCGAGTTACACAAGAATTGACCGACGCCTAGTCGGTCGCGTCGGCAGGCGGCAGCAGCGGGTGCGGGATCGCATTGAAGCGGGCGGGCGAGCCGTTGACCGCGGCGATGCCCGTGACGCCACCCCAGGTCATCATCGTGAGGTAGTTGATCAGGTCCTCGACCGACATCGACCGGTTGGAGATCCACCAGTGGGTGGCCAGTTGCACACCGCCGACGATTCCGTACGCCCAGGGAACTGCGCCGCCGGAGTCCATCTCCATCTGCCGCAGCCGCTCGCCGAGAACGGTGGAGAGCACCTCTGCGATCATCCGTTCCGAGTCGGCGACCGTCTCGCGGCCGGGGCCGGAACCGTTGGCCATGATGTAGAGGTAGACATCCGGATCCGACGCCACCGTCTCCACGTATGCGGTGATCGTGGCGCGGGTCAACTCGAAGTCGTCGAGGTCTCCGCCGATGGCCTCGTAGATCCGGGGGGCGAGCGTGGTCTCCACGTACCGCGCCATGGTCGCGTTCGTCAGGTCGCTCTTGTCCGCGAAATAGCGGTACAGGACGGTCTTGGAGACGCCGATCTCGGACGCGATCTCGTCCATGCCGATGTCCCGTCCACGCAGGCGGATGGCGGCGATCGTTCCGTCGACGAGTTCTTCTCTGCGCGCGATCTTGTGCTCACGCCAGCGGCGCTTGCGCCCATCGGGCTTTGCCGCCTTGTCCAGCTTCGTCATCGACTCGGTCACCTGCTCGGGATCCTTCACGCCGTCGTTCGCCACTGACTCTCTTCACATCCGTTTCGTGTCGCGATCTCCTGTCAGCTTAGTGCGCGGGTCTTGTCTCACGGCACAACGCCGTCTGTGCGGGCGCGCGTCCCGCGGCTGGGCGACCGCCCCCGCGTCGACCTTGGGCACAATGGCGTCTGTGGATCAATTGAGCCTTTCCGCCTTCGACGACGATGCGAAGCGTCGCGATCTTCGCAAGATGAAGGCTGTCGCGACGGGCTTCCTCGTCTTCGCCACCGTGGTCTACCTCCTGTGCCGGTGGCAGGAATCGCGGGGCGCGGGGGCGTGGGTCGGCTACGTGCGGGCCGCGTCGGAGGCAGGCATGGTCGGCGCGCTGGCCGATTGGTTCGCGGTGACGGCCCTGTTCCGGCATCCGCTGGGGTTGCCGATCCCGCACACCGCGATCATCAAGCGCAAGAAGGATCAGCTGGGGGCGAGCCTCAGCAGCTTCGTCGGCCAGAACTTCCTGGCCCCCGAGGTGGTGTCCGCCAAGGTGGAGGCCGCGGAGATCCCGCTCCGGCTGGGCACGTGGATGGCGCAGCCGAAGCATGCCGCGCGGGTCGCCGCCGAGACGGCCACCATCCTGCGCGGCTTCGTCGAGATCCTGCGCGACGAGGACGTGCAGCAGATCATCGACAGCACGCTGGTGCGCCGGCTGGCCGAGCCCCAGTGGGGGCCGCCGATCGGACGGGTGCTCGGCGAACTGCTGCGAGAGAACCGGCAGTTGCCGATCCTGGATCTGCTCGCCGAGCGGGCGCACCAGTGGGCGCTCGGGAGTCAGGAGACCATCGACCGGATCGTCAGCCGCGATTCGCCCGCGTGGTCGCCCAAGTTCGTCGACGCCATGCTCGGCGAGAAGATCCACCGGGAACTCGTCGAATTCACCTGGAAGGTGCGGTCCAACCCGGAGCACGAGGTGCGGCAGGCGGCCAACCGCTTCCTCGTCGACTTCGCCGACGACCTGCAGAACGATCCCGCGACCATGGAGAAGGCCGAGAAGATCAAGGCCGAGATCATGGGACGCGAGGAGGTGACCGGCCTCGCCGCGGCGACGTGGAAGGTCGCCAAGCGCCTGATCATGGAGTCCGTCGACGACCCGGACAGCACGCTGCGCACGAAGGTCGCGGAGAACGTCGTGCGATTCGGCGAGAGGCTGCGCGACGACCACGAGCTGCGGACCAAGGTCGACGGGTGGGTGCTCGCAGGCACGCGCTACGTCGTGGTCCACTACACCGACGAGATCACCGCGATCATCTCCGACACCGTCGAGCGCTGGGACGCCGAGGAGGCGTCCAAGAAGATCGAGCTCCAGGTGGGCCGCGATCTCCAGTTCATCCGTATCAACGGCACCGTGGTCGGTGCGATCGCGGGCCTGCTGATCTACACGTTCTCGACGTTGCTGTTCGGCTGACGTCCCGCGGAACCGCCCGCTAGCTGGGTGCTAACAGAGTGCTTGCAATTGCTAGCACCCTGCTTTAGGCTTGGTGCTGCCCAGCAACACGGAGGATTGATGGCCAGCGATGACCGCGATGCGGCCGGTGCAGGAGATCTGGCAGCTCGCGTAGTCAGCAACGCCGCTCACGACATCGGAGGTTTCATTCGTGCCCAGCGCGAAGCAGCCCAGGTGTCGATGCGGCAGTTGGCGCAGCTGGCCGGTGTCAGTAATCCGTATCTGAGTCAGATCGAACGTGGGTTGCGCAAGCCCTCGGCCGAGGTGCTTGGGCAGATAGCCAAGGGTCTCCGGGTCTCGTCGGAGGTCCTGTACGTCCAGGCGGGTTACCTCGAGCAGCGGCCACACGGTCCCCTCCGTGACGCTCTGCTCGCGGATACGGCCATAACCGAGCGGCAGAAGCAGGTGCTGCTCGAGATCTACGAGTCGTTCTGTCGTGAGAACGAATCGGCGGAAGCGGCCGAATCCCGGACGCCCGAGCTTCGGACAGAAGAACACCAGCGTTCTGATTCCCAGACGCCGGAACCAGAACCCCCCACCGTTGAAGAGGAGAAAGCCGATGACTGACCAGAAGACCATCGACAGCGTCAAGACCTCGCTGTATGCGGCCGTAGGTGCCGGAGACGTCGTGGTGCAGGCCGTGGCCGACGTCGTCGCCCAGGTCCGCTCGCGCGCCGAGTCCACCCAGGGTGACGTCGAAGAGCGTGTCGGCGGCGCCAAGGAGCGCTTCGCCGGACTGCAGGAAGAGGTCACCGAG
The DNA here is from genome assembly GCF_029269925.1 of Rhodococcus sp. T2V. Taxonomy (NCBI): domain Bacteria; kingdom Bacillati; phylum Actinomycetota; class Actinomycetes; order Mycobacteriales; family Nocardiaceae; genus Rhodococcus; species Rhodococcus sp. T2V. Next base: position 36,480 of record NZ_JARJBD010000085.1, read on the forward strand.
GGTGTCGAGAACCTTCGCGACCGCCTCGCCGGGCTGCCGTCCGAGCTGCCCGAGGAACTCGCCGAGCTGCGTGAGAAGTTCACCGCCGACGAGCTGCGCAAGGTCGCCGAGGCCTACCTGAAGGTCGCATCCGATCTGTACACGTCGCTCGCGGAGCGCGGCGAGGACACCGTCGAGCGCATCCGCAAGCAGCCCGTCGTCGAGGAGGGCATCGGCCGCGCCGAGACCGCCTTCGGTGACGCAGTCGAGCTGACCGAGGAAGCTCTCGGCACCGTGGCCCGCCAGACGCGCGCCGTGGGCGAGCAGGCCGCGAAGCTCGCGGGCCGCGCTTCGGGTCGCATCTCCGACACCGCCGAGGGACTCGGCGAGGCCATCGCCGACGCCGGCGACGAGGCTGCCCTGAAGGTTCTCGACCTGGGCGACCAGGCCGAGGAAGCGTCGAAGGGCGCTGCCGATCGCGTCACCGCCACCGCGGCCGACGTCCATGCCCGCGCCGACCAGGCGGCCCCGGCCAAGCATGCGGCCGCTCCCGCGAAGAAGGCTGCTCCCGCTCCGGCCAAGGCTGCGGCAACCCCGGCTCCGGCCAAGAAGGCCGCCGCTCCGGCCAAGAAGGCTGCTCCGGTCAAGAAGGCTTGATCCTTCACGCTTTTCGGCCCCCGCACGTTCGGTGCGGGGGCCGTTTGCGTGTCCACCTCGTAGGATGGGGCTGTGATTCAAGTTGACGGCGTCGTCTCGGTGATCTTGTTGGTGATTCGCATCGTCGCTCTGGGTGGTGCTGCGTACGCGCTGTTCCACGCGGCCCGCCAGCGCAAGGATGCGTTCACCGCCGTGGACAAATTGAGTAAACCGATCTGGCTGAGCATTCTCGCGGTCGCGTTTCTCGTCCTCCTGCTGTTCCCGGCCGTGCAGTTGTTCGGCATCGTCGCGGTCGTCGCGGTGTGCGTCTATCTCGTGGACGTGCGCCCCCGTGTCGACGACGTGCAGCGCGGACCTCGCTGGTAGGCATTCCGGCCGGACCGTTACCGCTCCTCCTCACGGCTCCGCGAAGGTCGGGGCCTTTCGCGCCCTGACGATGACAATGGACATTGTGACAATGCTATGGTGGTGTACGGCTACCGGGGGAGCTGACATGTCCGCGAAGGAATACCGGATCGACGACCTCGCACGCGAGGCGCGGGTGAGCGTGCGCAACGTGCGCGTCTACCAGGACCGCGGACTGCTCCCGCCGCCGCGGAAGCAGGGGCGCACGGGGTGGTACAACGACTCGCACCTCGCGCGGCTGCACCTGATCGGACGGATGCTCGATCGCGGCTACACATTCGCGACCATCAGCGAACTGCTCACCGCCGCGCACTACGGACTCCAGGTCAAGGACGTTCTGGAGACCGACGACCCGGGCAGCCGCTGGAAGAAGCGCAGGCGGGCGGCACGCCTGACGATCGCCGAGCTGAAACGCATGTTCGGGGCGCAGACCACCGAGGCCAACATCGCCCGCGGCACCGAACTCGGTGTGCTCGTTCCCGCCGGGGACGACTATTCGGTCGACGATCCGCGACTGATCGAGGCGGCGCAGGTCCTCGTCGACGCAGGCATCCCGCTCGAGGACGTCCTCGAGCAGACCGCGGCGGTGCGACGCGATCTCTCGGACGTCGCCGCGCGGTTCGTTGCCGTCGTCGCCGACCGCTACCTCGCCGCCGAGGGGGAGCCGCTCGAACTCGACGAGGCGAAGGTCTCGGCAATCGCGCGCCTCGTCGACCAGATGCGTCCCCTCGCACACGACGCCGTCCAGTCGCTGTTCGAAGAGGCGATGGAGGAGCAGATCTCCCGGGCGCTCGAGCGGGCGGCCCGGCAACTCGGCGAGATGGCGGGGCCGGCGTCGGGCACAGACACCAACAGAGCAAGTTAGACAGGACAGGGGCAGGAATGACCAGCAGTTCGCGCACCATCGCCGTCCGGGCGCTCGCAGGCGCAGCCGGGGTCGGCGCCGTCGTCGCCGCGGCAGCGGCGATCCGTCACAAGCGCGCTACCCGCGGGTTGACGTTGTCGACCGAGGTGGCCCCGAACGAATTGCTGCGCACCCCGGATCTGCGCCCGGACGTGACGGAGATCCTCACCGACGACGGAGCGACGCTGTACGTGCGCGCCTACGGTCCGGTGGACGGCGATCCCATTGTGCTGAGCCATGGTTGGACGTGTTCGACCGAGTACTGGTACCCGCAGGTGAATGCGCTCGCCGAGGAGTACCGCGTCATCACCTACGACCAGCGTGGGCACGGCCGTAGCTCGGTCGGCTCGCTTCCGCTCGGTCCCGACGTCCTCGCCGACGACCTGTCGGAGGTGCTGAAGGCGACGGTGCGTGAAGGCAAGAAGGCCGTGCTCGTGGGTCACAGCATGGGTGGCATGAGCATCATGGCGTGGGCGGGGCGGCACCCCGGCGAGGTGAAGAAGTATGCGTCTGCGGTCCTGCTCGCGAGCACCGCCTGCGACCGGCTCGTCGCCGAGACCACCGTCATCCCGTTGCCGAATCGTTTTCCGCGCGTTCCGGTTCCGGTCGGTCGCGCCGTCCTGAGCACGCCGGTCCCGTTGGTGTCTTCGCCGGTGATGACGCGCGCGCTGCAGTACGTGTCGATGTCGCCGAACGCTTCTCGCGCCGAGGTCCAGTTCTGCGAGAACATCGTCCGGGACTGCAAGCCACGTATCCGCGGCGGCTGGGGTGCTGCGCTCAGCGGCCTCGACATCCACGAGGCACTCGACCACCTCGCGGTTCCGACGACGGTGCTCGTCGGTTCCATGGACCGGTTGACCCCACCCGTCCATGCCCGCAAGCTCGCTCGCGTCCTGGACGAGGCCGGTCACCTCGAGCGGCTGATCGTCCTGCCGGGCGTCGGCCACATGAGTTCCGTCGAGAGCATCGATGAGTTCGACAAGGAGATCGTGCGGCTGCGCAACCTCTGACCTTTCGGCTGCCCCGCAGTCGGTCGGGCCCACACGCCGGTGGCGGGTGGGCCCGATTTTTTTGTGGCGGTGTGAGGCTTGACACACCGACAACAATACATCTAACGTAATTTGTATCACTGTAAAACGCGACGCGGTCCAGCGATCCACCGATCCGGTCATCAGGCGATAGGAGCTCACGTTGGCTCATGTAGTTACGCAATCCTGCTGCAACGACGCGAGTTGCGTCGCGGTGTGCCCAGTCGATTGCATCCATCCCACTCCGAACGAGCCCGGCTACGGCAGGGCGGAGATGCTGTACATCGATCCGGTCGGCTGCATCGACTGCGGCGCATGCATCGACGCGTGCCCGGTCGACGCGATCGTTCCCGACTACGACCTGACTCCGGAAACCGCGCGCTACGAGGAGATCAATGCGGCGTTCTACGCGGACCGGGATCAGCCCGTCCCCGTACCCGAACGTCCCGTTGCCGAGGCTGCCCGGGTGTCCGAACGCGCACTGCTGCGGGTGGCGATCGTCGGTTCCGGGCCGTCCGGCTGCTACGCGGCCGAGAATCTGTTGTCCCGGATCGGTCCCGCCGTGGAAATCTCCTTCTTCGAGAAGCTTGCGACACCGTTCGGGCTGATCCGATTCGGTGTCGCACCGGACCATCAGGGGACCAAGGCGGTCGCCTCCCTCTTCCAGAAGACGGCGTCGCGGAAGAACGTGGACTTCTACCTCAACGTCGAGGTCGGCACGCACCTGGCTCACGACGACCTGCTCGCGCATCACGATGCGGTGATCTACGCGGTCGGCGCCCCCGCCGACTGCTCGCTGGGGATTCCCGGTGAGGACCTGCCCGGAAGCCACTCGGCAACGGAATTCGTGGCGTGGTACAACGGTCACCCCGACCACGCGCACCGCACGTTCGATCTGTCCGGCGAGCGCGCCGTGATCATCGGCAACGGCAATGTGGCGTTGGACGTGGCCCGAGTGCTCGTCGCCGGCACCGCCGAGCTGACGAAGACCGATATCGCCCCGCACGCATTGGAAGCGTTGTCGGAGAGCAGGATCAGAGAAGTGGTCGTCGTCGGCCGGAGAGGTCCGGCGCAAGCGGCGTACACGAATCCGGAGTTGCTCGCGCTCGGCCACCTCCCTGGCGTGACTGTCGCGGTACGGCCCGAGGAGGTGGCGCGGGAGGCAGATGGGCGGACCGACTCGATCGAGGCGATGAAAGCCAGGATCGTCGCAGAGTTCGCCGCCGCCCCGCACACTCCGGGGCATAGGCGTATTGCGTTGCGCTACTTACTTTCTCCGGTATCGGTTCTGGGAGACGGCCGGGTAGAGGGGATCCGCCTGGTCCGCAACGAGCTGGTCCGGGATGCGGACGGCCATTCCAGGGCGGCTCCGACAAGTGTCGTCGAGGACGTCGACTGTGGTCTGGTCCTGCGGTCGGTGGGGTACCGGGGGATCCCCGTCGCGGGAATCCCCGTCTCGGGTGCACGATCCACGATGCTGAACGACGGAGGTCGTGTGCTGGAACCGAATTCGGGCAGTCCGATGCCCGGTGTGTACACCGTCGGGTGGATCAAGAGAGGTCCCTCCGGCGTCATCGGTACCAACAAGGCGTGCGCCGCCGAAACTGTCGACAAACTCGTCGACGACTTTCACTCCGGTCGATTGGCGGCTCCCGCGGGTGGCCGGCAGGACCTCCGCCGGCTGGTTGCGGATCGGCGTCCCGAGCGCATCGACTACGACGGATGGAAAGCGATCGACGCGCACGAGCGGCGACTCGGCAGGGAATCGGGCCGGCCGCGCGTGAAGCTGGTGAACACCGCCTCGATGATTGAAATCGCCTCGAGTGCATCTATTTCCGGCTGATATCACCCTGATGCGCGCCGGCTCGACGCGCGTCGAAGAAAGTGATTGACGTCTCATCGCCTAACGGTATAAGGTTTAATTGGATCGGAGATGCGGCCCGCACCCGATCCACTCGACCGGCGACAGCCCCGCCGTCGAGGATCGGAACAGTCTCGCCGCCCGACTTCGCCGGACGATGTCCCATGCACCGCAAGTCTCCGGCATCTGACGAATCATCACAGAGGAGTTCACATGAAACTTCAGGACAAAGTCGCCGTCATCACCGGAGGTGGATCCGGGCTCGGGCGCCAGGGTGCGCAGTTGTTCGCATCGGAAGGTGCGAAGGTGGCGGTCGTCGACATCGACGGCGACCGAGCCGAACAGACCGCGAAACTGGTTGAACAGCAAGGTGGAACGGCGATCGCCATCACCGCCGACGTGAGTGACGAGGCCGCCGTCTACCGCAGCGTCGAGACCACCGTCGAGCAGTTCGGCAAGCTCGACATCATGTGGGCCAACGCGGGTGTCGTCTCCCGCGGCGGTGTCCCGTCGGTGGCGGGCGGCGAACACGTGGAGTTCCAGGATCTCACGGATGCCGACTGGCAGCACGTTCTCGGAGTCAACCTCAGCGGCGTCGTGTACTCCTGTAAGGCTGCTGTACCTGCGATGCGGGCCAACGGCGGCGGCACCATCCTCGCGACGTCGTCCGCGGCTTCGTTCGCCGCCTATCACAGCATCGCGATGTACTCGGCGACGAAAGCCGGTGTCAACGGCCTGGTTCGCGGACTCAGCCTGGATCTCGGACGCTACGGCATCCGCGTCAACGCCCTCGCCCCCACACACGGGATGTCGCCGAACTTCCTGATGGGCCCGGGCACCCCGGTGATCGGCCAGTCCTACGAGGAGACCGCGGGACCGTGGGATCCGGGCGTCTCGCCGATTCCGCTCAAGCTCCAGCGTCCGCCGTCGCTCGTGGACAACGCGAAGGTCGCACTCTTCCTCGTGTCGGACGACTCCGCATATATTTCCGGTCTGACGCTGCCCGCGACGGACGGCGGCACACTGTCACGAGTCGCGATGATGTTCGAAGAGGACACACCGACTCCCACGCTTCCCGTCGACTGAGCGGAGCGTCCGTCGATGACCATTCATGCGCAGAACCGTGCGCTGTCGTTGAAGGTCGACCGATCCGCCTGTGCGGGCCACGGCCTCTGCTACGGCGCGCAACCCGAGATAGTCGACAGCGACGACCAGGGCTACCCCATCGTCGTGGCCGAACCGGTTCCCGAGAAACTCCGAGACCAACTGGGTGCCCTCCTCGAGATGTGCCCCGAACGCGCGCTGAGCGTCGAACCCCCGAATTCGGAAGGCTGAGAAGCAGTGACGACCACCCAACTACCCGAGAACCTCATCGTGGACTTCGACGTCTACGACCAGACGTTGGCGATGCCCGAGGACGTGTTCCAGGAACGCGCGGCGGCGCTGCGGGCCATCGGCCCCGTCGTGTATTCGAAGGCGCACGGCGGTCACTGGATCGTGACGCGCTACGAGGAGATCCACCAGGTCCTGCGTGATCCGGAGACCTTCTCCAGCTACCCGAACAATCTCGTGAACGCGGGCCAGGGGAAGTTCATCCCGATCGAGCTGGACCCGCCGGAGCACACGTTCTACCGGCAGGCGCTGCAACCGCTGTTCAGTCCCAAGCGGATGAAGGAACTCGAGCCCCAGATCCGGGACGTCATCAACGAGCTCATCGACGACTTCGCGGCACGCGGTGAAGCCGAGTTCATCTCGGAGTTCGCCCACGAGCTGCCGACGCGGGTGTTCCTGGCCCTGATGGGCTGGCCCCTCGAAGACGCCGAGATGTTCACCAAGACGACGGACGTCGCACTGCAGGGCATTCCCGGTGGAACGGAGGAAGAATCCGCCAAGGCCCGCGAGGATGCGGCCAACCAGATCTTCGGCTACTTCGGTGCCATCGTCGCCGGAGTGCGGTCCGGTGAGAACACCTCGGACAGTCTGACCGCGCAGATCATCAACACCCCGATCGAGATGGAGGACGGGGTACGGCTGCTCACCGACGAAGAGCTGTATCGTATGTTCTTCCTCCTGCTCATTGCGGGCCTGCACACGGTCCAGGGTTCACTGGCGTGGGGAATCATCCACCTGGCGAACAATCCGGGGCAGCGACAGGAGATCGTGGACGATCCCGACACCATCCCGGCGGCCGTCGAGGAGATTCTGAGGATCGAGGCTGCGGTGATCGCGGGCCGGCGAGCGACCCGCGACGTCGAGATCGGCGGCGTCACGATCGCGGAGGGGGAACAGCTCATCGTGCTGCTCTGCTCGGCGAATCGCGACGGCGACGAGTTCGAGGATCCGGACGAGCTGAGGATCGACCGCTCGCCCAACCGTCACCTCTCGTTCGGTGCCGGTCCTCATCGGTGCATCGGGTCTCACCTGGCACGAATCGAGCTCAAGCTGGCCATGGAGGAGATTCACCAGCGGTTGCCCGATTACCGACTGGTTCCGGAGGATCCGCCGATCCTGCACGCCACCCAGGTTCGCGGCTGCATCCGGCTCCCGATCACCTTCACTCCGTCGGCCTGAGGCCGGGCGGACGTCCGAGGCAGTTGTCCGTGGTCCTGTGGGACTTCGGGCAGCTGCCTCGCTCTTTTGGTGTAATGGAGTGGACGTGGCCCCCCGGTATGCAACAACTTACGTGTATTGTCATTTGTATCGCGACTGGTCGGGTGACTGGTCGGAAGTGACGGTGTCTGGAGCGAGGATGGCAAGAAGGAAGACCGCCGGTGTGCTGAGCCAGGACGCCGATGTCGCACGGTCTCAGATACTCGTGGCAGCCCAGACGATGATTCTTCGTTTCGGGATCTCGAAGACCACCATGGAGGACATTGCCAAGGAGGCGGGGGTCTCTCGCCCGACCGTCTACCGGTATTTCCAGGACCGCGAGACGCTCACCACCGAGTTGATCAGGTGGCGATCGCGTCAGACGCTCGAACGTGGCCGCAAGTTCCTGATGGAGTGTGCGACGTTCGAGGACAGGCTGATCGAGGGCCTCATCTACCTGGTGTACGACGGGATCAATGATCCGATCGTGCGCATCCTCGTCAGCCCCGAACACGTCGGCGGCGAGTCGTGGCTCGAGACGATCCCCCTCGCAACGAGTCTGACCACCGAACTGTGGGGGCCGATCTTCGACGACGCCAAGGCAGGTGGCGAGATGAGGTCGGATATAGACACCGACGAGGCGTGCTCCTGGATCACGCTCGTGCAGCTGATGCTCGCTCCGAGACTGGATAATTCGGATCCTGCCGATCCCTCGCACCGGCAGATGATGAGGCAATTCGTCCTGCCGGCCTTCCTGCCCTAGTCGCCCGCGTCCGAGAGAAGCCGTGTCCCCGAGGGGGCACGGCTTCTTTTGTGCATTCGCCCGGTAAATCTAATGTCCTTAAGTATGCTGGTCGACGGTTCCCGTGCCTGGTCACGGCCGAATCGGTCGGGAATGCCTATGCCGGCGCGTGTTTCGCAGGTGAGCCATTTCGCTTCCTGCTCTTGCCTGGACGGTCAAAAGCCGTATAACGTATTACGTGCGACGTAATTTGTATCACAGCTGGCGTCGTGAACTCGCCGTCCATCGCCCGCGATTCGATGAAAAATGCTGCAAACAAGCTGTATTCGACGTGCGCGGCGGGACGGCTGTGGGTTCCGGTCCGAGGTCGCAAGTGCCCTGCAACATCCGAGGCGCGTTCGACGCCTGAATACACGGAGGTAATGGTGGGAGTCGAGGTATCCGTCGAGGGACTGACCAAGTCCTTCGGCTCGCAAAGGATCTGGCAGGACGTCACGTTGACCCTTCCGGCCGGTGAGGTCAGTGCGTTGC
>NZ_JARJBD010000086.1:0-44828 GCF_029269925.1 Rhodococcus sp. T2V
ACGGCGTGCGCCCTTATACGGCCCTCACATCGCCCACAGATCGGTCAGTAGAGCCCCCAGTTGTAGTCGGCGCGCTTGGTGAGCACCGTGCGCTCCTTGGGCGCGCACTCGGTCACGACGAAGGGGCCGGTGCCGACGATGTTCGTCGGGTCGAGCCGCTGCTCGGCGTTCGACGAGAGGGTCTTCTGGCCGATGATTCCGGGCTGGTTGTTGCCGGAGTACGAGATGAACTGGAGGAAGCTGGCCGACGAGGACTTGAAGACGATCTTGACGACGTTGTCGCTGACGACCTCGCTGCCCTGGTAGGACTTCAGGTGGGTGGCGCCGTTGGGCTTGATGCCGAGCGCTGGATCTCCGAAGACGTACTGGTCGAAGTTCTTCTTCACGATGTCGGCGTTGAACGGGGTGCCGTCGCTGAAGGTGACGCCCTCACGCAGCGTGAACGTGAATTCGGTGTTGGTGTCGTTGACCTCCCAGGCGGTGGCCAGCCAGGGACCGATCTCGCCGGTCTCCGGATCCTGCCAGGTCAGTTTGTCGAAGACACTGTTGCCGTAGTTGCTGGCTGCGAAGGACGTGTTCAGGTGTGGGTCGAGCGACTCGGGGGAGCTGAGAAGCGCGATCCGCAGGGTGCCGCCGCTCTGCGGATCGCCGCTTCCGGTGCCGCCCGCGGCGTCGACGGTGCTGCTGCATCCGGTCAGGGCGAGGACACCGGTCAGTGCGAGAACGCCGAACACGCCTCGGAATCGTCGGCGGCGCTCGCGCACCGGCCGTGGGGCGTGAACTGTTGTTTCCATGGGCAGGAATATATGGTCAAAGTGCCTGGCGGGCACGATATTAAAGCGCAGTGAATCTAACGGCAATCGCGTGCGAGACTCCCCTGTGTGTCGTGCCACGCCACAGGTTCTCAGTGTCGTGCCGCCGCCGCGATGTGCGCGAGCTGGGCTGCCCGCGAGTGTTCGTTCTGGCTCTGGATCTGAAGGAACTGCGCGGAACGGGCGTGCAGCGCAGCGGTATCGGTGTCGAGAATCCCCGAGCCCGCCCGTGAAACGGTCAGTGCCCGGGCGATCTCGTGCAGCGAACGGAGCACCTCGACCTTCAGCGTGAGCCGGTCCTCGAAGTGCTGCGGGCCTTTCGGATCCGATTCCGCGCGGTCGGTCAGGGAGTAGGCCAGTGCCCGATAGCGGGTGAACTGCGGTGCCCATGCCTGCGCTACCGCGACGGCCGCTTCGGTGCCGGAGGCGTCCAATTCGTCGAGGATCGCGCGCGCCACCCCGAACACCTGCGGCCTGACGTCGCTGACGATGTTCTGATCACGCCGATTCCATTCGGATCTCGGGGTGTGTTTGACGATGTCCGACTCGGCGACGAAGGCTCCTTCGAAAGTGACTCGCCACGTGCGGCTTCCGGTGGCGGCGACGAGACCCAGCGGCTCGGCGCGCAGCCGCACGTCGTCGACCGGGATCAGCGCGAGCAGCTGGGTCTCGGTCGTGGGGTCGATCGCGGCGACGGACAGCAGGGTGTTGATCCCCCAGCCGCTCACCCAGGACACCGTGCCGGTGATTGTCCATCCGCCGTCGGCCGGGTCGGCGCGGACATATCGGGTGGGGTAGTGCCGGGCGTCGCTGATCGCGGTTCCGGTGAGGATCTCCCCGCGAAGCACCCGCTCACCGAGTTCGCCGATCGGTTCGCCACTGTCGGCCAGAGCGGTAAAGTGGACGATCAACCCCGTGTGCTGTGCCCAGGCGAGCCACGTGTTGAAGTCGCCGTAAGCGAGGTGCTCGTGGACCCGGCGTTCGGCGGCCTTGTCCAACTCGGCGCCACCGAACCGGGCCGGGGCCAGATGGTTGAGCAGCCCGAGGCGCCGCAGTTCCTCGACGGTGTCGGCGGTGACGCCCTCGCGATCGGTCTGCAGGGCCCGGGGTGCGAGCGTGTTGTACGCGAAGTCCCGAACCTGCGACACCAGTGGGAGCTCGTCGGCGGCGTCGACCCGGTCGGCGCTGCTCGCGTCGATCGACACGTCCAGGGTGGAGGTCATCGGGCGATGCCCGACTCGAAATCGTGTAGCAGCAGCGCGATCTCGAATCCGCGGCGCTGGAGCCAGTGCGAGACGACCGCGGCGCGGGCTCCGGTGAGGTCGTCGATCAAGACCACGCGCGCGCCGCGCACGGCGATGGTGCGGTAGGAGACCCCGAGCAGCTGTCCCCCCTCGGACGTGATCGATCCGGGTAGGTGCGACTGCTCGAACTCCTCCGGCGTGCGCACGTCGAGAAGGTACGTGGTGCGGTCGGGGTCGGCCGCCCACACCTGCGCGGTCTGGACGTCGATGTGGGGGAACGTGTCGTTGGCGGTGATGGCTTCCACGCGCTGTGCGGCTGCCTCCCTCGCGGCGTGGTCGATCGGTGCGTAGACGGCGGTCGCGCCGGTTTCCAGCTCGAGGTTCTCCTCCTTCCACGCCCGGGTGCCATCGTGCAGGTAGGAAACCTGGTTCGGCACACCGGCGTCGATGAGGGTCTGGGCGCCGATGATCGCGCGGGGCAGGCCCGCGCAGGAGACGACGACGTGGGTATCGGGAGAGGGCACGACGTCCGCGAACCGCAGCAGCAACTCCGCACCGGGCACGCCGACCGCGCCGGGGACGTGGCCGGCGGTGAACTCGGGCAGGGTGCGGGTGTCGATGACGACGACGTCGGCGCCCTGGTCCTTGAGGGTCTTGAGTTCGGCGGCGGACACCGAGGGGGTGTCGCGTTCGTCGCGGATTCCCAGGGAGAAGTCCTTGCCGGGGACGTCGAAGGTCGGCAGGTCCTCGGTGCCGTTCCGGGTCCACTCGGGTATGCCGCCGGTGAGGACGTGGACCTCGCTGCGCCCGGTCTCGGCGAGGCGCTCGGCGAGGCGCTTCGCCACGCCGTCACCACCGTCGACGAGGACGGTCCGTACGACCGCGCGGGGCACGTACCGGTCGATCTCGGCCTCGAGGCGGTCCGCGGGAATGTTGGTGGCGAACAGCGGCGACGCATAGCCGACCTCGTCGCTCGGTCGGATGTCGAGGACGGCGAGTTCCGCATCGTCGGCCAGCCACAGCCGGAGGGTGTCGACGTCGATGGTCTTCTCGACGGTGGAGGCCTTGTCGATCGATGAAGTGCTCGCGGAGTGTTGCCCACCTTCGCTGGGTAGCGGTTGGAATGATTCGCGGCGCGGCGGCCGATGGCCACACCGTAGCCCCGGGCGTCGGGAACCGACGGTCGTGAGCGTGATGCCCGAACCGTGCGCCCGCCCGTGACCCGCACCGATGCGCCGAGTTCGGAAATGAAATCACGCTGGTTCCAGTATTGTCATCGGCTGGACTCGTGAGGCGAAGTTTCGGCGAGAAACACACTGTCCCAGCAGTGTTCGGCATTTCAACCACCGCGATCGTATTCGTTGACGGGACCGGCTGTGGGTCGGTGAGATGGGAGGGGCGCTTCGCCCCACATTCGCCGACCCTGCGGCGAACCACCGGCGGTCCCCGGGGCGGAGCCCACTCGTGCCCAGTTGAAAGTGCTGCGGCGGAGTCCTATTGATGCTGCGCCCATCCCCATCCATCGAACGGAGCATTCGACATGAGCACCGGAACCGACACGCCGGCACGGCGACCACAGCGGAGGTTGACGCTCGCGGCGTCCATCGTCGGTGCCGGTGCGTCCAGGAACGCATGGAACTGGCCCGGTACCACATGGAACCGTTTCGCGGACTGGGAGCACTATCGGCGGTCCGCCGAGATCGCGCGATCGGGAACCCTCGACGCCGTGTTCGTCTCGGATCATCCGGCGCTGCAACGCACCGCCGACAACGGGCCGAGCCACCTGTTCGACCCGATCGTGCTGTTCTCGGCGATCGCGGGCGCGATCCCGGACATCGGCTTCGTGCTGACGGCGTCGACGAGCTACAACTCGCCGTACAACCTCGCCCGCCGACTCGCGAGTCTCGACTCCATCGCGGGTGGACGGGTGATCTTCAACGCCGTCGCCAACTTCAACCCCGACATCGCCGCGAACTTCTCGGCGGACGAACTGCTCGACCGGGAGGACCGCTACCGCAAGGCCGACGAGTTCCTCCGGGTCGTCAAGGAACTGTGGCTGTCCTGGGACACCCCGGAGGGACCTGAGCCCACGGGTCCGCTGTGGGACGAGACGACGGCGCGAACGATCGACCATCACGGCGAGTTCTTCGACGTGCGTGGCCCCCTCAACGTCCCGGTCGGTCCGCAGGGACACCCGGTGATCTCGCAGGCAGGCGCGTCCGCGCAGGGTATCGACTTCGCAGGCAAGCACGCCGAGATTGTGTACGCGGCGCTGCTGGGGAAGCAGGCGGCACTCGACTACGCGGCCACACTCGACGCCGCCGCCCGCAGGCACGGCAGGCCCGCCGACAGCATCCGGCTCTTTCCCGGCGTCAACGTGTACCTCGGCGACACCCGAGAGGAAGCGCTGCGTCGGCACGAGGTTTTCAGCGGCGCCGGCAGCGAGGACGATCTGATCGCCCGCTTCCTCGAGCAGCAACGCGTGCTGAACCCGGCGTTTCCCCGGTCCGTCGACGTCGACCGACCGCTGAAGGCAGAATGGTTCGAGCCGCAGGAGGACCAGACCCGCCCGGTCGGCTTCAGCAGGGCGGTGCAGGATCTGGTGCGCACCGAGGAACCCACCACCCGGCAGATCATCCGACTGGTCGGTGGCGCAGGGGGCCATCGACTCGTCATCGGGAGCCCCAAGGAGGTCGCCGACGCGCTGATCGACTGGTGGGCGGCCGGGGCCGTGTCCGGCTACAACGCCCACTTCCCCCTGCTGCACAACGATCTGGAGCGCTTCGTGCAGCAGGTGGTCCCGATCCTCCAGGCCGAGAGCGTGTTCCCGACCGAGTACGACTCGCCGACCATCCGTGGCCGCTTCGGCCTTCCCGACCCGCGCACCGCCCTTTCCACCCAGGAGAACCGATGACCACCGATCGTGCCGTCGATCCCGTGAGCGTGAATGCCCGCCCCACCGACGAGGAACTGCTCGCCAAGTACCGCCCTGGTGTTCGCGCGGATCGCCGAGGGGGCGCTCGAGCGGGAAACGAGTGGCCGCCTTGCCCTCGAGCAGGCCGTGTGGCTACGGGAGGTGGGGTTCCCCGCGGTGCGGGTTCCGCGGGAGTTCGGCGGTGACGGTGCCAGCCTGCGACAGCTCTACGTGCTCGTCATCGAGGTCGCGGCCGCGGACTCGAATCTGCCGCACGCGCTTCGGGTGCACGCGCGGTTCGTGGACGACCGCTGGCGCGAGCGTCACACCCCGCGTGGGCAGGAGTGGCTGCGCCGCATCGGTGACGGCATCGTGTTCGGCACCGCGGTCAGCGAACGGGAGGGCGCGCGTTCCGGAAGATCTGCCCGGCGCGCTCGCGCAGGGCGAGACCCTCGGCGAGGAAGAAGAAGTCGAACTTGCCACGCTCGGCGGTCCGCGCGGTGTGTTCGAACGAATCGAACTCGATCTGGCTGCCCGCCCGGGGATCCCACCATGCGGTGTGGTGGTTGACGCCGCCGAGGTAGGCGCCGAGGATGACCTGCTTCTTGGATGCGCTCATCGTGAACGTGTCCTTGTCTGAAGGCAGTGGCTCAGGCGGCGGGGGAGCCGGTGGCATAGCGGTTCGGGACGTCGGTGGGCAGGCCCAGCAGCCCACGCAGGGAGGTGTCCGGATACGCGGTGCGGAACAGGCCGCGTTGCTGCAGGATCGGCACCAGCCGGGACGACACGGCGTCCAGGTCGTCGACCGCGACACCCGGCCGCAACCGGAAGCCGTCGAATCCCAGCTGCTGCCATGCCGCGAGCCGGTCCGCGAGCTCGTCCGCGGAGCCGGTGAACACGCCGGCGTCGGAGGCGAACTGGATTCCGGCGAGGTCGTCCAGTCGGCGCAGCCGGTCGGCGCCGGATTCGCGGTCGTTGTCGAGGAACACCACCAGGTCGGCGTAGACCCGGAGCGGCTCACCGGTGCGCCCGACCCGTTCGGACGCCGCGGCGACATCGGCGAGAACGGACTGCGTGTGGACGTCGTCGGCCGGGGAGACGAACACGAGGTCGGCACCGCGTGCTGCCAGTTCGTACGACAGTGCCTGGTGGGCGAGTGCGGTGACCACCGGCTGCCCCTGCGGGGGTCGCGGTGTGATGGAGGGGCCGCGGACGCTGAAGTAACGACTCTCGAAGTCGATGTAGTGCAGCTTGTCACGGTCGATGAACCGGCGAGTCTCGACGTCGCGGATCTCTGCGCCGTCCTCCCAGCTGTCCCATAGCCGGCGGACGACCTCGACGAAGTCGCCGGCCTCGTCGAACAGGTCGACCAACACCTGCGGCAGCGTGCCCTTCGCGATGGCCGCCCAGTCCTGCTCGGTGAGTTCCGGGACGGTGCGGCGGCACCGCGACGAGGTGCGCGTCGATGCGCGCCCGGACCCGGTCCACGGAGTCGGCCGCGTCGGGTGCGTGGCTATTCACCGGTGCCGCCAGACTGTCCTCGATGGTGACGAAGTCCAGCAGGCCGCGCTGCGCGACGGCAGCGAGGTCGGTCCAATAGGCGCCGGTGAACAACTCGTCCGGGCGCGAGTTCGGTTCGCGCCACGCGGCGGGATGCCAGCCCGCACCGTCGAGGGCGGCGGCGAGATGCAACGGGGTATTCGAGGTCATCGACGATGACTCCAGTCTCGGGAAGAGCAGTGACGGTGAAACGGGTCGGTCGCACCACGAACCACGGGGTCTCTCGGTCGCTCCGGATGGTCGCCTGCGAGCCTACGGTTCGTCGTCTCTTCGAGCGCCCCTTTACTTCAGCTCGATCGAAACTTCGGCAGCCGAAGGTGCAGTTGCGCTGCATGTTTCCGATCGGGACGAATTAATGTCCGATCGGACCGAACTGTCCCACGTCAGGCCCTGTTTCTCGTCGTGGAGGACGGAGGCGGTGACCGAGCGACGGTGACAACCGGGGCTAGTCTCTCGATGTCCGGATGCGGGCCACCGTCACTCTGTCGCGGGCCAGGCATCCCTCTGGGACCGAAGTAGGGAAGGGACGACATGACAGCGGCGAACACGGCCGTCAGTGCGGCAGAATCCGTGACCGCCGCCGACCGCCACCCATTCGTCGCTCGGGTGCGGGAGTACGCCGAACGAGTACTGCGCCCCGAAGCCCTGTCGACCGACCGTGACGGGGTCACCGGAGAACGTATCGACGAACTCGCTGCGCTGGGGCTCCTGAACCATCAAGCGCCGCGGGAATACGGTGGCCTCGACATCGACCGCAACTCCGATCGCCGCCTGCACGAGATCATCGCCGGCGCGTGCTTCAACACGTGGCTCGTCTGGGCTCAGCACGCGCCGATGGCCGGGCGAATCGTGGAATCCAGTAAACCGGGCGAACCGGTTTCGGAGCTCGCCGAGCGAATTCTGCGTGGCGAACTCGTGCTCGGTGCCGGGGTGAGCGACGTCCGGAGGTTTCCCGACCATTACATCGCGGCGGAAAGGGCGAGCGGCGGCTGGATCTTCACCGGCGCCATCTCCTGGGTCAGCGGGTGGGGGCTCAACAACGCCCTGACCGTCGCCGCGGTGGAAAGGCAGACGGAGACCGTGGTCACCGCGCTCGTGCCGGTGAGCGACCGCACGCGCAGCGTCGGCCCGCTCCGACTCGGCGCCGTCGCCGGCAGCAAGACCGCGCGGGTCGAGCTCGACGACGTGTTCGTACCCGACGAGCACGTGCTCTCCGCCCAATCGCTGGAGACCACGCGGTTCAACGACATCGGCACGGCGAGCGACGCACGCGGTCACCACTTCGGGCTTGCAGAGGCAGTTCTCCGAGAGTTGGAGCAGTCCGGACACCCGCTGGCCCAGGACGTGGCGGCGACGTGGCGACCACGCATCGCGCGGATTCGGGGCACCGCGTACGAGCTGTCCGATGAGGCCACCGCCGCGGGAGGCGGTCCGCATCGGATCGGCGAACGCCTCGCGACCAAGGTCGCCAGCGGCGAGGCGTTGTCCACGATCACCCGGGCACTGCTCATAGCGCGGGCCGGTCGGGGACTGAGTGGCGACGACACGGCGCAGCTCCACGCGCGGTCGGCGCTCTTCGTCCTGGTCCAAGGACAGACCACCGACGTTCGCCGAGCCCAGCTCGCCGAACTCGCCCGCTGATCACCACCACCGAACAGGAATCACCATCCCATGAGTCTCGAATTCCTCTGGTACATCCCGAATCAGGTGACGCCGGGACACCGCGGCGAGCCCGTCACGGTCGACCACAACAGCCTCGACACCCTCACGGCCCAGGCGGAGGCCCTGGAGGAGCACGGCTGGAAGGGCGCCTTGATCGGCACCGGTTGGGGTCGCCCGGACACCTTCACCGTCGCCACGGCCCTCGTTGCCCGGACGTCGACGTTCGAGCCACTCGTCGCGGTTCGGCCCGGGTATTGGACCCCGGCTCACTTCGCCTCCGCTGCAGCGAGTCTCGACCATCTGTCCGGTGGCCGGGTCCGGGTCAACATCGTGTCCGGGAAGGACAACCTGGGAGCGTACGGCGAACGCGAGAGCGACCAGGCCGCCCGCTACGCCCGGACCAAGGAGTTCCTGCAACTCGTCCGCAAGCTGTGGACGGAGGAGAACGTCACCTACCGTGGCGAGCACTTCCAGGTCACCGACTCCACGGTGCTGCCCCGGATCGCGCCGCGCGGAGACCGGCTCCACCCGAAGCTCTACTTCGGCGGGGCCTCCGACGCCGCTGAGCGGGTAGCGGCCGCCGAAGCCGACGTCCAACTCTTCTGGGGCGAACCCCTCGAAGGGGTGCGGGAACGGATCGAGCGCCTGCGGGCGCTGAGTGAGGAACTCGGCCGAGAGCACGCACCGCTCGAGTTCGGTCTGCGGATCACCACCCTCGTCCGGGACACGACCGAGCAGGCCTGGGCCGAAGCGGAAGCGAAGGTAGCGGAGATGGCGAAGAACCAGGGTGCACCGGCACAGAACCCGCACCGCCAGACCGCCGTGGGACAGCAGCGACTCCTCGACCTCGCTACTCGCGGCGAGGTGCTCGACGACAATTTGTACACCGCACCCGGCAAGTTCGGTGGCGGCGGCGCAGGCACGACCTGGCTGGTCGGCTCGCCGGAGGACGTCGCGAAGTCGTTGCGCAAGTATCAGGACCTCGGCATCACCCATTTCGTGCTGTCGGACACCCCGTATCTGCGGGAGATCGAACGTCAGGGCACTCAGCTGCTGCCGCTACTGGCGGAGTGAGCGCGGAAGCGCTTGCCCGCCCGGGCCGATGCCGCGGTTGTCGCAGCATCGGCCCGGGCGGGCTTTTCAGTTGTCGTCTGCCGAAATCTGCTCGGTCAGAGCTCGAGCCCCGTGCCGTGCACGCCGTGTTCCTCGATGAGCGCCAGTTCGTCGTCGGTGAGCGCCGGGAAGTTCAGGGCGGCGATGTTGTGGTCGAGTTGCGCGGTCGAACTCGCACCGATCAGTGCCGACGTGACCTCCGGCCTGCGCAGCACCCACTGCAACGCGAGCTGGGCGAGTGACTGCCCGCGGGCTTCGGCGATCTTGTTGAGTTCGGCGGTGCGCTGCCGGTACGTCTCGTCGATCACATCCGGCGTCAGGAATGAACTGTTCTGCGCCCGTGCGTGTTCGGGAATCGTCTCCAGGTACTTGTCGGTCAGGAGGCCCTGCGCCAGCGGCGAGTACACGATGAGCCCGAATCCGTCCTGATGGGCGGTGTCCAGCAGGCCGTTCCGTTCGGGGCGCCGGTCGTAGATCGAGTAACGCGCCTGGTGGATGAGCAGCGGGACACCGGCCTGGCGGAGCAGCTCGGCGGCCTCGTGGGTGCGATCGGGGAGGTAGTTGGAGATACCGACGTAGAGAGCCTTGCCCTGCTCCACCGCACTGACCAGTGCACCGACCGATTCTTCCAGCGGCGTGCTGAGGTCGGGGCTGTGGTGGTAGAAGATGTCGACGTAGTCGGTGCCGAGGTCGCGCAGACTGTGGTCGAGCGAGGTGAGGATCGACTTGCGCGAGCCGCCCTTGAGATAGGGGCTCGGACCGATCGGGTTGCCTGCCTTGGTCGACAGGATGAGTTCGTTCCGGTAGGGCGCGAGGTCCTTCGCGAGAACCCTGCCGAAGTTCTGCTGGGCCGCGCGGTGCGGTGGGCCGTAGCGGTCGGCGTTGTCGAAGTGGGTGATCCCCAGGTCGAATGCGTGGAGAATGATCTCCCGCTGGGTCGCAAAGGCGTAGTCGCTACCGAACTTCTGCCACAGACCGAACGAGAAGGCAGGCAGATCGAGGCCGGAGTTTCCGGTGCGACGGTAGGGGACCTTCTCGTAGCGGTCCTCGGCGGCGGCGTAGGTGAGATCGAAGGGGCTGGCGGTCATCGTTGTCGTCTGTTCCGTTCTGATCGGTTGTTGTTATGGGTCGGTGGTCAGAAGAGGCCGGTGGTGGGTGGTTCCTCGCCGGTCAGGTGGTATGCCCCCGCGATCGCCTGCTTCCACTGCCGCGGGTTGTGATTGGCGGCCGTGCGCGCGTTGCGCCAGTGCCGGTCGAATCCGAGGTCTCGATTGGTGATGGAGCCACCGCCCACGTCGAAGAGCAGTTCCGCAGCGTCGAGCGCGGACTCGATTGCGATCGCACTCGCGTGCGCGACGTGAACCGCGGCAGCAGCACCGGCGGTGCGTGCGGCGGGCCCGGTGAGTCCCCGGACACCTTCCAGTGTCTCGGCTGCCAACAGCACGACGGCCCGCGCCGCCTGGGCGCGGCCGGCGATCTGCCCGATTGTCTGCCGCACATAGGGATCCTGGACGCTGGTGTCCGCGAAGCTGTGCTTGATCGGCCGGGCCTTCTCCCGCACGTACCCGACCGCGTCGTCGAGGGCTCGCGCTGCCACACCGGCCTGTATCGCCGCGAGATAGAACTGCGCGAAGGTGCCGGGCCACGGGTTGTCGGGCTGGGCCTGGTCGGGGAAGGTCACCTCGTCGTCGGATACGCGCACGTTCGTCAGGCGGGTGGTGCCACTGGCGGTGAGCCGCTGACCGACGGCGTCGAAGTCGTCGAGCCGTTCGACTCCCTCGCGGTCGACGGGCACGGTGAACCGAACCACCGTCCCGCCCTCGGCGAGTGCCTGGGTCGAGAACCAGGATGCGTACAGCCCGCCGGTCGAGTAGTACTTCTCGCCGTCGACCACCCAGCCCGCACCCTCACGCCGGGCCGTCGCATTGACCTGCCCGCTCGCGCCTCCGGTTCGCTCATTGCTCGTTCCGGCGAACAGATCCCGGTTGCGCAGCCGCGTCAGAATCACGTCGCGGTGCGGCAGATCGGGCCGGGTCGATACCTGCTCGGCGACGAGGAAACTGCTGCGCAATGCCTGCGCCACACTGGAGTCGGCGCGCGCCACTTCGATGACGACGTCGGCCACATCACGCAGCGAACCACCAGCACCGCCGTCGTCCCGGGTAACGCCGACCAGCGCAATCCCCGCGTCCGCGAGTGCACGGACCTCGGCGAAAGCGTAGTCGCGCGCCTTCTCCCGCGCCCCGGCGGTATCGCCCAGACGGCGCAGGACGGGCCGGACTGCGGCGCGGATACCCGCCACGGTGAGTCCGGAGACCGATGTCGCTTCGATCGACTCGTGTTCCGGGTACACAGCGGTCATGACAACGTCTCCACGGTGTCGCGCAGGCCGAGGGATGCCCGCAGCGTCGGTCCTGTCGAGGCGGACAGCAGCGGCACGAGCGTGCGTACCGCGGCCAGGACGTCGTCGATCCATCCGGCGAGTACGTCGGCCAGTGTGTGCGCACTGGCGCCGGCGGACCGTGCCGCCGCCGCCCAGCCGAGCACGTCCGGGTCGGCGGCGACGACGACCGGGCGTCCCTGTACGGACGACGTCGCGATCGAGGTGTAGTGGTCGATCGCGTAACTGGCCTGGCCGTCCGTCCCTGGGAATCGCCACGATCCACCGAACACCCCGGCGTTGAGGATATCGACGTTGATGTGAAGCCGGCCGCTCACTCGGTGGTCCCTTCATCGATGACGGGTGTGGATCGATCGGATCACTGTCGTCGAATCGCCATGGAATGGGAATGGTTCGAATCGTGCAGATTCACTGGAAAGAGTCTTAAGCCCGCACCGCACCGGTCGCATGGTCCTCGATTCCGCGGTCGACCAGGAGTGGCTGTGGAACGACGTGCTGTGGCAGCAAACCGACGGCTACAAGGAACGCTTCGACGACCTCATGGACTGGGTCGCCGCCCACGACCATACGAACGGGCTCGGCGACTCCAGTCTGAAGGTCTACCAGCGGTGGGCGGACCGCCATGTGCAGGGCCCGTCGCGACGATTCTGTTCGTACACCGATCGTCGAGTGGTCGGGGAACGGGGTCGATTCCTGCAGGTAAAGGGCCTAGGATTGGGCACTGTCGGGCGGCTGTCCGGCGCTGACGCTCGGGCAGGAGTGGCCGATGACGAATGCAAAACCGCAGCCGATGGCATTGGGTGATGATGCCGCGCGCACTCTGGCGAACGCGACGAAGTCCGTTCCGCAGATGGAGTCGATCACCCCACGGTGGTTGGTGCACTGCCTGAGCTGGATCCCGGTGGAAGCCGGTATCTACCGGTTGAACCGGGTGGTGCATCCGGAGTCGGTCGATATCAAGTGTGACAACTTCGACGAGTCCCCGCTGCCGGAGACGTTCGTCGATTACGAGAAGGAACCGCGGGAGTATCGGCTCAAGGCCGTTCACACCATTTTGGACGTGCACACGAGGGTGTCCGACCTCTACTCGAGCCCGCACGACCAGATCGCGCAGCAGCTGCGCCTCACATCGAGGCGATCAAAGAGCACCAAGAGGGCGAGCTGATCAACAGCCCGGACTACGGGTTGATCGCGAATACGGCGAAGAAGCAGAAACTCTCCACGGTCGGTGGGCCCCCGACGCCGGACGATCTGGACAACATGATCGCCAGGGTGTGGAAGGAGCCGGCCTTCTTCCTGACCCATCCCGAGGGGATTGCCGCGTTCGGCCGGGAATGCACGCGCCGCGGTGTACCGCCGCCGACCGTGAGCATGTTCGGTTCCCAGTTCGTGACATGGCGGGGCATCCCGATCATCCCTTCGGACAAGGTCAAGGTCGAGGGCGGTAAGACGAAGTTCCTGCTGATCCGAACCGGCGAGTCCCGCCAGGGCGTGGTCGGTCTGTACCAGCCGGGCCTGGCCGGCGAGCAGGGGATGGGCCTGTCGGTGAAATTCATGGGAATCGACCGCAGCGCAATCGCGTCGTATCTCGTCTCGCTGTACTGCTCGCTCGCGATCCTGACCGACGACGCTATCGCCTTGCTCGAGGACGCGGAGGTGGACAAGTTCCATGACTACGCCCCCTCATACCGGAAGTGAGCCGGACGACCAGCCAGGTGTCGGCGGATGGGAACTGCCCGACGAAGCGACGTTGAACAGGCTGGCCGGCGAATATTTCTCGCGCCTACCGGGGTCGGGTGCCGCCGCGTCACCGGCAACTGCCGCGGCAGACGGCGCGAGTCAGCCGGGTCAGGTGCCAGGCGCGTCGCTGGATACGGTCACCGTTCCCCAGGGCTTCGAGAGCCAGGTGCCCGTCGCGCCCGCGTCACCGACCGGCCCGCCGGACGGATCATCCGCGAGTAGCGCCGCAACGTCGTATGGCGCCACCCCAGCCGAGGTCGCCGCGCCGTGGATAGACGAGGGCGTCTCACCGTCCGAACTGACCACCGAACTCCCAGGCGTGTCCACGGACGCCCCTGCATCGTCGTCGTTCTACTTCCTCGACCCACCGAACGGTTATCGGTCCGGGTCGGGCGGTGTCGACACGAGTCGCGGGTACACGATCCCTGTCTCGCCACAAGAGATGCCCGCGGTGTCCGATCGGGCGCGCGCGTCGATGTTCGTCCCATCGACCTCCGACGTGGGAGCACCGAGCTTCTACTTTCTCGACCGAGGCACGGGAGCGACCGACACTGCGCCGCCGATGGGCCGGGCCGGGCCGCACGGACCCGCCATGGTGGATGCGCATCCCGGATTCGACGTCAATGCGGTTCGACGTGACTTCCCGATCCTGCGTGAGCGGGTGAACGGATATCCGTTGGTGTGGTTCGACAACGCCGCCACGACGCAGAAACCGCAGGTGGTGATCGACCGGATCAGCTATTTCTATGAACACGAGAATTCGAATATTCATCGCGCCGCACACGAATTGGCGGCGCGTTCGACCGATGCCTACGAGCAAGCACGGCAGACGGTGGCACGGTTCATCGGTGCCTCGTCGGCGGAGGAGATCGTCTTCGTCCGCGGCGCCACCGAGGCGATCAACCTGGTGGCTCAGACGTGGGGACGCAAGAACATTCGCCAGGGCGACGAGATCGTGATCGCGCATCTCGAGCATCACGCGAATATCGTCCCGTGGCAGATGCTGGCGTCGGAGACGGGCGCGGTGATCCGGGTGATCCCGGTGGACGACTCGGGACAGTTGATGATGGGGGAGTACACCAGGCTGCTGTCGGACCGTACGAAGCTGGTGGCCGTGGCCCAGGTATCGAATGCGCTGGGCACGATCACCCCGGTGCGCGAGATCACGGAAGAAGCGCACCGTGCGGGTGCGATCGTCTTGGTCGACGGTGCGCAGTCGGTGCCGCACACCGGGGTCGACATGCAGTCGTTGGACCCCGATTTCTTCGTCTTCTCCGGGCACAAGATCTTCGGCCCGACGGGGATCGGCGCGTTGTACGGCAAGCCCGATGTACTGGCGGATACCCCGCCGTGGCAGGGCGGTGGGAACATGATCACCGACGTGACCCTCGAGCGGTCCACCTATCAGCTGCCACCAGGGAGATTCGAGGCCGGTACCGGCAGTATCGCCGACGGAGTGGGGTTGGGCGCCGCCATCGAGTACGTGGAGCGGATCGGGATCGAGAACATCAACCGTTACGAGCATGTCCTACTCGAATACGCCACCGCAGAACTGGAGAACGTTCCGGGGTTGCGGCTGATCGGTACCGCGGCGGAAAAGGCGAGCGTGATCTCGTTCGTGCTCGCCGGGTACGAGCCGCTCGAGGTGGGTAAGGCGCTCAACTCGAAGGGCATCGCGGTGCGCGCGGGACATCACTGCGCGCAACCGATCATGCGGAGATTCGGTGTCGAGGGCACGGTGCGGCCGTCGTTGTCGTTCTACAACACCTGTGAGGAGGTGGACCGGATGGTCGCCGTCCTCCACCAACTGGCCGCCGATGCCGGTCGCCGCTCCTGACGGGAAACCCGTTCCTGCCATCCCCTGCCAATTCCTTTGGAGGAGCGTGGCGATGTCCACATCCTCAGCCCAACCCACCACGACGTCGGTCGGCGATCAGGTCGATGTACGCGGCCCCAGGTTCGCTGCCTCGATCACGACTGCGGTGCTTGTCGCGGTTCTGGTCGCGACCGCGTTCTCGACCGGGGTTGCCGGTGCCATCCTCGCCGTGCAAACTCTCAGATCTACCCGCTGGTCGCTCGATTCAGGTCGGCGAGACACCACCGCCTACGACGGCGGCCACATCGACGGCGCCGTCAAACTCGACTGGAAGGAGGATCTGCAGGACGGGATACGCCGTGACTCGTGCTGACGGAACTTCTCGGCAACGACAACGTCAAGAACTATGACGGGAGTTGGACCGAGTACGGCTCGCTCGTCTGTGCGACGTCAGCGCAGCGTTAGTCGGTCCAGGTCTGTGGTTGTCCCAGATGCGGACACCGCAACTCGCCGAGTCAGCGAACGTACTGCTCGAATTGGGCCGTACGGACGATCGGGGCGGAACAGAGCGCAGCGTCGGCCGGCCGAGCCTTCGGCCACACAGTCTCGGTACACGCCCGCGGGGGATGAGGTCGACATTCAGATGCAGTGAATCATGAGCTGATCATCCTATTGCACTGGGAACGAAAGATTCACAATTCCCATCTACAAGATCATTGCTCCATCGTTAATGAATTCTTCATATTCCGTCACCTCTTACCCGGTCGAGCAAGTCCACATCCGTTGAGCAACTGCGCTTTACACGGTCGAATACTGCTTCGGGTCATGGGAGCTTGGCTCATGGTGAATCTATCCGTAGGAAAGCCTGTGCCCGAGCATTATCTTCTCAATCGAATTATTCCTCGGGAGTGACCGGCCAACCGGGAACCGACGACCACATCCACCGCGAGAGAGAGGAAATGCCGTGAGTGGCAGAACCACGCACCGGGAGGCGCGAGCATGAGCGTCTCTTGCAACATGCGCCTGACGAAGAAGTTGGCCACCTGGTCCGCGCTGTTGGTTGCAGCGCCGCTGGTGCTGGCCGGGTGCGGCAGTGGTAGCGATGACGACGGGGCGGTGACGTTCCGCTTCGCCAACTCACCCACCGCCCTGTCGCTGGTGAGGATCGCTGACGAATTGGGGTATTGGGACAACGCCGGGGTCCGTCCGGAGTACGTCGGGCCTGCCACGGCTGTGCCCGCGGTGCAGTTGCTCGATCAGGGCGCGATCGACATCGCGACGGGCATGTTCAACAACGACATCGACGGGAAGGTAAAGGGCTTCAAGTTCACGGCCATCGCCTCGAGCATGCTCGACCTGCCCGACATGCCGCACATGGCTTACTTCACCAAGGCGGGCTCGGACATCACCAAGGAGAACCTGAAGGCCATCGAGGGCAAGACGATTGGTCTTTCCGGGTCCAACAGTTGCACAGACCTGGTGATCAAGCGATACCTGCAGAACAACGGTGTGGACCTGAACAAGGTCAACTTCCTCGAGCTCAAGAACGAGCTCATTGCACCCGCGATCGAGAGAGGCGAGGTCGACCTCGGGGTCTTCCACCCGCCGCTGGTCGGTGTGCTGCAGAGCCAGCCGGACAAGTTCACCCAGGCCTTCACGTCTTTCGAAGACTGGGGCCCGCTGGGTGGCCAGGCACCGTATGTCGCAAGCAACGCGTGGCTGCAGAAGTACCCGGACGCGGCGCGTGCGTTCGTGGGCGTGATCGCCAAGACGGCCAACTGGGCCAACGCCCACCCGAAGGAGTCCGCGGAGATCGCCGACAAGACCACTGGATATCCCGTGGAGCAGACCACCAACTGGCACTACGCACCCAACGCTCTGCTCGACAAGGCGAGCCTGCAGCTGTGGTGGGATCTCGTGGAAGAGGTGGGTAAGCCGCTGCCGGGCTCGGAGAATCTGAAGCCCGAAGATGTTGCGACCAATGCCTTCAACCCCTACGCGAAGTCAGCAGACCTTCTGGAATCCCAGGAAGACAACACTGAGATCGTGACCGAAGAGCAGAACGACGGGATCTTCAAGACGCACCTTGTCGACATCGAGGGTCTCGAAAAGTGATCCGGCGCCATCCGCACCCGACAGGAAGTCACACAACATGACTCAACAAGTGCTAGCTGAGCGATTCGAGCAGGACGCGGGGCCGATCGCGCCCCGTGCGCACGGTACGGGCTGGAAGATCGAGGCGAAGCGCGTCGCAAAGATCTATCCGAAACCGGGATCGAGGTCGACCAAGGACGCCACCGCAGTCCTCGACGGATTCGACCTGCAGATCAAGAGCGGCGAGTTTCTCTCCCTCCTCGGGCCGAGTGGTTGCGGCAAGTCGACATTTCTGAACATCCTCGCGGGCTTGGAGACTCACAACGGGGGAGCTGTTCTCGTCGACGGCAAACGAGTCGAAGGCGTCAACAAGAACGTCGGCGTCGTCTTCCAGGGTTACGCCCTGTTCCCTTGGCTGACGGCGCAGAAGAACGTCGAGGTCGGTCTGAAGATCCGCGGCGTCCCCAAGGCGGAACGTAGGGCGAGGGCAGCCAAGGTGCTGAAGACGGTGGGCCTGGAAGCCGCCGCCAACCGGCTTCCGCACCAGCTCTCCGGTGGTATGCGTCAGCGGGTCGCGATCGCGCGCGTCCTCGCATACGAACCCGACATCCTGGTGTTCGACGAGCCGTTCGCCGCCCTCGATGCGCAGACCCGAGAGTTCCTGCAGGGCGAGTTGCTGCGTATCTGGGAATCCGGTGACACGAAGAAGACGATCCTCTTCGTCACCCACTCGATCGACGAGGCCATCTTCCTGTCGGATCGGATCGCGGTCATGACCCGTGCACCCGGCAAGGTGAAGACGCTGTTCGACGTCGAGCTTCCGCGGCCCCGGGACAGCGACTCCCGTAACTCGGAGGAGTTCGCGCACATCCGGTCGCGCGTCGCACGCGTCCTCGAGGAGGAGGTGCACATTGGCAACGACGATCACTGAGCCGGCACGCGGCGAGGAGCAACTGCTGGACGAGGATCTCACCCCGCCCAAGGCGCCCAACCCGTGGCTCGTGAAATACGATAGATTGATCTACGGAATCATCGGGCTGTCAGCCTTTTTGGTGCTCTGGTGGTGGATCGTTGATTCCGAGTACGTCAGCGCACTGTATCTGTCGAAGCCACAGGATGTGGCCACGGCGTTCGTCGACGGACTTACGGACGGCACGTTGCGCTCCGAGATCTGGCCGAGTGTCGAGCGTGCGTTGACCGGATTCGCCATTGCGCTCGTGGCGGGCATCACCCTCGGCATCGTCGTCGGATCGTTCCGGATCTTCCAGAAGCTCGCTGAACCGCTCCTGCTGTTCTTCCGGAATCTTTCGCTGCTCGCGCTTTTGCCGGTCTTCGTCGTGTTCCTCGGAATCGGCGAGGAGTCCAAGGTGGCCATTGTCGTGTGGGCCTGCTTCTGGCCGATCTTCATCAACGCGGTCGGAGCGGTCGGGGGTGTGGAGCGCATCCTGCTGAATGCGGCCCGGACACTCGGAGCCGGGCGGGTGTACATTTTCAGCCGCGTGGTTCTTCCGGCGGCGATCCCGGCGATCTTCCCGGGGATCCGTCTGGCCGCCGCGAACGCGTTCACGGCTCTCGTCGCCGCCGAGCTCGTCGGTGGTGCGCAGGGTCTGGGTATCTATATCAACAACGCCGCGTTGCGTTATCAGACCCCGCAGATGTATGCCGGCATCCTCACCCTCGGTCTCATCGGAATCCTCGTCAACGGCGTGCTCACCGGTGCCGAATGGCGACTGACCGCATGGCAGCGAGGACTGACGAACAAGTGATGAACACGCGAGTCCGTACCGACGTCCGCAACGGTCGATAGATCGTCGTCAGCCTTCCGTGCACCCAGGAACCCCGCGCCCGGGTTCCTGGGTGCCGGTCTTTCCGTGTCGAAAACCTCTGAGAGTGGAGTGAGTGGTCAGATGCAACGCGCAAGTCACCACAGCCTCGTCAGCGCAAATGTGGTTCTCAACCGGCGCCGCGTCCTCGCGACCGTCGCCTTCGCGCTCGCGGCCGTTACAGGGTTGGTTGGTTGCGGGTCGGACACACAGGTCGATTACGAGACCGCCGGGGGTTCCGGGGACTCGCTCGTCGTCTACGTCGGCGCCGGTGACGACCGCGAGATAGTGGAGTACGCGGTCGAGAATCTCCTGCCGGCCTCGGCGAAAATCGAACTCGTCGACGCGTCGGAAGATTCCAACGCGAAGGTGGCTGCCGGGGACGGCGACCTATCCTTCTATCAGCACATCCCCGCGTTCGAAGCCGATCTCGGCACGCATTCGTACGACAATCTGAGCATTGTGTCGAAGGTGAATGTCGTTCCATACGGCCTGTACTCGTCGAAATGGAAGGACGTGAAAGACACCGAGAGCTGGGTGAACGTGGGCCTGGTGGCGGACGAGGTGACCGGACGGAGTCTTCCCCATGGCTCGCAGGTCGTGCTCCCCGCGACGTCGACCGGTTTCGCGCGTGGGCTCTATCTGCTGCAGAGCGCGGGGCTGGTGAAGCTGGATCGCCCGTTCGGTGGTACCTCGGCGGTGGATCTCACGATTACCCAGGCGAACGTGCTGGACTCGCTCCGGCACCTGACACTCCTGGGACTCGGTTACGACGACTACCTCCAGTCGCTGTACGACAATTACGACGCAGTGGTCCTCAATCCGGATGACGCGGCATCCATCGGTCTGACGCCGGCGGAAGACGCGCTCGCGATCGAACCGGGCCCGGGGAATCCCTATGCGCATGTGCTCGTCGCGCCGTCGAGGTTGGCGGGCGACCAGCGAGTGCTCGAACTGGCACGTGCGCTGGAAAGCCCAGAACTGGCCCAGTTCCTGGAAACGAAATTCCGGGGCGCGAACATTCCGGTGGCCGCGGCGGAGAGCGAGTGACGCACGGTCGGGGGCCTGTCGACAGTGCCGGATTCTCTAGAGGACCTCGTAATCGAAGGACGCCAGCTTGGGTCCGTGGGTGCCCTCGAACCGAACGGTGACCTTCCACTCCCCGGCGGTCGGCACGATCATCCCGTCACTGATCCAGGTGAGTCCGTCGCCGTCGGGTCCCGTTCTGGTGAGTTCGACCGGCATCCGTGCGACATTGGCGACGGCCGAGGAGAGTTCGACGTCCACGTCGGGCAGCGCTGCGCCCGCGGCGAACCCCGCATCCGGGGTCCGGAACCGGACGGTCAAGGTCTGGGGGCCGCGGCGAACGGAGTCGATCTCGACGTCCAGGATCTCCGACGCACCGAAATTCAGCTCGGTGTGCACACTCGTGGTGTAGCTGTCCCTGGCAGGTGTGAGAGACGACAGCAACGATGTCGCAGCGAGGACCGCGACCGCGAGAGCGGCCTCGACGATCACGGTGCGCGAGCGCCGCGGGTTCTCACCGCGGTCCCCGGCCGGGTCGGTCGTTCCGTGACGGTACCGACGGTATGTCAGGTAACCGGCGACCACGACGAGCCCGACCAGTACGACCTTGACGGTCAGCACCAGTCCGTACGAGGTGCGAAACAGCGCCTCGATGGGGCGGACCTGCAGGATCGCGAGGGTCAGACCGGTGGCGGACACGAGCACCACATGGCCTGCGGCCACCCGATGCCATCGTTCGAGCTGCGCGACACCGTCGACTACGAGAGCCAGGATGCACACTCCGCCGAGCCACACCGCGGCGGCGTATACGTGCGCCGCGGTGCCGATGAACGCCAGCGGCCATCTTTCGGTGGACCCCCCGTGACCGCCGAGCGTGATCGCGACAACCGCCGACGCGGCCTGGAGGTACCCGAGTACGTCGGCGGTCCGGTTCGTCCCGGGCGGATACGCGAAGCAGGCGAGGTTCAGCACCACCGCCACGACGATCGCGACACCCAGCTGACCGCCCAGGACGGTTGCGACAGCCGACGCCGACGCGTCGACCAGCCCGCCCGACTGTCCCGCAACCTGCACGATGAATCGACCGAGCAGCCCGACGGTCGACACCGCCGTTCCCACCCGGTAGACCGTGCGAAAACGGCGGTCGCCCAGTGCAGTGGGCCAGACCCAGCGGCCGGCGATCATGAGACCCGAGGAGAGGACGACTCCGAGGTACACCGCCGACTTGCTCGGGTAGCGGAGGTACTGCTCGGCTCCGGTCGTTGTCGCACCGGCGTCTAGGGTGTGTCCGAACTGGGTGACCGAGCCCACCGTGAATCTGCTCGACAGCGACACCACGTGGGTGTCTGCGGAGATCACCCGTGCCGTAGCGAGATACGCCCCGTCGGGAATCTTTCCGTCGACCACCAACACGATCCGGCGGCCGCCGTCCTCGACCCGGTCGATCGCGACCGCATGGCGGGCACCGGTGCTGTCGATCAGCTGCGCCGACCCCTCGACCAGCGTGACCGGCTCACTCAACTCGAAGGCCAGTACCTCCAGCGACACGTCGACGTGCGACCCATCGCCCGGAGTGGCCGAGACGATGGTGGCGTGGGCCGACGCGGGCGGCGCCAACCATGCTGCCGTCGCAACGAGCGCGAGTAGCCAGGCGAACGCAACAGCTCGCGTCATCGTGACCGCGAATCGGCGGTTGTCGTTCTGCACGAGCACCGGCGGGCTAGGTTCGGACATGACCCCGACGCACGAGGGTGATCACCGCGATTGCCGCCCCCAGCGAGAGCACCAGGGCGACCACAGCGATCGTGCGCCACAGCCACGCTGTCGAATCGCTGTCGGATGCGGCCACATGGGACGAACCGTCCGCCGATGCCGAATCTGCTGTGCCGCCGTGCCCGTCGCCGTGCGCGCCACCGGAGGCGAGCGTGACGACGGGAGCCGGGTGTTCGGGTTCGATGCCCGCGTTGACGGCAACCTCGTTCCAGGACACCACCGATCCGTCGCTGTAGAACTGCTCAGTGGGTAGCGGAACCGAGTCGACGTCCTCGGGCCACGGCCCCGCCGACAGGGTGAACACCCCGAATTCCGCTGTCTTCAATCCATTCGCGGGGTCCGTCGCCTGCCATCTGACTCGTGACACCCGTTCCCCGCCGCCCGACTGCTCACGTTCGACCGTCGCCGTCCATCCCGGAATCGGCAGCGTCCGAGCCGAGGTCAAGTCGACGCCCTCGGGGACCGTGAGGGTCAGGCCGATTGTCGACGCGTCGTCCGACTCGGTGGGAACGATGAGGCGCACCAGGCCGTATCCGCCCTTCGAGAGCTGCTCCGCGCTGTCGACGTGGACATGCGCCGCGGCAGGTGCGGCGAAGCCGAGCAGCGCCACGCCTCCGAGCGCCGTCACGGCTACGATGCGGCGCGTAATCGCACTCCACCGGCGACCGGCGTTGACATTTTCATTGTTCGACATACTGGATCGACTCCATTGACCGCGCGAGTTGGTTGCAGATGACTGGTGTGTTTCGGGTGGGGAGTGCCGGCGAGACGCCGGACCGTCCGCGCGAACAGACACCGGAAACCGCTGAATACCAACGATGCTAATGCCCCTCGCGGATGCGGCAGAGGGTTCGGATCGGCGTGATGGTTACTCGGGTTCGCGCCCACAGCACGGACTGCGGAGGGCGGATCCGGCGACTGGTCGGCGTGTTCGAAACCTCCGAATCCGTTGGTGTCGAGGAATTGTCGCGCCTCCGTCGCGACGGCGCACCTGCAGCCGAACACGAGAGTCGGTTCGGGCGGCGGCCCGGAGCGCCGGTGTGGGACAACTCAGCGCGGGGCAGGGTGTGCCATGCTGAGAACGAAGTCTGACGAAGTCACGGGGGTGACATGACTGTTCACATACTGGTGCGGTCCTCAGGGAAGCGTGGATGGATGCTGCGGTGCGATCTGTGTGAGCACCGATTCGATGCCGCCGTCGCCGGTCGTCCGGAGGCGGTCGCCTTTGCGCGCACCAACGGGTGGATCGTCGGTGAGGCGACGTGGTGCCCGATGTGCGCGGCCACCCACACGGTCCGCCGGACCGCCTGAACCCTTTGCCCCGGACGCAATGGACGGTGCCGCGCGATGCCGCTGCCGGTCCCACAGAAGGAGTTCACATGGCGCAGAGCGTAGCGCGCAGGCCCGGTCCTTCAGGGCCGGGTTAGTGCATCGACTTCGGCCGACCGGGAGCGCGAGGCGGTTGTCGCTGCTGCTCGATGTACTGCCGGATGATCGAGATCGGTGCCCCGCCGCACGATGCGGCGAAAGTAGCTCGGGGACCAGAGATGTCCGTTCATGGAGTGCCGGTTCACCCATTCGCGGTGCTGGCCGCGCAGGCGGCGTGCGGAGACGCCATTGATGCTGTTCACCAGCTTCGAGACTGGGATCGTCGGAGGGTATTCGACCAGCAGGTGCACGTGGTCGCCCTCCCCAGTGAACTCGACCAGCCGAGAACCGAAGTCGTCGCACACGCTGCGCATCACCTGTTCGCACGTGCTCGGCATCTCGTCGGTGAGGACTCCGTCCCGATACTTGGTCACAAAGACCAAATGGACGTGCAGGGCGGAAACAACAGAGCGGCCGCGTCTGTATCCCGGTTCAGAAACTATAGACCAAGGATATTCTGTGGGTGCGCAGTTGCGATACCAGTACCGCGTCTATCCGACGCCCGGTCAGCAGGACATGCTGGCCCGGTCGTTCGGGTGTGCGCGGGTGGTGTTCAATGACTGCCTGCGCATCCGCCAGGATGCGTATGCGGCCGGGGTGAGCCTGTCCGATACCGCCGTACAGAAGCGGGTGGTCACCGCGGCGAAGAAGACCCCGGAGCGGGCCTGGTTGGGCGAGGTCGCCTCGGTGGTTCTGGTGGAAGATCACCGCGACCTGCCTGGCCGCGGCGGGCGCGAAGGTCACCGACCTCACGGGCGCGCCGGGATCCGCGTCCTCACGGCAAGCACAACTCAACGGTGACGCCGACATCCTGTGGGAGTACACCGGCACCGGGTGGGTGAACTACCGCGGTGAGACGGAGACGATCTCGGATCCCGGGGAACTGTGGCAGCGCGTGCACGATGTCGAGCAGCGCGACCACGACCTCGAATGGCTGCCGTCGGCCAACTTCAACGACACGTACGCCTTCGCCGCATCGGCACCGACCGCCGAGCGGCTGGGCGTCACGTCGCTCTCGGATGTCGCACGTTTGCCGGAATCCGAACGGACATTCTGAGTCGACGACGAATTCTTCAGTCGTGCGGACGGGTTCGTTCCGATGCTCGAGACCTACGGCATCCCGCTCAACGCGCCCGGCGGTGTTCCGTCGAGCAACGTCACCCGGATGGATGCCGGTGTGGTGTACACGTCCACGGCGCAGAGCGCCCTGCAACTTCGGAATGGTCTACACCACCGACGGTCGCGTGAAGAACCTGAACCTCTCAGTTCTCGACGACGACCGCAAGTTCTTCCTGCCCTATAGCGGCACCGCGGTGGTCCGGGACGAGATCATCACTCGATATCCGGAGATCGCCGACCTGCTGGGTGTGGTCTCCGAGCGACTGACCGACGACTTGATGCAGGAACTGAACGGCCGAGTCGACATCGACGGCGAGGATCCCGCAGATGTCGCGTACGACTGGCTGAAGAGCGAGTCGCTCGTGGAGTGATCTGGGTGCCCACACCACACACCTAGGGTGTGTTCTCGCGCACGGCGTTCCAAGGGACTGTAGTGGCACCGGCTTGTCCGGCGCCCCTGTACAGACGGACCGAGCGTCCCGCCGTGAGCCCAGCGGCGCAAACACCCTGATTGGTGATGTGATGGAACACGCCGCACCAGCGATCTACCGTGAGCACCGAACGGATCCCTTCCCGCTGTCTGCGGCACAACACGGGTTGTGGTTTGCGCAGCAACTCGCCCCGGATGTGCCGATCTGCATCGCGCAGTTCGTCGACATTCGTGGGCCGCTGGACGTCGAATTGTTCCGTGCGGTCGCGCTCGTGGCCGGTCACGAATACGAGTCGGTGTTCCTGCGTCTGATCGACGTCGACGGGGAACCACACCAGATGATCGATCCGCCTGCCGATGCGGCCATGGGCGTCGTCGACTTCCGCGGCGCATCCGACCCGATGGCGGCGGCAGAGCAGTGGATGCACGACAACTACACGGCACGAGTAGATTTCGAACACGACCACCTGTGCGAGTCGTCGCTCCTGTGCGTGGGTGACGAGCGGCACCTGTGGTACAGCCGGATCCATCACGTCGCCCTTGACGGATATGCGGCGATGACGCTGGTCAACCGTGTCGCCGCCCTGTACACCGCGGCGGTCGAAGACCGTTCTCCCGAACCGAACCGTGCCGCGGACCTGCACACCCTGCATAGCCTCGAAGAGGACTACCGGGCATCCCACCGGTTCTCGTCCGACCGCGACTACTGGGCCGAACGACTCCACCGGCGCACGAACGGGGCCTCCCTGACCGATGTCGAGGCTCCCCCCGCCGCCCGCAGCCTGACCGTGCGCACGGCGTTGTCGCCCGATACCGTCGCCCGGCTCGAGGACACCGGCGGCCGGCCGGGCGCGACGGCGGCCGCCGCGCTGATCGCCGCTTTCGCCTGCCATCTCTCGCGGCGGACGGGACGGGAGGACGTCCTCGTCGACATTCCGCTGTCTGCCCGCACCACCGCCGTCCTGCGACGGTCCAGCGGCATGCTCGCCAACGTCGCGCCCCTGCTGGTGCAGGTCCGATCCGGGGACACGGTCGGCGACCTCGTGGCCCGGGTGCAGCACGAACTGATGGGAGCGATGCGACACCAGCGCGGCAACGTCGAGGACATCCTGCGCGACCTGGGTGTGTCCGCCGAAGCCCGCAGGATCTCGGGACCGATGATCAACGTGATGCTGTTCGATCAGGACCTCACGTTCGGGTCGCTGACCGGAGACTTCCGGATCCTCACCACCGGTCCCGTCCCGGACCTGTCCGTCAACGTGTATCGCAGCGGCACCCCGGCATCGACGATCGTCGAGTTCGAAGCCAACCCGTACCGCTACCGCGACGACGAACTGCGGTCGCATCACGCCGCCGTCGTCGGGTTGATCGACGAACTGCTCGCCGCGGACCCCGGCACTCCACTCGCCGCGATCGGCGCGCGGGAGTTGGATCGTTTGACGCCGGTGGTGGGTGGTGGGTCGGTCCCGGAGGTGTCGTTGCCGGGGTTGTTGGCGGCGGCGGTGGGGGTGGATCCGGATGCGGTGGCGGTGGTGTGTGGGGGGCGGCGGTTGACGTATCGGGAGGTGGATGCGGCGTCGAATCGGTTGGCGCGGGTGTTGCTGGAGGTGGGGGTGGGTGCCGAGTCGGTGGTGGCGGTGGCGGTGGCGCGGTCGGTGGAGTCGGTGGTGTCGGTGTGGGCGGTGGCGAAGACGGGGGCGGCTTTTTTGCCGGTGGATCCGCAGTATCCGGTGGGTCGGATCGAGCATATGGTTGCTGATTCGGGTGTGGTTGTGGGGGTGACGGTGTCGGCTTCGGTGGAGCGGTTGCCGGGTGCGGTGCGGTGGGTGGTGCTCGATGATGTCGAGATGGTGGAGCGGTTGTCGTCGGTGTCGGCGGGGGCGGTGTCGGATGTGGATCGGGGTGCTCCGGTGCGGGTGGGTCAGGCGGCGTATGTGATCTATACGTCGGGGTCGACGGGTCTGCCGAAGGGGGTGGTGGTGACGCATCGGGGGTTGGCGAATGTGGTGGCGTCGCAGCGTTCGGGTTTTGGATCTGTCGCCGGTGCGCGGGTGTTGCAGTGTGCGTCGCCGAGTTTCGATGCGTCGGTGTTCGAGTTGGTGTGGGCGGTGGGGATGGGTGGCCGGTTGGTGGTGGTGCCGCCGACGGTGTATGGCGGGGAGGAGTTGGCGCGGATTCTGGATTGTGAGGGGGTGACGCATGCGGTGTTGACGCCGACGGCGTTGTCGTCGTTGGATCCGTCCGGTCTGGATGCGTTGGGTACGTTGGTGGTTGCTGGTGAGGTGTGCCCGGCGGAGTTGGTTGCTCGGTGGGCGCCGGGTCGGGAGATGTTCAATGCGTATGGGCCGACGGAGGCCACGATCATGTCGAATGCGAGCGAGCCGTTGGTGGTGGGGGAGTCGGTGACGATTGGTGGTCCGGTTGGTGGGTTCGGTGAGTTGGTGTTGGATGCGCGGTTGCGGCCGGTGCCGTTCGGGGCGGCGGGGGAGTTGTATTTGTCGGGTCCGGCGTTGGCGCGGGGGTATCGGAATCGGTTGGGGTTGACGGCGGCGCGGTTCGTTGCGGATCCGTTCGGTGGTCCGGGGGAGCGGATGTATCGGACGGGGGATGTGGTGCGGTGGCGGGAGGGTCCGGGTGGGCCGGTGCTCGAGTATGTGGGTCGTTCGGATTTTCAGGTGAAGATTCGTGGTTTCCGTGTCGAACTCGGCGAAATCGATGCGGTGCTGACGCAGCATCCCCGTATTGCGTTCGCGGTGACCCTCGGTCGCACCGCCCCGTCCGGGGACACCGTACTGGTGTCCTACGTCTTGCCGTCCGGTGCCGGCGAACCCGACGTCGCCGAGGTCACCGACCATGTGCGCGGCAGTGTGCCCGCGCACATGGTGCCCGCGACTATCGTGATCCTCGACGAGTTGCCCCTCACCCCGGTCGGCAAGCTGGACCGGCAGGCTTTGCCCACACCGGATTTCGCGGTGGTACGCACCGTCTTCCGTGCGTCGGACAGTGCGACCGAGCGGACCGTGGCAGATGCCTTCGCCGATGTACTCGGACTCGACCGGGCCGGACTCGACGACAACTTCTTCGATCTGGGCGGCAATTCGCTGAGCGCGACCCGCGTCGTCGCCCGCATCAACTCCGCCCTGGGTACCGGCCTGGGGGTCCGCGAGCTGTTCGAGGCACCCACGGTGGTGGGGTTCGCCGCCCGCGCCGATGACGCGGATCGCCGCGTCGGGGCGCGTGCTGCACTCACTGGGGGCGTACGCCCCGATCGCCTGCCGCTGTCGCTGGCTCAGCAGCGGATGTGGATCGTCAACCAGGTCGACACGGCTTCGCCCGCCTACAACATTCCGATCGCGCTGCGCCTGTCCGGCGAACTCGACATCGAGGCCATGCGCGCCGCTTTCGAGGACGTCGTCGACCGGCACGAACCACTCCGCACCATCTACCCCGGCTCCGCGGACGGCCCGCACCAGGTGGTGCTTCCCGTGGACCAGGTGACCCTCGACCTCACTCCGGTCACCGTCGCTGACGAAGCGGCGCTGCGGACCGAGCTGGTGTCACTGGCGTCGGCCGAATTCAACGTGCGCAGCGAGGTCCCGATGCGCATCGCACTTCTGCGAGTCGGTCCGGACGAACACGTGTTGGCCCTGGTCCTGCATCATATCGCGGCGGACGGGTCGTCGATGGCGCCGCTGGCTCGCGACGTGATGGTCGCGTACACCGCGCGTTCACACGGACGTCCGCCCGCGTGGTCGCCGATGCCGGTGCAGTATGCCGACTTCGCGCTGTGGCAGCGCCGCACCCTCGGCAGCGACACCGACCCGGACTCTCCCATTTCGGCGCAGCTGGACTACTGGCGCCGGACCCTCGACGGGATGCCCGAGCTGCTCGAGCTGCCGCTCGACCGCCGGCGACCCCTGCAGCGGTCCTCGCACGGCGCCACCGTGCCGTTCGCGATCGGCGCGGACCTGCACAGGAAGCTGTCCGAACTTGCTCGGAGTCATGATTCGACACTGTTCATGG
This sequence comes from Rhodococcus sp. T2V, assembly GCF_029269925.1. Lineage (NCBI taxonomy): Bacteria > Bacillati > Actinomycetota > Actinomycetes > Mycobacteriales > Nocardiaceae > Rhodococcus > Rhodococcus sp. T2V. The sequence continues at coordinate 28,979 of NZ_JARJBD010000086.1, forward strand.
TCGCGCACGCCGCTCTCGCCGTCCTGCTCGGTCGGCTGAGCGGTGCGACGGATCTCGCAGTGGGCACGCCCGTCGCCGGCCGCGGCGACGCGGCACTGGACGAGATGGTCGGCATGTTCGTCAACACCGTGGTGCTACGGACCGACGTCGCACCCGAACGCTCCTTCACGGACCTGATGGCGCACGTCCGCGACACCGATCTCGGCGCGTTCGGGCAGACAGAAGTGCCGTTCGACCGGGTCGTGCAGGCGGTCGACCCAGTGCGGTCCACGGCGCACGCCCCGCTGTTCCAGGTGCTGCTCGAATTCCAGAACACCGAGGAGAGCCGACTCGAACTGCCCGGTCTGACCGTCGAGGTCGTCGACGCCGGCGTCGAGGTCGCCAAATGCGATCTGTTCCTGACGCTGAGAGAGAACATCGACGAAACCGGCGCGCCCGCAGGGATGTCCGCCGCATTCGGCTTCGCCACCGACGTCCTGGACGCGGGTACCGTCCGCGGCTTCGCGGATCAGTTCGTCCGGATCCTCGACGCGGTCACCGCATTGCCGGATCGCCCGATCGGCGACATCGACGTTCTCGGCGCGCGGGAGTTGGATCGTTTGACGCCGGTGGTGGGTGGTGGGTCGGTCCCGGAGGTGTCGTTGCCGGGGTTGTTGGCGGCGGCGGTGGGGGTGGATCCGGATGCGGTGGCGGTGGTGTGTGGGGGGCGGCGGTTGACGTATCGGGAGGTGGATGCGGCGTCGAATCGGTTGGCGCGGGTGTTGCTGGAGGTGGGGGTGGGTGCCGAGTCGGTGGTGGCGGTGGCGGTGGCGCGGTCGGTGGAGTCGGTGGTGTCGGTGTGGGCGGTGGCGAAGACGGGGGCGGCTTTTTTGCCGGTGGATCCGCAGTATCCGGTGGGTCGGATCGAGCATATGGTTGCTGATTCGGGTGTGGTTGTGGGGGTGACGGTGTCGGCTTCGGTGGAGCGGTTGCCGGGTGCGGTGCGGTGGGTGGTGCTCGATGATGTCGAGATGGTGGAGCGGTTGTCGTCGGTGTCGGCGGGGGCGGTGTCGGATGTGGATCGGGGTGCTCCGGTGCGGGTGGGTCAGGCGGCGTATGTGATCTATACGTCGGGGTCGACGGGTCTGCCGAAGGGGGTGGTGGTGACGCATCGGGGGTTGGCGAATGTGGTGGCGTCGCAGCGTTCGGGTTTTGGATCTGTCGCCGGTGCGCGGGTGTTGCAGTGTGCGTCGCCGAGTTTCGATGCGTCGGTGTTCGAGTTGGTGTGGGCGGTGGGGATGGGTGGCCGGTTGGTGGTGGTGCCGCCGACGGTGTATGGCGGGGAGGAGTTGGCGCGGATTCTGGATTGTGAGGGGGTGACGCATGCGGTGTTGACGCCGACGGCGTTGTCGTCGTTGGATCCGTCCGGTCTGGATGCGTTGGGTACGTTGGTGGTTGCTGGTGAGGTGTGCCCGGCGGAGTTGGTTGCTCGGTGGGCGCCGGGTCGGGAGATGTTCAATGCGTATGGGCCGACGGAGGCCACGATCATGTCGAATGCGAGCGAGCCGTTGGTGGTGGGGGAGTCGGTGACGATTGGTGGTCCGGTTGGTGGGTTCGGTGAGTTGGTGTTGGATGCGCGGTTGCGGCCGGTGCCGTTCGGGGCGGCGGGGGAGTTGTATTTGTCGGGTCCGGCGTTGGCGCGGGGGTATCGGAATCGGTTGGGGTTGACGGCGGCGCGGTTCGTTGCGGATCCGTTCGGTGGTCCGGGGGAGCGGATGTATCGGACGGGGGATGTGGTGCGGTGGCGGGAGGGTCCGGGTGGGCCGGTGCTCGAGTATGTGGGTCGTTCGGATTTTCAGGTGAAGATTCGTGGTTTCCGTGTCGAACTCGGCGAAATCGAATCAGCCCTCCTCGGATACCCCGGAATCGACCACGCCGTCGTGCACACCAGCGGCGAACGATTGGCCGGCTACGTCGTCCCCGTCGCGGGATCGGAACTCGACACCTCGGCCGTCCTGGCACACGCCCGCGCGCGCCTGGCCCCGCACATGGTCCCTGCGACCGTGACGGTGCTCGACGCCGTGCCGGTGACAGCGAACGGGAAACTCGACCGCGCGGCCCTGCCGGAACCGGACTTCACCGCGGGGCGCGCCGAGTACCGGGCGCCGCGCAACGCGACCGAGGAGGTGGTGGCCGCCGCGTTCGCCGAGGGGCTCGGACTGGACCGTGTCGGCCTCGACGACAACTACTTCGCGCTCGGTGGCACGTCGCTCACCGCGACGAGCGTGATCGCCCGGATCGCCGAGTCTTCCGCGCGGGCCGTGCCGGTGCAGTGGATCTTCTCCCATGCGACGCCGGAATCCCTGGCACACATGATCGTCACGGCGCCGGAGGATCCCGGATCGGAGGATGAGGCAGACCGGTCACTGGACGTGCTGCTGCCGCTGAGCACCACTGGAACCGGCAGCCCGGTGTTCTGCATCCATCCCGCGATCGGGTTGGCCTGGTGCTTCACCGGACTGGTGCAGTACCTCGGCGACCGTCCCGTGTACGGGCTGCAGTCCCCGGCGCTGACCGACCCGGACCTGCACGTCGGCTCCCTGGAGGACCTCGCCGCTCGGTATGTCGACCGGATCCGTGCGGTACAGCCGCACGGCCCGTACCACCTGGTGGGCTATTCGGTCGGCGGCCAGATCGCCCAGGAGATGGCGGTGCAGCTCACGGCCGCCGGCGACGAGGTGGTCACCCTCGCGATGCTCGACACCCATCTGGCCGGGGGCCTCGATCGCACGGCCGAGAAGCCCACCATGGCAGCGCTTCTCGCGGAGTTCGGCGCGGTGGTCCCGGATGACGGAGATGATGCGACGACCGCCGATCGTGCCGTGCAGGTGCTGCGGCGAACCGGCGGACCATTCGCGGCCGTGACCGCGGGCGACCTCGAGGCCGTGCACCGGGTGTTCACGCAGACTGTGGACCTCACGCTCGCGCACCGCCCGTCGACACCGAGCGGCGTCGATCTGCTCTACTTCGGAGCGGCAGATTCCGTCGACGCTCCCACGGGAGTCTCCGCGTGGCGGCGGCACATCAGCGGCGAGATCCTCGTGCACAACGTTCCCGTGTCGCACCAGCAGATGACGAGTCCGGAAGCCCTCGCAGGCATCGGACCCGTCCTCGCTCACCACGTGATGATCGCCGACAAGGCGACGCGGGTCGTCGTGTCGTAACGGGTAGAAAGAGGGGGCGTCGGCGGTTGTGCCGACGCCCCGAGATCGTTGGGTCCGTGCGAAGTCGCATACTGTGCGGATGATCGTGGAACACGCACTGCTGTCCGTGACCCCAGACAGGGTCGCCGAGTTCGAATCTGCATTCGGGCAGGCACAGCCGATCATCTCGTCGATGCCCGGATTCCGCCGACCGCAGTTGTCACGCGGCCACGAGCGCCCGAACGTCTACCTGCTGCTGGTCGAGTGGGATGAGGGCAGCACAGCGTCCGCTGCAGCTACGGGGAGACTGCGGTGCCCGCGCGTCGGGCGGGCGTGCGGTCGTCGGCGAACATGGCCTCGATCCTCGACTTGATCTCCGCGGTGCTCATGGAGCCGCCGTGGCGGGGCGTCCGCGACACGGTGGGAGTTGCCGGGGTGATCGAGACTGTCGCCATGCGTCCTGCTTTCGTCGGGTACCGATATGTGTGCCTCGGGGTCACGTCTGTGATCTGGTTCACATCGTGGCCGACTATGTTGTACACCACATACCCGGTCCTGTGCCACTCGGCCCGGTCACCGACCGGGACTGGCAGGAGGCGGTCGTCGGTCACGAGGATGCGCGGCAACTATCGGACGGCGTGTGGCTCCCTGTTGCCGGCGACCGGGCCGCGTCCGTCCACGGAATTCCGCGGCACGGTGAAGGTGGCGGCGACGCACAGAATCGCGATCGCGAAGCAGGCGATCGTGTACCAGATGTTTCCGATGGGATCGCCGTTGCTCGTGACGCCGTCGACGGCGGCGAGGTAGTCCGGTAACGCAGTCCCCCACAGCAGGCCCATCACGCCGAGGTACACCACGCTGTAGACACGAACGAAGTCGTTCGAGTAGGCGGGAACGTCCGGCGTCCGCCCGCGCAGCCGCGACCACTGTCGCACCAGGACCGGGATCGCGACGAGCGCGACGACGACGAGTTCCGCCGCGTAGAGGAATCCCCGCACCGTGGTGCTCTCCATCCCGAAGACTGTCGCGGGGATCGGGAGGATGAACGTGCCGGCCGACGCCAGGAGGTCGATTACGATTGTCCGCCAGACCAGTTCGAGTCCGGTGAAGGTTCGGCCCCGGTCGGTGTGGCGACCCACGAAGAATTGGACGCACAGCGCCAGCGACATCGGCCACAGTGCCGCGAACACCACGACGCTCGGCAGTGGGACCGCATCGAACATGGGCTGGTTGACCGGGTTGGTGGTCGACCACTCCCACCACCTCAGCTGCGGTCCGAGCTGGTCGAAGATCTCGTAGAACGCGTGGTGCACGAAGCCCACGCAGACCGCGCCGACGAGCACGCCGTACTTCCGGAAGACGCCGAGCATCCGGACGAGCTCGAAGGCCACCGTGGCCATCAGCGGATAGATCGCAATGATGTACAGGGGTAGCCGGCCCCACAGGAAGTCCACCGTGAACACGTTGTGCGCGAACATCGTGTCCACGTGTTCCTCGATCCCGAACGCCGCCGGAAAGTACAGCGGCGGTTCGATGACGAACAGATACGCGGTGGCGCCGAACCAGAGCACCAGCGTGGTCGGATCGCCGTTGCGGCGCCAGCGCAGGATCGCGAACACGAGTGCGAGCACCGACCCGAGCACGATCGTGAACTCGAGAACCGGCAGCGTCCAGTTCTCCAGGGCCAACGGATTGCGGACCTCGACGAGTCCACCGGCCTCGGCGCACGAGAAGCCGAGCGCCGTCGACAGCTGGTCGAAGGTGGGTGAGCAGAGATCGGTCATCAGTTGACCACCGCCGCCGCGGACTCGGTCCGACGGTCACCCGACTCGGCGGTGTACCAGCGGGTGCAGTCGTAGCCGGCGTCGTATCGGGTGAACCACTCGTCGGCGAGCGCGGGCAGCTTCTCGTGCGTCGGGTTGTGCTTCGGCATCTGACTCCGGACGACGCCGGCCAGGGCGGTGAGTTGTTCCCCGCGGGGGAGGTCGTCGAACGCGCGCGGCATGATTCCTTTGCTCAGGTAGGGCGCGAACGCGGTGAGCAGTTTCTGCTTGGTGCGGTGCGTCGCGAACATCGACATCGAATCGACCTTCCGCTCCCTCAGCGGGACGTGCTGGTTGAACCCGGCGCAGGCGATTCGGACGACCTTCATCGCATGCGTGAAGATCGACGGCGCCATCCTCATCCGATACAGCTCCTCTCCGACAAGGGAATTGAAGATCACCAGCGCTGAACTTCGGTGTTCGACCTCCTCGACGAAGTGCCAGATGAACAGGGACGCAACCCGGTCGTCGCCCGGCCGGAAGAGGGTCGCGTCGTTGTCGAGCATCAGCTTGAACACCGGTGTGAACGTCGCCTCCAGGTCTGCGGTGTAGGCGAGTCGGTAGTTCAGGCTCGTCGCCTCGGTGAGGAGGTCGTACTCGCCGATCACCGCGTCGAGCGTGTTCTGGAGTCCCGGATACCGCCTGATCAGGGCCTTGACGTGCTGACGGTGTGCGGTCGAGTGGTGGCCCTCCTGGCGCATGAACGCCACGGCTTCCTCCGCGACCTCGGGATCGGTCATCAGCGGTTTGGCCTGCATGATCGCCTTGACGATCATTTTCTCGAAACCAATGGCCAGGAACGAGATCGCGTTCGACATGCTCGACCAGGCGGGGTTGTCGGGGTTCCAGAGGAACGGGACGTCCCGTTCGTCGAACGCGAAATCCATCTTTCTGGGATGCAGGTCGGACATGTGCAATTCCTCGTCTCGTGCGGCCGAGTGGGCTGAAGTCTGCGGGCAAGTGGAGACCAAGCTCAATAACATACACATACCCTAGTCGCTGTATGATTACTTTCGACAGATTCGGGGAGAACTGCGGTGGCCGGAAGCGGGACGCGCTCGCGGTAACCTCTGAGTCCAGGTCGGGCACTGTGCCGTCGTCCCGTGCAGCCCGTCCGGGCCGACGGCGCAGTGCGAGAGGTAGGGGAACGGGCAATGGCAGGCAGGCGTGGGTGGGGTGGCAGCCCACCCGGAAGTGACGAGGAAGCGTCCCGGCGAATCGTCATCGCCGCAGTCGAGCTCATCAGCCGGAAAGGCACGGCGATCAGCATCGCCGACGTTGCGGAATCCCTCGGCGTCATCCGTCAGACGGTGTACCGGTACTTTCCCAGCACCGACTCACTCCTGCGGGCCGCAGCCATCGCCGCGGTCGACGGATTCCTCGACCGCTTGACGGAACACGTCGCCGGCATCGAGGATCCCGCAGAGGCTGTGGTCGAGGCCGTGATCTACACGCTCAACGAAGCGCCCCGCGTTCCGCAACTCGGCATCATGCTGTCCGGTTCCCATTCACATACCGAGGGAATCACATCCGAGGAAGCCCTCGCCTTCGGAATGACGATGATCCGGCGCTTCGATGTCGACTGGGAGCGGCACGGCTACGGGGAGCACGCCCTGCGTGAGCTCGTCGAGTATCAGTTGCGGACGATGCAGTCGTTCTTCATCTCGCCGGGAAACCCGCCGCGTAGCCAGGACGAACTGCGTGCGTATCTGCGCCGATGGGTGGGATCCGCGGTCGCCGTCACGGGGAGTCCGGCGTCCACTGGGTGAAGTCCGGGGGCCTGGTTCGACGTTCCTGGTTCGACGAGGTACAGAGGCGAATAGACTTGCCGAGGTGACCCGCGAGGATCCCGATCGGCTCTCCGCCGACGATGCCCATATTCTGGGGCTCGAATCGACGGTGATATCCGGCCATACCCTGAAGCTGGTGATCCTCGAGCCCGGCTCCGGCCCGCTGGACCTCGATGCCCTGCGAACTGCGGTGGCCGAGCGCCTTTCGCGCCAGCCGCGCGCGACGCAGCGGATCGACACCTCGGGTTCGGAGCCGCGCTGGACCGCCGCGACCGCCTTCGACATCAGCTACCACATCCGGCGCCGGGAAGATGCTGCGTGTGCGTCGCGGGCCGATCTGTGGCGGGCCGTCAGCACGCTGATGTCCGAGCACCTCGACCGCGAGCGTCCACTGTGGACCTTCGATCTGTTCGGACCCCTCGGCGACGGGCGCGAGGCGATCGCCGTCCGGATCCATCACGCGATGGCCGACGGGATTGCTGCGGTGCGCTTCCTGGACGACGTTCTCTGGGATCGACACGCCGAACCGGGCTCGCGCCGGTCGCGACCGGGTGTTCGCACCGATTCGACGCAGCGTTCGAAGGTCGACGAGGTGCTGCGGATGCCGGCGGCGATGCACCGCGAGCTCGGCCACCGCGGCTCACGCTCGCCCTTCGACCGTCCGATCAGTGCCGCCCGCGAGCTCGCGTTCACCGTCGCCCCGCTCTCGGAGCTGAAAACCATCGGGGCCTCGCGTCCCACTCGCGCCACTGTCAACGACGTGCTCCTGGGGATCGTCGCCGGCGGCCTGCGGAGCTGGCTCTCCGCCGGAGCGGGCACGCTCCCGCGCCTTCGGGCTCAGGTTCCAGTCAGTCTTCACCACCGAGATGAGGGAGCGGAGGTCGGAAACCGCGATTCCTTCCTGAACATCGATCTGCCGCTCGCCGAGCCGGATCCGCTCACCCGACTCGACCGGATCAGCGCCGAGACCAGGAAGCGCAAGCACCTCGACGACGCCGACGAACTCTATGATCTCTTCCACGCTCTCGGACGCGTGAAGCGCGTCGGGGAAGCTGTACAGCGTCTGGCCGGGAGTGCGCGGGAATTCAGCCTCGCGATCTCGAACGTCCCGGGCCCGCCGGTGCCGGTGAGCGTTGCCGGACGTCGGGTGGAGCGGCTCTTCTCGTCCTCGGAGCCCGCCGTTCACCACGCACTGAGGATCTCAGCGATTTCCTGCGCCGGTGTCGTCGGAATCGGGCTCTGCACCGACCCCGAGGCGCTGCCCGATATTGCCCGGCTGGCGGTGGCGATGGAAGATTCGTACGCCGAACTGCATGACGCCGCATCGACGCCTTGACGTGTGCCTGGATGGGTACACGGGCACCACGGCATCGCGTTCCGCATCACTCGGGCGTGCTCGCGACTGCCGACTGCATGATCCGGCACGAATGATCCAGCCTCACCCCGCAGATTGGCCGCGCGTCGGCGGAAGACCCGTCGCGGTGTCCGCGTCGGTCGGAGTGGGGGCCGCCGGAGCCGGGGTTGCAGCGTCACCCAGCGACGCTCCGTTGGTGGGCGCAGTCGTCGAGTTCGTGTCGGTGTGCCGGTGGGTAGCCTTTTTCGCCAGTTCACCGACCTTGTGCTGAACTTGCGGCGCCTTGTGCTTGACGGTTTCCGTCGCGTCGCTCACCTTCTCCTGCACGGTGGGGTTGTGCCAGAGTTCGACGGACTGATGTCTCATCTTCTCGTAGGTTTGCCGGCCGGATCGGGTGCCCAGGACGAAGCCCACGGCCGCGCCCGCTGCGAAGGTCAACACTTTCTGCATGACATCTCCTGACTGTTGTGTGGCACGAGCGGGTCAGCCGGACCGTCGTCCGAACGCCCTCTACACAGCGTGCCCCCAACTGAAGAACCCAAACGAACATGCCCACACTGTGGATCGCCCCGCGGACGCGTCGTACCAACCCTGTTGCTCACGGCAATGATTGAGGGCGTGCCGCCTCAGTGATTGCGGAGCTTGTCGATGAGTTCCTGCTTGTTCAGCTTCGAGTAGCCGTTCACACCCAGTTCTTTGGCTCGCTTCTCGAGCTCGTCGACCGTCCACTCGTCGTAGGACTGCAACCTTCCGACCGGTGCCGTGTTCTCCGCCTACCCGTGGCCTCGGCGCCTCAAACGAGAGCGCCGAGTGGTCGGTATTCATCCTGCCGTGGCTATCAGCACTTCCCCTTCGAGGCCGTCGGGGTCCCGGAAGAAGATGCTCTGTGCAGTACCGAAGTCGTTGATGGCTCCATCGCTGGCGGCCGCGTCGATCAGCCGCTGCCGGATCACCTCGAAGGCCTCCGGTGAGGCCGCCTGCAGACCGACGTGGTCGATGCGACCCCGCCCCCACATCGGTGTCTGACGCTCGGCTTCGGTGTTGCCGTCGATCACGAAGATGTTCAACTCGGTATGCGGGCCGATCCGGATGACGGTCATCGTTTCTCCTCCGTCGCGGCCGTGCGGCCGTGTCGGTCCGACGTCGGCGTCGAATACGTCGGCATAGAACCTGCCCAGGCGGGCGGCGTCCTTGGATACCCAGGCAATATGGTTGACCCCGTCGAGCAACATGATGTCCTCCGCTCTACATTCGGCGCTGGAGATCTCGTGGGTCAACCGTCGCATATTCTGCTGCGCGAATCAGGGTGATCGCCGGGGCATGAACCGGTCAGTCGCGGGTACTCCGTGTGGACGCTGCGCGCGCAGCATGCGATGGCGGCGCGCCAGCCAGGTCTTCCGGCCTGAATCCCCCCTTGTTCGGGCCGGAGGACCGCCTCGAAAAACACTGAGCAACAGCGTTGTTCAGAAACCATGCCAGTGGTTGCCGACGCGTACCGGTCAGGAGCGGATCACGCTGAGATCACCGCGTCGCTCCTGATCCGGGCGTTCGTCCATCCTGCAGACCTCGTCAGTCGACGACGGCGCCCCCGGTCAGGTTGATCTCGGTCGCGGTCATCGTCGAGGCCCAGTCGGACGCGGCGAAGACGGCAGCGTTCGCGACATCGGCATAACTCGGGCGACGTGGCAGCAGCAGACGCGTGGCGTCCAGATCTGGCTCGTCCGGTTCCGGGGAGCCCGGCGACAGCAGCCAGGCGACACGGACACCCTGCGGACCGAGTTCGGCGGCGAACTGCCGGCAGAGGCCGGCGAGTGCGGCCCACGCGACGTGGGAGCCACCGAGGTTCGGGATCGCCTCCCGTCCGCCGGCCATGACGAGGATGACGCCGGTGCCGCGTTTCACCATGTGGCGCGCGGCGGCCGTAGCCACGGTGTAGCTCGACGTGACCGCCTTGGCGACCGGCTGCATGACATCGCCGACCTGCATGTCGACGAGCGGCGTGCCTTGGACGTCGTCGTTGAAGGTGGCGTTGAAGCAGACGTCGAGGTGGCCGCTCTGATCCGCCACCGCAGCGGCATGTTGTTCGACTGCGTCCCGGTCCACCGCGTCGAGAACGGCGAAGTGCGCAATCCCGCCGTCGTCCCTGATGCGGTGGGCGACATTTTCGAGTGTGTTTCGCGTGCGTCCGGTGAGGTGTACCTCGGCACCTTCCCTCGCATACGCCCGCGCGACCGCGGAGCCGACAGCGCCACTTCCCCCGTGGACGATCGCGGTGCGGTTCTGCAGCAGCATGACTGATCCACCTTCCGTCTCTCGCGTCCCAGGGTAGGACCGCACACGAGAGGGCGGCGCGCGATTCCGGACTTCGTCGTGATCCCGATCGAGCGCGCGCAATGTGCCCGGATGCGAATGGGTTCGCGGCACGCGGTCGACGCTGGATGGTGGGAGAGCGGTGATGCGTCAGAGGACCGAGTAACCGGCGGGCAGGGGGAGGCGGCCGGTCAAGGCCAGCAGCGCGGCGGGTGCTGTTCCCTGCGCTGCGGCCAGGCCACCGATGACGGCGAACGTCTCGGCTACTGCATCGTGGGGGAGGTCGGCGCTGACGCCGAGGGCGGCTGCCAAGTCGCAGGTGTGCACCGTCAGCTCGAGGGTTCGGGTTGGAAGGTAGCCCTGCAAGGTCATCGTCCCGAACGGTGTGCGCACCAAGGCGGTGGCCGGAGCGGCCCGGACCCGCTCGGGTACCCGGGCAACCAGCACGGTCAGCGCGGCCGTCGGGTCCTCCCCGAGCGCGGCGCCGGCGGCGCGTCCCCGCTGCGCCACCGCTGCGGTGTCAGCCAGGGCACCGGCGATGGCCAGGTAGTACGCGACGGCGTCGGCTAGATCTACCGGGCCGGAGTCGTCGCCGTCGACGTCGAGGTAGGTCTCCACCGTCGTCAGCGACCTGCTGGTGTGCCCCAGCAGGTCGCGCACGGACCACTCACCGAGACCGGGGGAGTCATAGTGACCTGTCGCGGACGCGCTGACCTCGAGAAACCGTCGCGCGGCACTGTCGAAGGCATGAGCAGTTGGACCGTCCATCAGCTCAGTATCGCAGCCGCCAGTGTCCGTCCGCACTCGGCGACATCCTCATCACCGACCGAGCATCCGGCAGCGGGAATCGGTCCGTCATGAGCAGCGACGCGGTTTGGACCAGTGCTGCGCACCCGCCCCTGTGGGCGCGCATCGACCTTCCTCGAGAACCACGAGAATGCCTCGTCCGCATGCGAATCCAACTGTTCACCGGTACCGGAATATTCAGGGATGGCCGCCCCATTCTCTTGAACCTGTCTTCGACGCCAACTCGCGATGGGCAAACCCAGCCCCGAAAGCGAGCCATCACCGGCGCAGGCAGACCCTTGCTTGTCGACGAAGAGCGTCAAGGCGGCGACTATGGAGTTGTGCGGAATTGTCGCCAACGCAAACGCCGCCGACCGGAATCGATCGAGCGAGAGATCCGGAGTGACCCAATGGCTCAGCCCTCGAGTGCGCTGCCCCCTCGCGGACCCGCGACCGGGTCCGCAGCCCGCATCATCGACACCACCGCGGTTGCCTTTACCTCGGCCTTCGCCGGGGGAGCCCTGCTCACCCAGACCGTGATTGTTCCGCACTGGCGGGAAATGGATCCGGCGGCATTCCTGTCGGAGTTCGCGAGACTCGGACCCGCCACCGGAGCGACCGTTTTCCCGTTCGAGGTCGCCTCGGTCGTGCTGCTGAGCATGACGACGTACTCGACCGTCACGAGTCGCCGACCCGGCCGCTTCGCGTGGGCTCTGGCGACGACGTGCATGGTCGGGACATTCGTATTGCTCCCCATCTACTTCCTGGATGCGAACCTCGCCCTGCTCGACCCCGCGTTCCCACCCCAGGCCGTGCACGCCGAGCTGACCGCCTGGTATCGCTGGAACTGGATTCGCACGGGATTGGGCGTAGCCTCCGCCGCCCTCTCCTGCATTGCACTCGCTGCCGGTCGACGTGAGATCGTCACCACATCGGGGTGACGCCGAGGGCAGCAACTCATCTTCCTGTCAGAAGGCTCGACCGAAGATGCCTTCGGTCATCTGTGGGCGCCGACGCTGTGCGTGATTCGGCGAACGTCTTGTCGCATGAGGATCCCCGGCCGAAGTACGAATGAGAGCACGACGCCTCACACCTGACCCACAGCATCGGATGCGGCACTGCCTGGGCCATCGTGTGGTCGATCATCGGCACCGCATACCTGTACCCCCACTCCAGAGAGGCCGCATCGCCCGCACGCCCCACCGAGCGGTCCCCGACCAGCTCTGACGGGGCCTCCGACAGCGGGAACCCTCCGCGCTCAGCGCACGGTGGGCAGGGGCCGTCCCGAAAGTGGATCCCGTACCGGACGTCCTGCCTTCGGTGGCTTCAGTTCAGTCGCTCCGTGAGGCGTACCTCGACGTCGTCACCGTCGTTCTTGCCGATCGCCTTGCGGATGGCGGCAGCTACGGGCAGCTTGTGGGTGCCATCTCCGAGTGCCATGAACGCTCCGGTGAACGGGTGCGCGTCGATGGTCCCAGCGACCTTGACCAGACCACGGGTACCGAATATCCGTGCCGAGTCGGGCAGCTGCACGCACGTCCAAGTGTCCCCGGGACGGACCTTGCTCAGCCGGGCGGTGAAGGTGATGTCCAGGGGTCGGGTATCTGCCATGCTCTTGCTCCTTCGCGAGCGTTAGACCGAAGTTACTGCCATGAGGACGGGCGAAACCGCGGTTGAGCTGGGGGTTCGTTGCTGTCCGGTGGTGGTTGTTCTGGCTACCTGACGGTGAGGGGGATGGTGGTGTCGAGGAGTTCGAAGGCGCGCCGTTGGGTGGGGGTGGGGACGGCGAGGGTGGGCACGATCGGCCCGTCGTCGCCGTAGCGTAGGTCGTTGCGGGTCAGGGTCGCCAGGTGGGCGAGCAGGCCTTGGTAGGAGCGGACGGGCTGGTCGGTGTCGTCTTTGCGGCGTGAGGCCTTGCGGGTCGCGGCCGCCGAGCGGGCCGCGGGGGCGACGGGATCCTCCCGTGCGGGTGGGTGTTCGTCGGTGAACGTCAACGGTGCCAGGGTTTTACGCAGATGCCAGGTGAGGTAGGCGGCGAGCATGCAGATCAGCACGTGCGCTTTCACCCGGTCGGTGAGGCGGTGGTGGATCGGGCGCAGGTCGAGGTCGATGGCCTTGAGGGAGCGGAAGTCGCGTTCGACGCGGGAGAGGTTCTTGTAGGCGTCGATCACCGCGGCGGTGCCGAGCTCGTCGACGGTGGCGGTGGTGCGCAGGGTGTAAATCCCGTCGAGGGCGGCCTCGGCGTCGATGCCCGTCTGGTCGCGCTCCACGGTGAGCGTGGCGTCGGTGATGTCGAGGCGAAAGTGCTTGGCCATCTTGTATTTCCCCAATACCCGGCCGACCTTCACCCCGATCTTCCCGGCCCCGGACAGCCGGCCCGCGGTGACCGCGGCGACGACCTTGCCCAGTTCCGCCTCGGTGGCATTCAGCAGCTCACTCCTCTTGCGGGCGCGTTCGTCGGCCAGGGCCGGGTTGCGGCAGGCGATCAGCCGTTCCCCGGGGTAGTCCGGGTGGCTGATCTCGGCGAAGTTCTGGGTATCGAACAGTGACATCTGCAGCGGCCCGTCGTCGGCGGCCAGCGCCGCGATCTGCGGGGCCCGCAGCGCGGTCAACCAGCCCAGGCCGCCGAGTTCTTTGAGGGCGGTGATGCGGGCGGCGGTGATCATGCCGCGGTCACCGACCATCAGCATGTTCTCCAGCCCGAAGGTGTCCTTGACCGCCGTCACGGCGTGGGTGAAGGCAGTGGGGTCGGCGGTGTTGCCTTCGAACACCCGCACCGCGACCGGGCGACCCTCGGGGTCGGTGAGCAGCCCGTATTCGATCTGCTCGCAGCCCTTCTTCCCGTCGCGGGAGTAGCCGCGGGCGGCGAGGTCGCAGTGTCGGCCGGTCACCCAGGACGAGGACAGGTCGAACATCGCGATCCGGGTGGGGTTCACCTTCGGGTCCAGATGTTTTCTGGCGAGCCGTTTTTCGATGTGGTCCTGGCGGCCTGTCAGCCAGTCCATCGCCGCGTATACCTCGTCGGTGGACGCCGCGGCGACGTCGAGGTCCTCCCCGAGGGTGGTGTCGGCCCACCAGGTGGTGGTGGCGAGTTTCGAGGCCGGGGCCACCGCCCGGGCGAGGATCAGCGCCATCGCCAGATCCCGCATCCGGCCGGCCGGACCGAGCAGGGCCGGCAGGCCCAGCGCCTTGGCCTGGGCCCAGACCGCGGCGACGTGTCCGTGCGGGACGGAGCGGATCACCGTGGCGGCGGTGTCGGCGGGCACCAGCGTCTGTCCCTTCAACCCGGCCTCGACCCAGTCGATCACGTGCGCGGGGAGGGTGGACAGGTTCGCCACCGTCTCGTTGCGCACGCGGGTGCCCTCGCGGAACGTCCGCCGCAGATAGGCGGACTGGTAGTCGCGGTGTCGTCCCTGCTTGTCCACGTGCGACTTCCGCACTCTGACCACATGAACCGCGTCGCCACGCTTTGCCATAACCGTCATGTTAGCCGAATTCGCAGCACATTACTGTCGTGACATGCCCAGTATTCTGACTACATCCACCGAGTGGAGAATCCAGGAAACAGCAGGCCACGCACGAAACCGCCACCACTACCCGGCGTAACTTGGGGTTAGAGTCCGCTGCCTACCACGCCGCCACTCCTGCTGAAATGGAAGATGTCGGTGTGGAGCCGTCCGTGCGCCGAGGTGAGGCCGACGAATAGGGGCTCTCGCCGGTCGTGGAGAAGTCGTCGGAGACTACGGCGGAGGTCTCGGAACGTCATCCTGTGGATCCTGTGCCTCAGGTCGGGTGCGCGCGGGCTCGGACGGGATCGGTTCCTTGCGCACGTAGTGCTTCCATAACCCCAGGTTAATGGGGACCAGAAGTTCCAGCAGTCTCCAGCACACGATCTCGGCTGCATCGATGAATTTCGAGTGGCTCCGCAGTCGATACCGCTGGACACACCGACGTCATGATGAGCATCGACGCCCCCGAGCAAGAGAAATGAAATACTTCGTCAGTCGGCTGTGTGATGCTGGGCCTTTCCTCACAGGCCGCAACACCTACGAGATCATGGCCGGCTACTGGCCCACCTCCGATCACCCTCCGCCAGGGCCACGAACGAGATCCCCAAGGTCGTGCTCTCTCGTACCCTGAAATCAGCCGTGCGACTGGGACCTGGATGGTTCAGCGGTGACGCGGCCGAGGAGATCGCTACGCTCGAGGCCGAGCCCGGCAAGGACCTCGCCGCCGGCGGCATCGAGTTCGTGAACTCGCTGATCAAGCTCGGGGTGGTGGACGAGTACCGGCTGTGGGTGTTGCCCGCTGCCACGGGCAAGAGGCGGCGCTGTTGCCGGAGTTGGATCAGCCCATGACCCTGCGTTTGGTGAAAAGCGCTGCCTTCCCGTCCGGGATCCTCGAACTGGTGTATGCGTCAACCGACAAGTAGTACCGGCCCCTCCTTGCAATCGCTTGCGGCACAGGCACTGCCTTCGGAGCACTCCGGCGGGCGGATCGGCTCCTACACGTTCTCCCACGTCGGGATGGGCGAATGCGCCCGCTTCGTCGCGCAGCACGGCATCGACGTCGACGCGCTGTTCACCGACCGCTGGAAGATCGAGG
>NZ_JARJBD010000087.1:0-43803 GCF_029269925.1 Rhodococcus sp. T2V
CGACTAAACGAAGCGGATTCCGCAAGGGCGGCTTGACAAATAGAGAGGCACCCCACCCTGGGGCGTGTCGGCCGGGGTTGGGGTGCTGCTGCAGGTTCGCTCCTGACTGGGCCACCGACACGGGGCCCGGGAAGGGGCCCGAGGTGGCAAGGAGAACGTGGACGATGATCGATCTGATGGAGTTGTTCCGGCATTGGCATGCCGGAAGGTCTCAGGTGCAGATCTCGACGGCCCTGGGGATCGACCGCAAAACCATCCGGAAATACCTGGCACCCGCGTTGGCGGCCGGGCTGGCGCCGGGCGAGGGTGGGAAGTTCGACGAGGCGCTCTGGCGGGAGCTGATCACGGGGTGGTTCCCGGAGGTCGGCGACCCGGCAGCGCGGGCGGTGACGTGGCCGGCGATCGCCGCGCATCACGACTGGATCGACGGGCAGTTGAAGGGGTCAGTGACGGTCGCGACCATCGCGCAACGCCTGCGTGACGACCACGGTGTTACGGTGTCCGAGTCGACGGTACGACGGTATGTGGCAGTGCAATTCGCCGATCAGGTGGCGGAGTCGAAGGTGACGGTGCTCCGGGGTGCGGTCCCTCCCGGCGACGAGGCTCAGGTGGATTACGGCAAGCTCGGGATGTGGCGGGATCCGGCCACCGACCGGCGGGTGGCGGTGTGGGCGTTCGCGATGATCCTGGCCTGTTCGCGGATGCTGTTCGTGCAGCCCATCATTAGCACTCCGCCATCGAGAGTGCTAAATTCTGCGTACCCGAGCACACGAACCACCCGCGCGATACTGCCGGGCCCAGGCACAGTCGCCGGTCCAGGTGCAGCGCAGATGCTGTTGCCCGGCTCGCGGCATCGACGACCGGACCCACCCGAGCACTCCGAGGAGGATCATGACCGCCGCGACGCCACCCGAATCAGGTGCCACCAGCGACGGGAGTGCCTCTGCGGGTGCCCGGCCCCGACCGCCGCGCAGAAGGTCACGGTTGCCGTCGGTGTCGTTCGCTCTCGGGGTGGTGTCCCTCGCGTCGTTCTGGGTGTCCGGACTCGGGTTCGTCCTGGGTGTGTGCGCCGTGGTGTGCGGGGCGATCGCCGCATCCCGGTCCGGTGCGGCGGAGGATGAGCCCGCCTCGCTGCGGGCGTTGCTCGGTGTCGTCACCGGAGTCGCGGGGATCATCGTGTCCGCGATCGCGCTGTTTCCCGTCCTGGAGTACCTGTGACCGACGCACTGCCGCACAGCCGTCACCCCAACCCACTCAACCCTCAACCCTCGATCGTCGACACGGATCCGCACCGCCCGTGACCGCCGTTCCCGGCCCACATCTGCCACCCCCACGACCTCCTTCCACACCAGCCGCACCGACGGGATGCCGAACTCGGCGGCGCTGCCCGGGTCCCGGGAAGCGGGTATCGCCGTAACCGTCGCCTGACGCTGCTGACCACCGTGGTGTGCGCCCTCCTCGGATCGCTCACGCCGGCCCTACTCGCGCTCGTCGCGGTCGCCGGCATCGCCGGCCTGACCATCGCCGGTCTGACCATCGCCGGTCTGACCATCGCCGCCCTCTGACGACTGCCCCATGCCGGTCTCGGCGACATCGCACGTCCGGTGCGGGTCGACACCCCGATCTCCTACCTGGATGCCCGGTCTCGTGGTCGAATCATTCTCGCGGGAAGGGACTCTCAGGAAATTCACAGCCGAGCAGCTCGGCGACCTGTCGTCGAACGCGCCCAGGTGGCTCGAATGCAGGTTCAACGCACCCATCGTCGTTTCGGTGATGGAGAGCGGGAACGCCGGCATCGACCTGACCCCGAGCGCGGCCGCCGCCGGAGCGAATAACGGCCGGCGCTGGGCTGGACCAGGCAACGCGGGTCCCGAGAACCGCCATGAGACGTGTCCTCCGAGCGTGGGGGTGGGGGTTCAGCCATCGGACTCCACCAGTAGGCGTTCGCTGTCGTACTGCTTGCACCGCGCGACAGCCGCGTTCGCTGCCTCCTCGGAGCCCCACACGTAGGCGAAGAATTCTCGGTCCGTGCGACAGAGGTCATCGATCCGGGAGTCGATCGCGGCCGCGTAGCGCATGAACGGCACCCGGGCGTGGGTGTTGACCGTTTTCTTACTCATGCCCAGCAGTTTCGCCACCTCCGACTGGGAGAACCCCCGAAGCAGCGCGTCCTTGACCAGCGCCTGATCGACATAATTTTCGGCAAGAAATCGCAGATGCTGGACCACGCGCTGAGCGTCGCGGCGTCGGGTTGCGAGGTCACTTCCGTCGGGGCTGCCCATGCACCCGAGTATGCCGGTACCCGGCATGTACCGCACCGGTGCGCGTTCGTCACTCACGCAGTCGGGATGGTCCACGATGGTTGCCGAGGTCGCAGACCTGGGGAACCGGGACGTGAACAACACCGCCGTCCTGCTTCGACTCACCCGGGGAATTCGCCTCGCCTGCGAACAATCTCGGTAGAGTGGCGAGTCGTATCCCGGAATGTGTCAAGTCTCGACCCGACGGGATACGGCTCGCACCTTCTACGCTAAACCCTCTCCGAACCCGCCTCAATGGGCAGTTCGGGGAGGGGTTTCTCGCCGCCGAATGGTGCCCTGCCGGTGAGCGCGGTCTCGCATCGGTCTGGGGTGGGAGGGTGGGGGCCCCATGTCTTTTCCCGGAAGTCGGTCAGGTCGCCGGGAGCAGCACCGGTGTGCGGCGGGAGGGGTGCATATAGGGCGGCCGCAACCCCATCCGCCCCTCCCCACCGGTCGGCACGTGCCCGTGCTCGTGTAGGCAGGCCGGGGGTGCGGTGCGGCCGAGTGTGCCGTCGGGGTGTAGGTGCGCGAACTCCCACAGGTCGGAGGCCGGGTGTTCGGTGATCTCCCAGGACAGGATGTGGCCGTGTCCGGCGCCGCGTTTCTTCCCGATCGACACGATCGGCGTCAGCAGCTCGGTGATGGCGGCCCGGTGACCGACCGCGCGCCACACCAGGTGCCGGCAGACCGTCAGCGGCAGCGGCATGACGCGGGAGCGGTAGCGGCCCTGCCGTTCGGACACCAACGCCGGCAACTCCGCGGATATCTGGCCGAGGGCCTGTTGGTCGGGGCGGGCGGACCAGTACTGCACGTGCGGGCCCGGGGCCTCGTCCTCCGGGAAGGCGAATGTCGCCGCCCAATGCCACCGGTCGCCGCCGTCGCCCGGGCAACGCGCCAATGGCAGTTCCAGGTCCTCCGGCACGGTGTCGGGACTGTACGGCTCGTAGTCGGTGCCCACTTCCCGGGCGGCGGCCTTGGTGTTCTCGCGGATCTCCGAGGCGAGGAGCCCATCGAGGCTGATGCCCCACGGCACCCCGTGCGCGACGCCGGCGGCCATTCTTGCGCGGATGACGAGCGGCACCGTCCCCGCGGCGGTGTGGAGGGTCATGCCGGGAGTGAGAGCAGCATGTGAAGGGCCTCATCGCGGTGTGCGGCGACGATCTCCCGCCAATCGACCACCGGCGCACCAACAGGGGTTGGGTCGAGGGTGGTGGTGATCTGGCCGTGGCCGATTCCGGTGCGCCCACCGAGCCAGCCGGTGCGGGTGAACTCGGCCAGGACGTCGGCGGTGAAGGCGTGGTCGAGGTCGGATCCGCGGACCAGTTGCGCCCACGATTCGAGGCGGGTTCCGGGGGCGAGGGCTTCGATGTCGTAGCGCATCACCGGCGACCCCGACCCACCGATCTCGGTGTCGGGGTCGACGGTGGTGCCGGCGTGGCCGGTGGTGACGTCGTCGAGGTGGGAGTAGGACTCGAGGGCTTCGATGTCGAACCTCGATGGGATCGGCCCCTCGTAGGTGCGGCGAAGGATCGGGGTGGCTTCGGTGACGATCGGGACCACGTGGCCGACGCGTAGGCAGCCGTCGATCGGGGCGGCGCCGACGGCGCCGCCGAACACGCTCAGCTGCGGCACCAGTTCCCGGAGTTGGTGCAGGCGGCGGCCCGTGATGGGCTCGGCGGAGGATTTTACGATCGCGCCGCCGTTGCGGAGGGTGTGGGCGACCGCCAGCGGCAGCTGGCCCTCGTAGCCGAGGACGTCGCGCAGCAGTTCTTCGCCGATCCGGCGCAGTACGCCGCGGAAGGAGTTGCCGGAGATGACCGGGACCAGCTCCACCGCCCCGTCGGCTTGGAGGATTTTCATGCGCCGGCCGATCGCGGTGGTGCCGATCAGCTCCCCGCGGTGCGAGATCGGGGATTTCGCGGTCATCTCGATCTCCCACACCCGCGAGACGGTCACGACGCCAACCCCTCTGCCGCGCCGGTGCGGGCGGCACGGACCGCGTCGGCCACGATCCGCGTTCGAAGTGTGAGCGCGGTGGTTTGATCGCGCATCACCTGCAGCACCGGCCGCGCCTGAATCGTGAGCAGTATGGCCAGTTCGGAGCGTTGTTCGTCGGTGCGCGGGGCGGAGCCGAGCCGGGCGGCCGAGGCGGTCCACCACTGGTGCAGGTTGATGCTGTTGTAGGTGGCCACCCGCACCCGGGTGGGCAGCAGGGTGTCCCAGTAGTCACTGCGGCGGGCGGCCACCCAGTTGCGGTCGGACCAGTCGATTCCGTAGTGCAGCAACAACACCAACCGCTCCGCCGCCTGCGCAGCGGGATCGGTCAGCCCGGGTAGCTGTGGAACCGCGGCCAGCCAACGGTCGGTCACTGAAAGGTCGTTCTCCCCCGACATAGTCATCACCGCAATGCTAGAGAAGAACCGGCGTTTTCTCGAGTCGAGAGCTCACCAGCTGATGATCCGGCGAGGTCACGGTGCCGGAGTGCGCTGGTGCTATCGGGTGGCGCGGAGGCCGACCTCCCACCACGGGTCCGCGTGCCGCCACGGCGCCAACAGGTTCCAGTCCTCGAACACCTGCGGCCAGCGGTCGGCCGGGGGGCGGCGCACCACAGAGTAGGTGGGGGCGGTGTCGCGGAGCATGGTCTCGGTGAAGCCATGACTGCGGAGCCGGCACATCACCGCCAGCCGAGCAGCATCGTGCTCCTGCCAGACCAGCCGGCTGTCGTCGACCGTGACGGCGCCCCACCTGGCATCGGGGATCAGGTGTTTGCGGCCGGGCCGCAGCGGCACGATCACCGCCGTGTCCGTACCGATCGGGGTGGAGAGCACCTGGTGTAGCAGTGCGGGGGTCGCCGGCCTCAGGGTGGCGGGATCACGGGTGACGATATGCGCGTCGACACGCAACGTCCGGTCTCGGTATGCCCACGCGCACACCTGACAGAGTTTCCGGGCGGACAGATTCGTCCAGGACTCGAAGCCGGTGAACCGCCGGGAGATCACCTGCCCGACCGGGAACATGACCGGTGTGGTGTGGCCGCAGCGCGCGCACCCCGTCCTTCGGTCGTCGGGCGTTGCCGCGTCGACGGGCCCGACGGCGGCGGTATAGGCGGCCCAGACGACATCGGTGTCGGCGGCGAGGGTCATGGCGGCACCGTAACCTGCCAGCTGTGGTGGATGCAGCCGGCCCCGGCCTGGACCTGAGCGTGCTCCGTGGCCTGCGGGCGCCGTCGACGAAGGCCGGTCCGGCCGCCCTCGAGACCATCCTCACGCGAATCGAGGCACACCTCGCCGCGCATGACGGGTACGTCGCGTTCTCCGGCGGCAAGGACTCGCTTATCGTGCTCGACCTGGCCCGCCGGGTCGAGAAGGATGTGCCGGTGGTGTTCTTCGATTCCGGCCTCGACTACCCCGAAACCTACGACTACCTCACCGAACTCGCCCACCATTGGCGGCTGGATCTGCACCGTATCCGCACTGATCCGCCGCTGCTCGATGTCCTCGCCGACTCCGGGTTGTGGGACCACCACGCGACCGCCGCCGTCACAGCGGCCGCGGTGGATTTGCACGAGGTGCTGATCACCGAACCCGCCCGCCGCGCCCATCAGGTCCTCGGGCCGGGTGAGTTGTGGGGTGTGCGGGCCGACGAATCGACCGCCCGCCGCCTGCTCTACACCCGCAACGGTCGCCGCGACGGGGTCATCGTCCGCGCGGACGGCACCACCGCGTACGGGCCGATCTGGAACTGGGCCACCACCGACGTCTGGGCGCACATCGCCCGACACCGACTACCCGTCAACCCCGTCTACACCAGACTCCGCGAACTCGGTGTGCCCGAACACCAGCACCGGCTCTCGCACCTGATCGACGGCGGGCACCTCGACCGCGGCCGGCTGACCTGGCTGCGGCGCGGCTGGCCCACCCTCTTCGAGCAGATTGCCGACACGCTGCCCCGTATTCGGCAGATGACCTGACGGCTGCATCACCACGCACAATGTGGGTGACGCCGGAGTACGTCGGCCGCGAAGGTGCCCTCGTACGTGACTGCGCCGCCGATGGTTTCACCCACGGCATGTCGCACTGGTGAACTCGAGTGGGAAGCGAGATGATCGAGCGCCTCGGCCGGGGTGACCGCCCAGCGCGTCGACGACGTCGCCCGCGACAGCCGATCCATGAGGTCTCCCGGGTCCCGTCACTGCTGTACTACCTGAGGTAGTGTCTCGTTTACTGCGGTTGCACAGGATGAGCCGGAGGCGTCACCCCTGCTGGGGGTTGGTGTCTCCGGTCTTTTCTTTCTTCTCTCGTGCCCGTTTCTCGGCGCTCAGCCGCATTTTCAGCTCGCGGCGGGCGCGCTGCTTCGGGGTCTCCTCCGGCTCGGACTCGTCGTCGACAGGCCGGTAATGTGCGCGTCCCAGCTTGATGTCCGGGTGCATGACCAGCTCGGGTCGGCCCTTGCCGTCGGTGAACAATCCCATCACAACCCCTTCTCGTCGGTGATGTCTTTCAGTTGCACGATCATCTGCTCGCCGATCCACCCATCCGGGCGGCGGTACCGCCCCGGGCCGGAGGAGATCACCTCGAACCGCATCCCGCGCGGCAGCAGGTGCGCGGTGTCGTCGACCGAGTCCGAGCGGCCCAGGTACATGCCCCGGCCGGTGTCGATCTCGAACACCACGTCCCGTTCGGTCAGTGTCTGATCGAGTTCGTGGAGGGCATGCGCCGCCCCGGTGTACCGGTCGAACTCGAGGCGGGAGCCGGGCTGCAGCGTCGACGGCAGGTTCACCGCCTCCCGCGGGGCGGCGTGCGGGAGGCGGACGGCGGCGTAGAGGATGTGGCCGCGATCGTTGAACCGTTCCGCGGTCTGAATCGCGCGATCGACACGCTGGACCTGGGAGCGCATCGTCTCCTCCAACTGCTGGGCATCGCCCCGCGCGCGTGAGAGCGCGCCGCCGACCTCGTCCCACCGGTCGGGGTCGGTGATCAGGTTCTGCACCGCGGTGTACCCGACCTTCGGAAGCTGGGTTTGCGCCCGGTTCTTGTTCACCGACCGGGCCTTGCGCTGCCGCGAACTCGGTGCCTGGCGAATCGAATCCGGGATCGGCAGCTCCCGGCGTTTCCGCTCGGACACCTCCGGAACTGCGGTCCGGGGAAAGGCTCGCTCCAGGTCCTTGCGGGCGCGGGTGAATGCGGCGTCCTCGACCATCCGGTCCAATTCCCGGGCCCCGTCACGGTCGGCAGCACGGTCCTCGTAGTTCGCTGCCGTGCGGTAGCCGGCGGGCTTGGCCGCGGGGGTGGTGCTGATGCCGGCCTCGGGGTCCAGGCGAGTGTCCCGAGTGTCCGGGCTGATGCTGTAGGCCACCCGTCGCCTCCCCGACTGCGATTTCGCCCCGTGGATACGACGAAGCGTGGCAGACGGGCCTTAGTAACCATCTGCCACGCTCGGACCCACACCTGGTGGGTGCCACGGCGAACGTGCGTCCTCTGGCGACCAAACCATCAACAACGTTCGGCGTGCGTACCGCCGGCGTCACCGCGCCGGATGCCCGAAACTATACCGAAAGATCGTGCCCAGCATCAGGCTCCGCCAAAGCATGGCGACCAACAGTGCACCCGCTCACGTACGGGCCGCTACCGTCAGTGGGTATGGGGACCACCTTCCACGGGCCGAGTCCGTGGCCACACATCACCCGCGCGATCGGCACCCGCGGCGCGCGCCATGCGGCGATCGCCTACCTCGGTCAGGATGCACCCGATTTGCTTCCCCTGCGCGCCGGTGACTTGTTGGTCGTCAACGCGTCCAAGGCTGCGATCCGGGCGCATGCCACCTCCCCCGCGGCCCTCGCCTACTACCTCAGCAAGGGTGTTCGGGTGCTGTCGTCGCCGACCCTGCATGCGAAGGTGATCGTCACCGGTCGGCGGGCGGTGGTCGGGTCGGCGAATGCCTCCGAGAACTCTGCCTTCGCCGATGACGCTGTGGTCATCACCGATGACCCCGAGGTGATTGCGTCGGTGCGGACGTTCATCGATCGCATCGACGAGGTCACCGAGGTCGATGAGGTTTTCCTCGATGACGCCGCTCGGGAGTGGGAGATCGGGCGGGCGGTGCCGATCCCCGGGGTGACCGGTCGAATCCGTGACCCGGATGCGGAGTTTCTGCCGGTCCCGGTCACCCGGATGTTCGTCAAGCATGCGGTCGATTACGAGCCCAGTCCCACCGAACGGCATGTGCTCGACGAGCGCCGGTCGCGGCGACCGGCCACGGTAGGGCCGGCGGTGAAGTACGCGCTCGAATCGCTGCGCCTCGACCGAGCCAGCGCTGTCCGGCGCGGCGACGTGGTCGTTTTCGTCTCCGTCGACGACGGGTGGGTGTACCCGCCGGCCGTCGTGGTGTCCGACCCGATGAAGATCCCGCGATCCGGTGGCGCGGTGCTGTATTTCCTGCGAATCCGCACCGACCTGCCACCGCTTCCCCTCTCCGATGCCGAGAGGGCGCTCACCGATCTCGGGCACCCTGGCTCCCGGTTGCGGACCGATCACTTCGTCCGCTCCCCCGGTCTCCGGACCGACCTGCTCGCATTGTGGGATCTCTGACCGTCCTCGACGCCCCAACCTGGGGACCCGGCTGCGCCGGAACCGCCGAACCCGAAAGCGGAAACACTAGACGGCGCTGGAAACCCCGACAGTGCTGCTCGCCGCTCGAGCGATCCCATGCGGTGCTGGCGGCCCCACCGACAGGGTGAACCGTTCTCACCATTGGTGGTCGACCCGTCGTTCGTGGTCGACCCGTGCCCGAGCAGGGAGACGGCTCCGCACGCCGGTCAACACCCCTCATCGTGTGCAGTCGACCGCGGTGTTCACCGAATCATGCCGACAGAACAATGCATTAGCACTCCATCGTGGGGAGTGCTAAATTCTCTGCGCGCGGTGACATCAACCCGCACGAACCTGCAACGCCCAGAAAGGATCCGCAGCACCCGTGACCGCCGTCCCCGGCCCGCATCTGCCCACCACTCAGCCCACCCGCGCCGCCGGTCGCGGCGAGCCCGCGCCGACCGACGTGGCGCTGCTCGAGTCCTGGGAAGCGGGTATCGCCGTGATCATCGGCCTGGCCGTGCTGACGACCCTGGTGTGCACCGTCCTCGGATCCTTCCCGCTGGCTCTTTTCGCGCTCGTCGCGGTCGCCGGCGTTGCCGGTCTGGTCACCGCCGCCCTCTGATCCGGCCGGCATGCCCCGTCCGCTGCCTGGAGCGGACAGATCCGCTCCCCTGGCGGCAGCACGCTTGTGGTGGATGTGCACCCCGATCTGTGTTACCGGCCTGCAGGTTGTGGTCTCAAATTACTTTCTGGGAGTGGGACTCTCAGGAGATTCACAGGCATGGTGGGGCCGGGTGATGCGACGATGAAGCATGCGCCGCCATCGTTGGCCGGCCCTCGCGCCGCCCACTACCGGAGGGGTCGTCGTGCACGCGGGCATGCCGATCGCGGCGGACAAGGACCTCGCCCTCGAGCTGTCCGCGGCGACCGCGTTCGCGTCCGGGTTGCTGCTGCGGTTCACGCTGTGTGTCAGCGGTGTCCGCGCCGACTTCGCGCGCTACGAAACCCGGGCCCTGACCGACCCCGGTGACTGGTCGGCGCAGTGGTCCTACCTGGCCGTGCGCGTCGGCGCCGACGACCTCGACGGGTTCGCCGACCCGTTCCACCCGACACCCGACCCCGCCTCGCAGGGATCTCGGCCGTACCGCACCACGCCGCAATACTGGATCGGCACCTACCCGACCACCGGATCACTGACCGTCACCACCGGCTGGCCACAGGTCGGACTCCACCCCACCTCGGTCACCCTCACGCTCGGTCCCAGCCCCTTCCCCACCACCGCGTCCGGGTCCGATGCCCGTCGATGACGGGTTGCCAATCCTGTTCGACGAACGGAACGCCCGCGCCGCCGGTGACGATCTCCGAGTGTCGGAACCCCCGGTTCACTGCCCCGCCCCCGAAGGGGCTCGGCCGAGTCGGTGGACCGCAACCCAGGCCTTGGGTGGTCTCGCCGACGATCAAGCCAAGAAATTTACGATTGCTAGCGTAGCGCTGATAGCTAGCAGTGCTACGCTAGCGAACCGTGTCCTCGCACGGGTGATGGCGATGCCCACTTTCCGCGGCACCCGCCCTCGGCTCGAAGTAGACAGACACCGACCTGCTGGGCACTTCCGTCACGGTGATGAATCTGCGGCTGTCCCTCCCCCTGCCATCAGGTCCACCCTCATAGTCGCCACTGCTCACGGATCGATGGTGTCGGCACGCATCCGGGGCCGACTCATTACCTCGGGTGGCCGGGCGTGCGCTCAGCGCAGGACCCGGGCGGCGAAGTCCAGGGATTCGGGCATCGACGCGGTGAGGCTGTGGGCATGGTCTGCCTCGGACAGTTGCTGATACTCGACGTCGACAGCACTGGAACGCATTTCGGTGAGTTGCGCCCAGGTCAGTGGGATCGGGACCTTGGTGTCGGCGAGGCTGTGCACGACCCGTATCGGTCGGTCGAACCCATCAGTGGGGACGTGCTGCATCTCATCGAGCGCCTCACGGAGGCCGGGGGTGTCGAGTGGGGTGGTGAACAGTTCCGCGACGGTCACCGGTTGGGCGCTCAGATAGTCGTTCAGGTCGTTGTTGCAGGTCGCCCTCGCCTTCTCCATCAACTCGATTCCGGTGGGGGTCAGATACTGGCGGATTCCGAGTTCCGGACGAGTGTCGTCGAGTCCGGGCGTGTAGAGGACGTAGTGCGCGATCCCGGCGACCGGCACAGCGGGGAAGTTCGGTCCGGCCAGCGGGAAGAGCTGATCGAGGTGGGTGGGGGCGGCGAAGTAGGTGGCGTGACCGCCTTGGGACAGGCCCGCGGCGATCCACCGGTCGCTGAGTTGGTCACCGTAGAGCTGGTGGGCGGCGCGGGCGATGTCGACGGTGTTGGTGCCAGCCGCGGGTCCGTCGGGTATGCGTTGACCCCGTCGGTGCCGATCCCGGCGTAGTCGGTGGCCGCGACCGCGTAGCCGGCGGCGAGCCACTGCTGGATGAATTCCCGTTCCACGTCACCGGATCCGGTGACCGACGGTGCACATTCGTCGTCGATGCCGACGTTGCCATGCGCGTAGGACACGACGGGCCATCCACCGGCGGAGGGTGCACCCTGCGGCAGGAATATCGAGCCGGTGGACTCACCGGCTTCGGTGGCGGTGCGCAAGGTGGAATAGCGGATGACAGTGCTGGTGTCCGCGGCGCCGGCGGGGAGAATCGCAGCGGTGACATGCTGTTCGGCGAGCAATGCGCCCGCCGGGTGCGTGTCGCCGGGCAGGGCGGCGGCAGGTGCGGCAGGTGCGGCAGTGAGAAGTGTCGCGCTCACGGACATCGCGAAGGCCAGTGCGGTGCGTCGCCTCCGACCTGTGCTCCTTAGGTAGCCCGCGAACGTTGGCATTGACGATCCCCTCCGAATTGAACTGCGTGCCCGTTCCCCGACGAACACGATGCGGATCGTACCGACCGATCGGATCAACACACCCGCCAGTCCGGCACCCGATGAGACGGCTCCGGTGCTGGATTGTGGCCCACTCGACATGCCCTCCAGAGTCTCGACTCGGTGACCTGCGTGCGCACTGACGGCCCGGAAAGGGCCGGTACGATATCGGCCGAGGAGCGGTGCGGATCCGGATTTCACTCGCCCACTTCGAAACCGAGCATTGGGCCGGATGTGCCTGCGCAATGCGTCATTGCGTCCACCAGGTATCTCCGCATTCCGGCGGCTCCTCACCTCACCTGCTGTAACCGCCTGCGGAGGGGCGCAGCCCGGTCGTTGTTCTGTTAGGCAACCCGGGCTGCGCACCTGAGGTCTCGTCACATGCCCGGAACTACAAACGCAGTCACCGTGATGATGGGACCGGCGATGATCATGGTGAAACCCCAGGCAAGCATCAGCTTGGTCAGCTTGGCCCGCTGGCCCGGCTCGGCATTGGCGATGCACGTTGCTCCAGGTGAGGAGAAGGGCGTGCTGTCCACCAGGTTGGACGAGATGGCGATGGCGGCGATCAGACCGAACCCGGGAAGGCCACCGATCGCGATCACCGGTACCGCCAGGGGGATCAGTGCACCGAGGATTCCCGTGGTCGAAGCGAACGCGGAGACGAACGCCGCAACGAGGCACAGGGCAAAGGCGGCGAGCAGCGGGGATCCGACCGACTCGGCGGCATGTCCGAGAAGTTCTACCGTCCCCATCCTCTGCATCACGCTGACGTAGGTCAGAATCCCTCCAACCAGGAGGATCGTCGACCAGTCGATCCCCTTCACGGCCTCTCGTGTCCGTGTCGGGTCGAGCATCGAAATGATCAGAGCCAGCGCAAGGGCGAGAACCCCGACATCGGATTCGATGTCCAGGAACATGAACAGGATGACGAGCCCCATCAACGCCGCGACCGCGAACAGGCACACGAGCTGATACCGGGAAAGCTTGCTGACGACGTCGTCGGCCCGTTCCGGCTCGGCCGTGGCGACGGCGGTCGGTGCACGATCAGGTTGCGCTCCGGACGAACCTGTTGCGCCGGGAGCACTCAGCGGACCGCGGAGGGGCCATGTCGGGACGGCCCCACCATGGTCGCCCGCTGTCGTTGCCGTCTTTTCCCGATTTCGCAGTCCCAGCGCAACGAAGGCGGCTGCGAAGAGCGCAAGGTTGATTCCGAAGGCAGCGCCGAACAGCAGCCACGGTTGGGGCTCGATGCCGTTGTCGGCCGCAACCCCGTTGGCGATGATTCCGAACAACGAGGTGGGAGCGAAGCCCCCGGCACCTCCGCCGAGAACGATTGTCAATGCCATCAGCAGGGGATGCAGTTTGTGCTTTCCCGCGAAGATCATGGCTATCGGCGCCAAGGCGAGGGAGGTCAGCGACGAGCCCATGGAACCGAGAATGGCAGCAAGGAAGAAGAACACCCAGGGGATTGCGAAGACATGTCCGCCCACCAGCGCGAGCGTCTTCTGGACGATCCAATCGATCACGCCGGAATCTCTCACGATCGCGAAAAGATACGTGATTCCGACAAGCAGGATGAGCAGGCTGACGGGAAATCCCGACATGACGTCTTTTATCGATTGCCCGGCCAGCAGTACGCCGACCCCGAAGGCGGCTACCAGGGCCAGGATCCCGATGTGAATGGTCTTCCAGGTGCCGATCAGGATGATTGCACCCAGTACCAGCAGAGAGAGTATTTGAATACCCATTGTGTGTTCCTCGAGTCGGAGAAGGTCGGGTTGTGTTCAGTGTGAGAGGATTTCGACCTGCAGATCGGGCGTCCCGGCACCGTCGTGTGTTCGATGGATCGCTTGAATTTCTCGTGCGGATTCCATGAGTTCGTCGGCCAGCGCGAACAGCTCGGCACCGGTCATGGACTTGTTGAGCTGGCCGAGCCGCAGTGCAGAACGCACGCCACCGTCCTCGTGATGGACGGGAACGACGAGGGATCCGACGGTGTAGAGCGCTTGGCGTGTGATCGGGTCGGGTGAGTAGTACTCGGTCGACTTCGCGACGGCCGAGAGGATTTTCCGCTCCTCGGCCGGTGTGTAGGTTCCGGTGGTGAAGTTGCGGAAGGCCTGATGAAGGGCCAGGTCGCTGTAGGTTCCGCTGGCCGTCGCTGACGCCGACCACCCCTGCTCCCGGACCAGGCGAAGCCGGTCACGGAGTCGCTGCGCGGCCCCTTCGCTGCGGTCTGTCCGTCTGTCGATCCAGCGGTCGGCGAAGTCTTGGGAGTTGAACGCGGCGAACACGTCGCCGACCGGCGGTACCAGCGGCATCCGAAGGCCGAGCCTGCGCGCGTTGGACACGTTGGGGCCGGTAGCGGCGCCGACGACGGCCACGGCTTCGTTCCCGATGGTGACGACGCTGGAGCATTCGGCGTCGTGAGCGTTGGCGAGGCGCTCGAGCACCGGTCGGGCGAGCTCGGCGTCGCGGACACCGAACCTGATGTCGTGATCGGGGATCGACACCAGAGACTTGGGGGCGAATCGTCCGTAGCCACCCTGGAAGTGCAGGAGCGGCGGTACGGATCTGGACACACCGAGGGACTCGACCTTACCGAGGACGATCCAGTGATCGCCTGCCTCCACTTCGTCGACGACGCTGCAGTCGATCCATGCGATGACATCACTGAGAATCGGAAGCCCGTGAGGAGAGGGGTCCCACCGCCAGTCCGAAAAGCGTTCTTCTGCAGCAGCTCTCATGAATTCTCCGCAGCGCTGCTGCTGATCTGCGGCCAAGATGTTGATGCAGAAGCGCTTGGCCGGCTTCATCCTCGACCACGTGTAGGAGGACTTCATCGGCATGAAGGACACCAGGGGTGGGTCCATCGAGACCGAGCTGAACGTCCCGACGACCATGCCGATGGGGTCACTGTCTTCGGACAAGCTCGTCACGAGCGAAACCCCGGTCGG
The DNA here is from genome assembly GCF_029269925.1 of Rhodococcus sp. T2V. Lineage (NCBI taxonomy): Bacteria > Bacillati > Actinomycetota > Actinomycetes > Mycobacteriales > Nocardiaceae > Rhodococcus > Rhodococcus sp. T2V. Next base: position 14,753 of record NZ_JARJBD010000087.1, read on the forward strand.
GTGATGACCGAGCACCTCCCGAAAGTCATCCGCTTCGACCACGTCGATCCCTTCGTCACCCGCGGCTCTGGTTCGGCCTGGCGGTCTGCCGCGCAACACTAGGGGCGTAAATGTGAGCCTGACCACCACCGGGTTTCAAAGGGTGGAAAAAATCTGAGGCGCCCGCCCGAGCTTCTTCAACCGCACCGTTGTGCCCTATATTCAGGTACCCCTGAACTGCTTTTTGATGGCCCGCTCGTCGAGTCGGGAAGGACGACGATGTCCCATGATCGCAACTACCCGTGGAATCCAGGTTGGGTAGAACCCACCGACCCGGGTCGGCCCGGTCCGGACCCTCGCGCCGGCGTGCCCCTCGACATGGTCGAGATGACCTCGGTGGAGAAGGCCGTCAGCGTCCTGGATTCCTTCCGGGGCAAACTTTCCTCCCTCGGCGTCACCGAGGTTGCCGAGGCCAATGGGCTACCCAAGTCGACGACCTACCGGCTGCTCTCACATCTCGTGACGAGCGGGGTGCTCGAACGAGACGGACTCAAGTACCGGCCGAGCTGGCAGATCTTCGAACTCGCCCAGAGCTCGATTCTCGGCCGTGTGGATGGACCGCCTGCACTGGCGTTGCCTCTGATGACCGAGTTGTACGTGGAGACGCGTGGGGTGGTCCACTTCGGCGTGAGGCGCGGCGACGAGGTCATGATCGCGCAGAAGATCTTCGGCATGGATTCGGTGGCAATCCCGACTCGGATCGGCGCGCGCCTGCCGATCACTACCACCGCACTGGGCAAGGCACTGTTGGCCGAACAGATACGTAAGGAAGGTCGACAGGCGGTACCGGCAACACCGTTCCCCCGTCTGACCAGGAACTCCAAGGTCGCCCCCCAACTTCTCGTCGACCAGCTCGCCCGGACCGGCGCGATGGGTTACACCGTCGACCTGGAAGAAACGATCCTGGGCGTGAGCTGTGTCGGAGCGCCCGTGATGCGCGGCCAGCGTCCGGTGGGGGCGCTCTCGGTGTCCGTACGAAGCCATGCCTTCGACGAAGCGAAGCTCTCCAGGCGGGTCGTGCGATATGCACGATTGCTGTCGGACATGCTGGTGTCCGCAGAGGAGGAAGAAGACGACGATGCTCCCCGGAACCCCTAGTCGACGGTCCACCGGCAGCAGGGTCGGTCTGGCCCGCCCGTAGACATGGGTGTGACCCGACGATGGAGCTATCGTCGGGTCACACGGTCCTCTGTCCGGAAGTCAGCAGGTCATCGGCTGAGGACAGCCTCGCGGGACTCGACGGATCTCGCACCCACGAAGCCGGCTACCAGTCGGTTGAACTCGTCGGCGTGCTCGATCTGGGCCCAGTGCCCACATCGATTGATCATCACCAGGCGCGAGTCGGGGATTATCGTGCACAGCTTCAGTCCGTTTTCCCAGTGCACAACACGGTCATCTCGCCCGTGAATGATCAACGACGACACCGAAATAGCGGCGAGTTCCGCATCGGTGGCACGGTGCGGTCGATCCTTGCCGATACCCGAGATGAAGTTGGCCAGATGCTCCGGGTTGCTCTTCGCGTTCCGGGATCGCTCTTCGGCAAGCGCGTCGCCGGCGTGTGCGGGGTCGTAGGTCATGATGTCGACGAGGGCGCGCATCGATTCCGGAGATGGATCTCGGTAGGCCCGCTGGAGGACCTTCAGTCCCTCGGTCGGTCCGTCACCGGGCCCGAACAGTTTCGCGCCCCCTCCTCCTGCACCCATGGTGACCAGGTGCGTTACGCGCTCGGGTGCGGTAGCTGCAACCTTGAGGCAGGTCGCACCGCCCATGGAGTTGCCGATGAACGCGGCGGAATCGATGCCGAGTGCATCGAGGAACTCGACCGCGGTTCGGTGATGGCACCGGTCGGCCGGACTGACCGCGGCGGAGCGGCCCCACCCGGGCATGTCCACCGCCAAGCACCGGAAGTGGGCACCGAGGGTCCTGATGTTCTCCGAGAAGTTGCTCCATCCGGTCGCCCCGGGGCCGGAGCCGTGCAGAAACACGACCGGATGCCCTTCCCCGTACTCGTGGAAGTGCAACGTCCCACTGGGTGTGTCGACGAACCGGCTGGTCGCTTCCTCGGTGAACGGAATCATGATGCACCCTCCTCGATATAACGCAGCGAAATTGCTCTCACCGCGCAGAGTGCCGCACCGCCTCTCGCGAACACCATCCTCGGTTTCCGAGGTTTGGAACAATCTGGCCGTTGAGCGAAAGTTTCAGGCTTTGGAACACAATGCTGGCCCTCTCGTGGGCCAGGCCACAGGATGGCTCGTGTCCCGGCCGTCATCGGCTCGTGCAGGCGGTGCTCCACCCATCGCGAGCCGCTTGACCCGCGGGGCACCCAGCAAGCGAAAGCGCAGCTGACGACTGCGCCGCCGCCCCGATCAAGAAGGGGGACCCCCGATGGATCCGAGTGTGAAGGCACTGGGCTACGTCGTCATCGAGACGACACAGTTCGACGAGTGGAGACGCTTCGGGAAGTCGCTTTGCGGCATGCAGATCGCCGACGAGTTCGACGGCTTTCTCCGTTTCCGGATCGACAACAAGAATTATCGTGTCGAGGTCCGACGATCCACCCGCGATAGAATCGCGGTGATCGGATGGGAGGTCTCAGGCCCCCAGGAGCTACAAGCCCTGCGAGCACGGTTGGAAGCAGAAGGCTACGTGACAACCATGGGATCGAAGGACGACGCCCGCAACCGCGGCGTCATCGAACTCTTCTCGTTCGCCGATCCCGACGGCCTCGCCTCGCTCGAAATCTTCTACGGTCTGACCGAATCCTTGGAGCGGTTCGCCTCCCCGAACGGCGTCTCCTTCGTTGCCGGCGAGCACGGGCTCGGCCACTTACTGCAGATCGTCAACGATCGCGACGCCTACTGGCACCTCTACGTCGACGTGCTCGGCATGAAGTTCACCGACCTGGTCGACTCCCCGAAGCGCCAAGCCGAATTACTTTTCCTGCGGTGCAATGCACGACATCACTCCTTCGCTTTCGCCCAACTCGACGGGGTCGAGCCGGGTGTCGGCCATCTGATGCTCGAGGTGACCGATCTCGACGCGGTAGGCCGCGCCTACGACAAGGTCCTCGACGGTGAAGCACCACTGATCACCACGTTCGGGAAACACACCAACGACGACATGCTCTCGTTCTACGTCCGAACGCCATCCGGATTCGGACTCGAATACGGCACCGGCGGAACGCTTGTCGACGAATCGTGGCGGCCGGCCCGCTACAACGACGCGCACTACTGGGGGCACCGACGAGCCGAACCGGTGGCGAACCTCCTTCCCGCGGCCGACGTCGACTAGCGACAGATTCAACGAAAGGCAACTGATGTTCGAGGTAAAGGCCCGCGTGCTGGAACTGTCCGACTTCTGGCGCGACCACGCCGCCGAAAACGAGGCAGCGGGACAGATCACCGACGAAGTCGCGGCACAGCTACGCGCCATCGGAGTGATGCGCATGCTCCAGCCCAAGCGATACGGCGGATACGAGTGTCACCCCCGCGACTTCTTCGAGACACTGATCGAACTGGGCAGTCGATGCTCGTCCACCGGCTGGGTAGCCGGTGTCGTCGGGGTACACGCACACGAGCTGGCGCAGACGGACCCGCAACTTCAAGAGGAGGTGTGGGGTGAAAACGAGGACACCTGGGTGGCCTCGCCGTACGCGCCGATGGGCCGGGCCAAGCCGGTCGACGGCGGATACATCTTCAACGGACGGTGGTCGTTCTCATCCGGCACCGATCAGTGCCAGTGGGTGATGATCGGCGGCTTGGTCCTCGACGCCGAGGGCAAGCCCGACGGAGCAGGCACTCGTCATTTCTGCCTTCCCCGAGGCGATTACGAGATCGTCCCCGACTCCTGGGACGTCATGGGACTGCGCGGCACCGGATCCAAGGACCTGATCGTCCGAGACACCTTCGTGCCGGCGCACCGCGTCATCGACCAGGAGGAGATCATCGCCGGTACCGCCGCTCGGGCCATCGGCCTGGACAACCCGCTGTATTCGATCCCCCGGCAGACCATGTTCTCCGGCGCGATCACCGCGGGCACACTGGCGATCTGCCAGGGCGTGCTGCAGGCGTACATCGATCACAGCCGCCAGCGGGTGTCGCGGCTGTCGGGGAGCACCAGCCAAGACCCGAACAGTCTCGCCGTGCTCGGCGAGGCCGCCGCCGACATTCAGGCGTCCATCCAGCACTTTCTCTGGGACATCGACCGCGTCTACGACCTCGCTGCACAGGGCGAGACGATCTCGAAGGATCTCCGGATCGAGGTGCGCCGCAACCAAGTGAACGCCAGTGCCCGTGCAGTGCAGGCCGCGGACCGTCTGTTCGTCAACACCGGTGGTGCGGCACTGCACACCTCGCACCCCATCCAGAGGATGTGGCGGGACGCCCACGCAGCGATGAATCACATGATGAATACGACAGCCCCAACGTATGTCCAGTACGGGCTCAATCTGTTCGGGCACGAATTGCCGCCGACCGCCCGCTACTGAACATCAGTATTCGATCTTCGAATCACATTTTCGCAACACCAATCTTCCCCAACTGTTTCATCGAGAGGTTGATCCATGTCTACACGCCGGGTGATCGTCGTCGGAGCCGGAAATGCGGCACTCTGCGCAGCGTTGGCCGCACGCGAACGAGGCGCGGAGGTCCTCGTTCTCGAACGCGCCGACAAGACCCGCCGCGGCGGCAACACCGCCTTCACCGCCGGCGCCATGCGCGTCGCCTACAACGGCGTCGACGACCTGCGCGAACTGATGCCCGACCTGACCGACGAGGACGTCGCCAACACCGACTTCGGCTCCTACACCACCGAGAATTTCCTCGACGACCTCGCGCGGGTCACCGAGTACCGCACAGACCCCGACCTCGCCGGCATCCTCGTCGACCAGAGCTACCCGACCCTGTCCTGGATGAAGGACCAGGGTGTGAAGTTCATGCCGATCTACGGACGCCAGGCATTCAAGGTGGATGGAAAGTTCAAGTTCTGGGGCGGACTGACCGTCGAAGTCAACGGCGGCGGACCCGGACTGGTCGAGTACCTCACCAAAGCCGCCGATCGCGAGGGCATCAAGATCGAGTACGGCGCCCGCGTCGTCTCGCTCATCCACGGCGACGAGGGCATCACCGGCGTGACCCTCACCCAGGACGGCGTGACCCGCAACGAAGAGGCCGACGCGGTCATCCTCGCCAGCGGCGGATTCCAGGCCAACACAGAATGGCGCACCCGCTACCTCGGCCCCTCGTGGGACCTGGCCAAGGTCCGCGGCACCATGTTCAACACCGGCGACGGCCACAAGATGGCCCTCGACATCGGTGCCAGCCCGACAGGCAACTGGTCGGGTTGCCACGCCGTCGGCTGGGAACGCAACGCCCCCGAGTTCGGCGACCTCGCCGTCGGCGACGGTTTCCAGAAACACAGCTACCCGTTCGGCATTCTCGTCAACGCCCACGGCCAGCGCTTCGTCGACGAAGGCGCCGACTTCCGCAACTACACCTACGCCAAGTACGGACGCCGGATCCTCGAGCAACCCAACCAGTTCGCCTGGCAGATCTTCGACCAGAAGGTCACTCACCTGCTCCGTGACGAGTACCGGATCCGCGAGGTCACCAAGGTCACCGCACCCACACTCGAAGCAATCGCCGAGAAGCTCGAGGGCGTCGATCCCGCCGGCTTCCTCGCTGAGGTCCAGGCCTACAACGCCGCGGTCGACACGAACACCGAGTTCAACCCGAACGTCAAGGACGGTCGCTCCACCAATGGCCTACCGGTGAACAAGACCAACTGGGCCAACACCCTCGACGAAGGTCCGTTCGAGGCGTACCAGGTCACCTGCGGAATCACGTTCACCTTCGGTGGCCTGCGGATCAACAAAAACGCCCAGGTACTCGACACCGACATGAACCCGATGCCGGGTCTCTACGCAGCCGGCGAGCTGGTCGGTGGCATCTTCTACTTCAACTACCCCGGTGGGTCTGGACTGACCAACGGATCGGTGTTCGGCCGGATCGCCGGCTACCACTCCGCGCTTACCACGCTGAGGTAGATCACACTCAGCCCACGGAGATCGGCGTTCGGTTTCCTTGTGCTGAGGTCTCGGTGCCATCGTGACATCGTGGCCGCCGTCGGGTAGGTAGGGCGGAGAGGCGAGCAGGTTGATGCCCACTCTATGTCTGTGGAATCGGTAGTGGCGGATGGTCGAACGAGCGCAGGATGGCCTCCGGTCACAGCAGGACCACCGCGGGTGCGATGAGCAGCATCCGTGCCGCGAGAAGGCACCTCGGGGCGTGGGGTCTCTCATGCTTCACCCCGGTCGAGGATGTCGAGCGGGACACGGTTGCGGTGGCTGATTTCCCACCGACCGGCTTCGAGATCGTCGAGGAGGTCGCGGCACTGCTGATCGGTGCTCACATCCATGCTGTGTCCGATCACGGTGACCGGGCCGCGGATTCCGCTGCGCCAGTCGATGACCGTGTAGACGAATTCACCTTGGGTTGCGAAGTCGCGGTGGCGGGTGCAGACGACGAAGTTCTCCGAGAGTGCGCGGACGGTGTAGGGGCGGCGGGGTTCGATACCGAAGCGGATCCGGTCACCGGGGGCGAGTGGGATCGGGGTGGTCGGTGATCCCGTGGCGTTTATCAGGGTCACCACGTACCCCGCACTGTGAACCTGGCTTCGGGCAGTGTTTGTGTTCCTCGCTGGTTCTCGGCGAGGGTGCCGCGGTCGATACTCCCGCGGCCCAACCCGATTGGCCGGAGCCCGACGTGGAAGCCGTCACTGTCCTGGTCTTGGTGTGGGCAGGGGTAGATCGACAGGCCGCGGCGCCTTTCGTGGTGGGTGCGGGCGGCGCGGGCATCCCTGCGGGTGAAGTAGGTGCGTTTATCGCAGTGCGGGCAGGTCACCCAGCAGGAGGGGCGGTGGGCGTGAGGGGCCAATTTTTCGGTGCTCCTGTTCGGGCGGGGACGACGCCGCGCGCTGTAGGGTCTCGGGCTGAATTTCATCTTCGAACGCCATGACTGCTGCGTTCATGTTGTCTCACAAGGCCTTCACCTCGTCGTTGTCTCACGTAGTCCCTCATTTCCTTGGCCGAGTCGTGTTTTTCCTCGACACGGCAACCGCTCTGGCCTGCCAGGTCTCAGTTCCGTGAAGTCCGAGTGCAGTTCGCTGTGAGATTGGGAAGCGCGGCGTGAGACGCTATACGCGCGCGGTCGGGATCGTCAGGCGGCGCGGGTGATCTGCAGGTTCAGCCAATCCGAGACCCATTGGATGGCGTTGCGGCCGGCGTTGTCGACTACCAGGTGCTGGTAGCTCTGGTGTGCGCCGGAGGCGAGGAAGCTGGCCGCGTTCAGGCCCTCACCGACGACCGCGGCGAGGTCCTCGGCGCCCTGCGAGCGCGCCATCGTCGACACCGATCCGGCGAGTCCTTTCAGGTCGAGGGTCTGCGCCTGGGTGGTGATCGCATTCCCGACCGGGTTGACCTGTTTCCCCAGGAGCTCTGGGTCGGTCTTGCCGGCTGTGCCGGTGAGCATGTTCGCGGCCACCGAGGCGAGTTCGAGGCCGAGTGGGAGCAACGCCGTGGTCTGCGCGGCAGCACCCACCGGGTCGGGGAGCACCCCGGGCGGAGGGAAGAGTTTGTCCGCGGCGGCCCACGCGATTTCCTGGGCCTGGCCGGCGATGTTGGCCAGCTTGATCACGTCGACGTTGCCGAGAATGCCTGTGACCAGCGCCGCGATCTGGGTGTACCCCGTCGGGTCCGGGATGATCGCGAGGATCTGCGAGATCCACTTCAAGTCGACACCGGCGGCCATCTTCACCACCGGTGCGAATTGCACGTTCAGTTCCCGGGCGGCATCTCGGGCGCCGCGGACATCGCCGGCGGCGATCTTCTGCGGGAGCACGGTCAGGTTGTGCAGGATCGCCGGGATATCGAGGGCGGTGACCCCGGTGACGACGTTCAGGGCCTGGTCGACGACGACTGTCGGTTTGAGCACCGACAACACGCTCGACGCTGTCGAGAGGGCATCTGCCGGGGTGGCGGCGACGGGCGCGATCTGGCTGCCGAGCGTTGCGGCGGTGTCCGCGAGTGGAGAGATCTCGGGGGCGGTGGCGGGCAGGGTGGTGGTGCCGTTGTTCGCGAGCGCGGCTGCGGTGTTCGCGATCGTGGCCACCGAGTCGAGTGCACCGGTCAGGTCCGCGTGACCGGCGGTGGTGAGGACCTGGGCGGCCGCGTGTTCCGGTGTGCCCACCGGTGCTGCGGCCAGGGTGGTGGTGGCGGCGGTGTTCGCGGCGCCGGACTGCAGCAAATCGACGAGTGGGCTGAGCGTCTTGGATAGTGAGGTCGCAGCGTCGGCGACCTGGTGCACGTCCACCGTCCCGCCGGTGTCGTTGCCCGACAGTTGTTTTCCGAGCGCGTCGACAGTGGATCCGAGACCGGGCAGGTCGGCGCCACTGAAATTTGAGGTCAGCGCGGTGGCGACCGCCGCGTCACCCCCACCGGCACCGGAACCACCGCTGGTGTTGGTGGTGCTGGGGGTCTTCGACAGGATCGACCCGAGGGATCCGAGGAACGGGTTCGCGCCCTTGCGGATCGAGCAGTACAGGTCGTTCGGATCGCAGATCGAGGCCACCCGCCCCGACAGGGTTCCCATGCCCTGTGACCGGGGACCGGCGATGCCCTCCCCCGACGTCGTCGGGCCGACCGTCGCAGTGCCCGGCGTGCCGGCACCCGGGTCGGCGAGCAAGGCCACCCCGAGGACCCGATCCGCCTCGACCGGTCCGCGAGCGTTGCCGATCGCCGACGCGAGATCGCCTGCCGCGTCCGCACCCTGGGAGTACCCGGTGATCGAGAACTTCGCGCCCCGGCACTTGTCGGCGTAGGACTTCAGCACCGTGGTGGCCTTGTCGACCGCGTCGAGTTTGCTGTCGGCGTAGGTGTGGCCGTTGTCGAACGCGCGCGCCATGTACGGCAGCGTGTATGTCTGTGCGCGGGCACCGTTCTTCGCCTCGATCGCCTCCGCGATCGGCGCCAGCATCCCCACCGGCCGGTTCGGGTCGGCGTTCTCGTCGGTCTCCCAGGTGCCGGGGATGAGCAGGTTGAACGTCGACGCGCAGCCGACCGGGTCGGCGTGCGCGATCGCGGGCGCACAGATGAGGGCGGTCCCGCACAGCACGGCGGTGATGGTGGTGACCGCCGCGAGCCGACCCCTCGCCGACCGTGCCATCGTCCGGACTCCTATCGCGCTGCCACCACTGCTCTTCCGGATTCAGTCTCGGATAGCAGCCCTCCTGCCAGCGACGACCCCCGCACGCGGTCGGGCGTGTCGGCTATGGCCGTCGGCATCCAGCAGTCGGGGTCTTGCGGTCGCCGGCCATGACCTCGGCCGGGTACCGAACTGCTCCGGTTTTCTACGGACGGCAGCGATCTCCGTTCTCGGTGTTCCGTCCTCGACCATTCGCGGGATCTGGCACGCTTTTGGCCGGGGCCATCTCCGCTGGTTGGCGCCGACCCGACCGCCGACACGCATTGAGGCCAGTTCTCGGCCACCAGAGCGCCTCTCTGAAGGTCCAACTCGGCTGGCGGCTAACACCCTCAGGCATGTGACTCCCAGCGCTGTCTGGCACGTTTTGCCGGCGCTATTTGGCACGGTGCCGATCGGGCGAGGTGGCGGCAACACGGGCGACCCTGCACGCCGAGCACCTCGGTGCCCTGATTCGTGGATCGGCTGGGCACGGCCGTTCCCGGTCGATGGTTGACTGGTGTCGTGCCGACCTCAGACGACGTACGACGGCTCGCCGAGCAGCTCATGGCCGAGTTGTCCCCGCAGCAGCAACAGACATTCCTGGCCGCGATCGGGGCGGATCATTCGATGGCGTTGATCGAGAATGCGCGGCGAACCCCCGAGCCCACGGTCGGTGATGCCCCGACCCGCATCCGCGGCTTTCGGGTCCGGCTCGACCTGGCCGGCGCCAAGCCCCCGGTGTGGCGGCGGCTCGAGCTGCCCGGCGACCTCCCCCTCGACCGGCTGCACCTGGTGATCCAGGCCGCGATGGGGTGGCTCGACGGCCACCTGCACCGGTTCCGCACGGGCAGCGATCCCCGGTCGCCGTACTTCGTCACACCGTTCGACGTCGAGGAGGGCGAGGACGGCGTGCTCGAAGACGGCGTCCGGCTCGATCAGGTGCTGACCGGCACCGGTGACCGCCTGTGGTACCAGTACGACTTCGGCGACGACTGGGACCACGTGCTCGCGGTGGAGGCGGTCCTCGACCAGCCGCCCACCGAGGCGCGCTGCACCGGTGGCCGGATGGCCTGCCCACCCGAGGATTGCGGCGGGATCTGGGGGTACACGGAGCTGGCGGCATGGGTGCGCGGCGGGTGCGACCCGGGGTCCGTCCCGGCCCCGTTCGAGGACGCCGGCCACGCCCGCGACTGGCTGCCGCTCGACTGGCACCCCGACCGGTTCGACGTCGACGAGGCCAACACCGCTCTCGCGGCGGCGGTGGCCGCGCCGCTCCGGGTGGCCGGGGAACTGGCCGCGCTGTGTGAGCAACTGGAGCGGGGCGGCAACCGGGCACTCACGCAGCTGCTGGAACGGTCGGCGTCACACACCGCGGTCGAGGTGACCGAGGCCGATGCCGCACGCCTGATCGAGCCGTACACCGTCCTGCTCGACGTGATCGGTGACGGGGTGCGGCTGACGAGCGCCGGCTACCTTCCGCCGGCGCTGGTCGAGCAGCTCGCCGAGCGGACCGGCGTCACCGGTTGGTGGATCGGCAAGGCGAACCGCGAGGACCTCACGTGGCCGGTCGCGCAGCTCCGCGACAGCGCGCGAGTGCTCGGCCTGGTGAGTGTGCGCAAGGGCCGGCTGGCGCCGACCGCGCTCGCCCGCCGCAGCGGTAACCAGCCACTGGCGCTGTGGCGGCACATCCTGTCCCGACTACCGGTGAGCAGAACCGAGTTCGACCGCCAGGCGGGCTGGCTGGCCCTCGCCGTCGTCGCCAGCGGCACCCCGGCCGAGGAATGGACCCGCGAGATCCGAAACCTGCTGCTCGGCCTCGGCTGGCGCGTCCAGGGCAGTCCGTCCCCCGACCGCGTCGCCGTCGACAGCCCCACGCTCGACGTCCTCGAGCTCCTCGCCGGGAAGACACGCGGCAAGATCACCGGCACGGATCCCGCCGTCGCCGCCACCGCCCTCGCCGTGATCGGCCCCGACCGCTGACCCGAGCACCCCTCGGACTCAACCGCCCCCGGTTCTATGGCATGGAAACGATGGTTCGCGAGATACCCCGAACCCGAGGACGTTTCCCCAGGTCGTCGGTGTCAAGTTTCCCGTGTCCGCGGCTACGGCATGTGCTCGGGGGTTCGTCTTACGCTCGACGGCTGCGGATCGCCCTTGGCCCGGGTCTCCACAGCGATCAACTGGCACGGCGATCAACTGGCGAGTTCGTCGTCGGCATCTACCACCGGCGGGTGAGGTGCACTTGGAAACGGAACGTCTACTGCAACCTCACCTGAGCAGCAACCAACCGGATCGTGCCAAATAGCGGTCGGCAAAACCGTGCCAAATACCGCTGGGAATCACAGTTCGGCTGTCAGTTTCAGGAGTGGACTGCACGGCTTCATTGAAGCTTCCGTCCTGTGCAGCCGCCTTCTGATTTCTGTGGTCGGGAGTCCTGTGCACCGTGGACGACTTCGATGGCCGCGGCTCGAACGCGATGCCGACCGTTGCCGCACTCGACCCACTCGGGGTTGGGCGGCCTTGTCGGTGCCGCTGATCGTCGACTGCCACGGGCAGGGTGAACTGGTCGGATGATCTTCACCGTAGCTACTGCTGCCTGTCGAAGGGTTCGACCCAGTAGACGATACGGTCGGCGACGACCGCCTCGTCGGCTGTGACGAGCATTCCCGCCGCTGGCATATAGCGCGCCGAGACAGTCGGCCAATTCGAGACCAGCCAGGTCGCTTGGCGCATCCGGCCGCACCAACCTGTCCACTCCGAAGCATCCGCCCGAGCTGATCAGGGATACGGGGGCCGGAGAGGAACGAAGACGACGACGGTGTGCCCGGGCGCTGCTGTTCCCCACCTCCCTGTGGACGGGAGGTGGGGAACAGGAGCGCCGCGGATGAGGGACGCGGCCGCATTCAGTTGAGTGGAGGATGAGCGCCGAACCGCGGGGTATCAGACGGTCTGGGTGGAGGACCCGGTGAACCACTGGATGGACTGGATGATGGCATCGAGAAGGCTGGTGGTGGGGGTCTTGACGACGAAGTGCAGGACGTCGAGCAGCATGAGAATTCTCCTGTGGTGTTCGGTGGGTGGGGTGGGACCGGGCCGGGTCGGCGGCTCGGGGGAACGGGATCGCCGGCCGAGGCCTTTCTAGAGGGTGATCGGGGGTCCGTAGGCGGCGAAGGAGTCGTCGGTTTCCTTGGTGGAGGCGGTCCACTGCGAGTAGGTCCGCAGGGAGACCGGACCGGCGGCGCCGTTGATCTGGAAGTGGATGTTGTCGAGGTTGACGTTGCCGTTGCCGGTCGTCATCGTCTTCTTGTCGAGGGAGACGGCCACGATCTGCCCGGGGCGGATCGGGACCACCCAGTTGCCCTCGAGCGGGGTCTGCACCGACATCGTCAGGGTGGGCAGGCCACCGACCGGGAGGCCGAGGCCCTCCTGGGGTGTGATGCCGACCTTGCCGCCGAGCGAGAGGCCGTTGGAGACGTCGAGCAGGTAGCCGACCTCGACACCGACGTCGAGGGTGCCGGCGGTGATCGGGGCACCGCCGCTGGATTTGACGGCGGTGTTGCCGCCGAAGAAGACGTCCTTGTCGAACGGGGTGCCGTTGAGCGGGATCACGTTGTTGATCCACTGCCCGGACTGCACGACCTCGAGGTTCGTGCCGAGCACGGTGGTCTTGGTGGCGGAGGAGTCGGCGATCGGGATCACCGCGGCGTTCGCGGTTCCGGTGCCGAGCCCGAGGGTGATGGCGGCCAGGCCGAGGAGGGTGGCGGTCCGGGCGGGGGAAAGGATCCGGCGCAGCCGGGATGTGGTGCTGTCCTGGTTCATGTCGTGTCTCTCGTGAGGACGATCGCCCGCATGCGCCGGGGGCGCATCCGAGCGGAACCGTCGGGGAGGCTGGCGTGGGCCAGGACCGGTATTCCGATCCCGCGACAGCGTTACGGCCCGCGGGTAACACACGATGAACGGACGGCGTCGAGTGCCTGACCGCCACGAACATAACAATCCGCAAACGGACACCGAAACCCATTGTCACGCAAACTATTTGGTCCGTTTCGCGCTCTCAGCGAATTCTCAACGACCATCGCGTACCGTCGGCACGCTATCTCTGTGGGTTCATCGAAACCCCTTGTGCTGCATCCTTAGAACAGGCTCCGTCGAATTCGCGGATGGGGGCCGTCCGGGTTGCCGATGGTCACCGCAGCGGCCATGCTGTCCGGGTGTCTGCACTGACCTATCCCCAGTCGATCGTCCTCGGCGCGCTCCAGGGCGTGACCGAGCTGTTCCCGATCTCGAGCTTGGGCCACTCGGTCCTGCTGCCCGCGTGGCTCGGCGGCTCGTGGGAGGCCCTGGTCACCGAGGGCGACTCCGACTCGGGTACCCCGTTCCTCGCCTTCATCGTTGCCCTGCACGTCGCGACCGCCGTCGCACTGCTGATCTTCTACGCCCGCGACTGGGTGGCGATCATCGGCGCGTTCGTCACCACCGTGCGCACCCGCCGCATCGAGACCTCCACCGAGCGGCTGGCCTGGCTGATCATCGTGGCCACCATCCCGGTCGGGATCCTGGGCCTGCTCCTCGAACACCCTTTGCGCACCTTGTTCGCCACCCCGCTTGCTGCCGCCATCTTTCTGACGGTCAACGGGGTCGTCCTCGCGGCCGGTGAGGTCCTTCGCCGGCGGGCCGCCGGGGCGGTCGAGCCGGCCGCGGTCGGGGCACCCCCGCACGCGGTGTCGGACGAACCGCCCGAGCGCGCCCTGGCGGCCCTGAACTATCGGGAAGCGGCGGGCATCGGGGTGATCCAGAGTCTGGCCCTCCTGGCCGGGATCAGCCGGTCGGGCGTGACGATGGTCGGTGGCCTGCTCCGGGGCCTGAGCCATGAGGACGCCGCCAAGTTCGCCTTCCTGCTGGCCACCCCGGTCATCCTGGCGGCCGGTGTTCTCAAACTGCCCACCCTGGTCGGTCCGCAGGGCGACGGCATGCACGGGCAGATCTTGGTCGGGGCCCTCGTCGCCGGTGTCGCGGCATACCTGTCGGTGAAGTTCCTCACCCGTTACTTCACAACCAGGACATTGACCCCGTTCGCCGTCTACTGCCTGGTCGCCGGGGTCCTGTCGATCATCCGATTCGCCTGACGAAACCAGGCCCTGTGGGGGAAACCAGGCCCTGTGGGGTCCATCGTCGCGATGATCGCCCAGGGGCACTTGTTCGACGAGATCGTCCGGATACGAAGAACGGGACCTCTGGATCGACGTGTACCGCGCCGAGTCGGTCACCGGCCCGGTCACGGTCGCCGTCGGTGCAGACAGACTGCGAACCGATCGAATCCACGCGGGCCGTGGTGGCGCTGCTGCTTGCCGCGGGGCGCACCGGTGCCTCGTCGGTCTGGTCGCGGTGGCGACGTATCGGCTGATCGGTGCCGCGGTGCGCCCCTCGTGACCGCCGACCGGAGCCACCTAGAGCATGTTGTGGTGCTCAGCCGGAACCGCCGCGGGCACGGTGGCGGGTGCTGTCGCGGCAGCGGCCAGGGCGGTGTCGAGGGACCTGATGGCGGCTCGTTCGACCAGCAGGGGGACGAAGTCCCGGATCCGGCATCCGTCGAACCGGTGATGAGCGGTGTCGACCATCTCGCCGACCAGGTCCGGATCGACAAACTGGTACCGGCGGACCAGCTGTGCGCGCACCGCGTCGAGATGCTGCTTTTCGGTGACGTCCATGACCAGAATTGTCCTCCCGCACATTCCGCGTCGGGCTGTTTTCTCACGGTCTTCAGGGTGGAACGCGGGCTCCGGCACCGCCGAGTGTCTGGGTCGTCGGGTTGACGGGTCGACCGGCGGGCTGCACGATCTTCGCCAGGCCGCAGCGCTGCCGTCTCGTGTGAATCCCGCGGCATGAATCCTGTCGCGCCGAGCAGGAGGTCACCGGATGACACCGATCAAGCACAACCCCGATATCGCCCAGGCGCAGGTCTTCATGGACCTGCTCAACACCGAGATCGACGTCCTGGCCGCCCGCATCGCGGAGACCGAAGCCGACGCACGCCGTCCCGGAGCCCTGGACCGGCCGGGTGCGCGCGTACGGCCGGAGGAGGACACCCTGCGTGCGCGACTTTCCGAGGCTCACCACCTGGTCGCCCGGCTCACCGCACGCTATCCGGAGCTCCGGGGCGTCGAACGGAACTGACCCGAGGTTTCATCGGGACCTCACCCGCGGCGGGGTGTTGAGGAGCGTTCGGCTGGGAACAGTGCCACAGTGCTCACGCTCGCGGGGAGGCCGATCTGTGGCCACTCGGCGGTCAGCGCCACCATCGATACCGGTGGCGATGCCGGCAGCCAGTACATCGGCTGGGTCCGGTACCGGCATGTCCCCGCTGCCGACTCCTGCCGATCGGGGCGGTGCAGGAATGGGTCGGCGACGGCAAGTTCGTCCGTTCCGGCCCACACATCCAGATACGACCATTGCGCCGACGGGTCCGCTGGGTTGGTGAGCGGGCGGGTTTCATGCCGCGCTTGTTCGGCCCGCTGGCCGGTTGCGGTCAGCGTCAGGTGCACCGCGAGACCGGACGGATACGCCACGATCCGCAACAAATCCAAGGTCAGGTGGGCGTCCGCGGACAGGAGTCGGCGGCCGTGCACCTGGACACCGCCACACGCCGGTGGTGCGGTCGCGGGCCAGCGGAGTCTGCGCACGAACCCGATGTTGCCCGACCACCACGGCGGCCGCAA
This sequence comes from Rhodococcus sp. T2V, assembly GCF_029269925.1. Lineage (NCBI taxonomy): Bacteria > Bacillati > Actinomycetota > Actinomycetes > Mycobacteriales > Nocardiaceae > Rhodococcus > Rhodococcus sp. T2V. The sequence continues at coordinate 30,747 of NZ_JARJBD010000087.1, forward strand.
ACACACTCGGTTGCCGGGTATCGCGGCGGTTCACGGCGCTCCTGGTCGAGCCCCGCCCCGCCCTCCAGCTGTATAGTTTGTCCTGTCAAAAGGATTCGAGGAGGAGGTGGTATCCGATGAAGAAGTTCAGCGAGGAAGCATCAGATGAGGGCGGCGGGGTCGTGTCGAACGGTGACCTGTCCTCGGACGATATGGCCGGAGTGGTGGAGGCCCTCACCGGAGAACGCGTGACTCCGCGACGGGCGTCCCGCAGACCCGCCGGGTCGACCCGGCGAGCAGGGACCAACTGAGCTACAGGGGCTGACGGCGTGCTGCCAGAGGTGGCGTCCACCCCGGTGCCCGACCGCCGGCCTTGTGTCGCCGGTACTCGTTAGTGTCGTCTTGGTCGGGCGGCTGGGGTAGACCGCGCCCACGCCGACTGGTTGACACCCCAAGAAGGCCGCCTCTTCCGGGGCGGGGTCAGTGAGCGAGACGAGCGGCGTCCGCCCGCGCCCGCTGGGCGGCCTGTTGTTCGAGTGCGTACAGCAGCCCGAATGCGAATCCGTTCTCGCCCGGCGTGGCTCCGGCGCGGGCGCCGAGCGTGCGGAGGGTCTGCGCAGCCACGACGCTGTCCTGGTGCTCGCCGAGAATCTTCTGGATCTTCTTGTATTTCTTGGTCGTCTTTTTCGCCTTCTTCTTCCCGAGGATCGGGACGGCGAGTTCGGCCGCGTAGCGGGCCCGCTTGGCGGCCTTGCGCGCCCGATGGAGCGCCGCGTCGTCGGGGTCGGCGACCGCGGCGGTCAGCCTCTTGTTCGCTTTCCGCCCGGCCTTGCGGGTCGCCTTCGTCACCGCAGAATCGGTGGCGGCGGCAGCCCAGGGTGGGGCGGTGCGCCACCGGCCCACCGCGGCGATCAGGTCCCGGTAGCGGTCACTGCCGAGGGCGTCCATCGCGTGGCCGCGGTAACGGTGTTGCTCGGCGAGCAAATCAGTTTCGATGCGGGCGGCGACCGGCCCCATCACCAGCTCGGTCGGCAGGCCCGCGACCGCGGTGGCGAACCGTGTCCGTTGCACCTGCCGGTCCCGAACCTCGCCGAGTATCCCCGCGTACCAGGACAATTCGGCGCCGAGGTGAGTTGCGGTCTCGGCATCGAAGAGTTTCTTGAATACGCGCAGGGTGCTGCGGAACCGTCGGATCCCCACCCGGGTGGAATGGATCGGGTCCAGCCCGCGGCGCAGCCACACGTCGCCGGCCACGATCGCCTGGACCTGGGTGTCGAGGTACACGGTGAGTGCCTCCTGCGCCGGGGAATCGAAGTCGACGCCCGTGGGGGTGTGATCGCCGGCGAACGCGTGGTCGAGCGTCGATGTGTGCGTCGAGGGCGAGGCACCGGCCCGGGTGAGCCGTGTGCCGACCGTGGTGAGCAGCGGCTTCTTCCCCTCGTCGCCCAGCATGATGTCGATTTCCCGCCATTCGCTGACCAGGGCGGCGTCTCCGGCGACGGTGGCGTGCACCAGGTCGTCGGCGATCTCCGCGAGGAGGTGCTCGTCGCGGTCGAGGAGGCGGTGGGTGCGCCGAGTGGTGGACAACGTTGCCACCCGGTGGAGGGGTTCGCCCAGTGCGATCCCGGTCACCAGGGTGGTCAACTCGTCGGGGACCGCATCCCTGTCGGCGGAAGGCGTCCGGATGTCGGTGCGGGCCTTGTCGGCGGGGACCGTCAAGTGCCATCCGGTGTCGGTGCCGTCGGTGTGATGAGCCAGCGTGATGTGGTGCCGGAGCAGGTCGCGGTCGGCGGTGTCGTAATAGACCGCCGACGGGTTCGCCTCGCCGGTCTCGATGCGTCCCCCGGCCGGGATCAGACCACCGAGATCCGGCAGCAGGACATCGAGGCCCAGATTGTATTTGACGGCGCGCTCTCGCTGCGAGGACACCATGAGTCCAGTCTGCACCCCACAGCAAGACCACCAGTGGCAATCGCGGGGCAAGGCGCTCGGACGGACTCGCCCGGTGGTACCGACACAGGCGCATCGTTGTGCCTTTCATCAGGCGGACGCGATATGTCCACTCGAGAGGGGGCGAACGTCGTGGCTCACGTCGTCTCGTGTGGTGTCGGGGCGTTGTCGGTGGAGCGGCGGCCGACCAGTGCCGGCAGGATCCAGAAACCGAAGAACATCAGCAGGGCCACTGCTGCCGCGATCACCCCGGCGAGCATGTTGACAACGAAGCTGAAGATCAGCAGGACGACACCGACGAGGGCGAAGCCCAACACGGTGATGCCGCCGATCGCCAGTCGCTGTCCGGTCGCGACGAGGGTGGGAAGGGCATGCTGGCGGAACAGCAGTCGGTGTAATCCCACTGGTGCGACCAGCATCATCGTGGCGGTGACCGAGCAGGTGACGGTGACGAGGTAAATCACCTCCTGTGTGTCGGACAAATCCTGGAAACGTTGCTGGAACGGCAGGGTCAGCAGGAATCCGGTCAGCAGCTGGACGCCGGTCTGCACCACCCGTAGCTCCGACAGCAGATTGCTCCAGTTGCGGTCGAGTCGCTGGGTTTCGGTTTCGTGCCGAACCTGGCGATTCCAAGCGGCGTCGTCCCGGTCATCTGTGCTGTCCATCCCCACCAAGTACCCGCTTTTCGGGCACGCTCACGACTGGCCAGTGTGAATGGCGGTGGCGATGGCGCGGGTGCTGCCACCACGGGGCCGCGGAATTCGCCGGGGGCTGGGTATCGGCGAACCCGGTGGAGGTCCGGTAGGCCCGCGATGGGGACGGCGTTCGTTGAGCCGCCGCCCCGATGGTGATTGCGCCGCCCTCGTCGGCGCGCCCAACCCCTCCTGCAGTGTTAGGCCGATTCCAGGGCATCGCCGATCTCGTGCAGGGCGCGGTGGTGTTTCTCGGCGGCCATGACGTGCCCGGCGGCGATGATCACGGCGACGGGCCATTCGATGATCTCGAGTGCCGCGAGGGCGCCGAGGGCGGCGTAGAACGCGAGGTGCTCGGGTCGGGGGATGCCGACGCTCCCGACGATCGGCAGCTTCACGGCGAAGCTGTCGGCGTGCCGGACACGTTCGACGGTGTCCCGGTGTGACCGGGTGGTGGCTGACTTGTCGGTCATTGCTTGCCTCCGCACTGTGTGGGGTTTACCGGGGGTTCGTTTCGGGTGCGCAGGGTGGCAGCGTGGCGAATTCTGCGGTCGATGTGGGTGGAGATCCGGTGGTGTCCGTGGTGGCGCGGGTGTTCACGCCGCCGTTGCGGGAGCTGTACGCGCTGCTGGCGCGGGTGGGTGTGGTGGAGATCATCGACTGAATTTCCATCGGCCGCCTACTGCCTCGGTGCCAGTGGTTGTGGAGTGGCTCCATTCTTCCGGCTCGCGAGGACGTCGACGGCACTGGCCGGGTAGGACAGGGTGCGGTCGTAGTTGCCGGCGGTGTGGAGTAGTTCGCGGATCGTCTGGCTGATCCCGGGTGTGCGGGTGAGTAGGTCGGGGGCGATCGCGGCGGCCGCGGTCGCCGCGGCGGCGGATCCGAACCCTTGGGCCCAGCCGAGCGGGCCGAGGGGCACGCAGCCGAGGAACTGGCTCACTCCCGGGGTGCTGATCAACGCCACCATGACGGCGATCGAGCCGACCGAGGTGGTGACGACCAGCGGGCTGCGGGAGTCCAGCAGAATCTGTCCGAGCTGCGTTCCGATCAGTGCGACCAGGGCAACGGTGGCGGCCCGCCGGGGACCGCCCGTCACGCTGGCCATGGCCCACGCTGCGGTGGCACCGGCGGCGGTGGTGGCGCCGCGGAAGGCGACGGTGCGCAGCAGGGCCGCCTCGTCCGGCCCGTGGGTGACAGCGACCCCGTTGTGGTTCGTTGCGCTGACCGCCAGGGCCGCGGCGGGAAGCGCGTCGGTCAGCATGTTCACCAACAACAATTGGCGCGCGTTCAACGGTGAGCGCCCGGTGAGCACGCTGCCGATCAGCGCGAACGCGACCTCGCCGGCGTTGCCGCCGACGAGGACCGCGACCGCGGCCTGCACCCGTCGCCACAGTTGGCGACCCTCGTCGAGTGCGTCGAGCAGCGCCCCGACCTTGCCGTCGAGGAGGACGACGTCGGCGGCGCCGCGGGCGGGAGCGCTGCCGTGCGAGGCCACGCCGATGCCGACGCTGGCCGCGCGGATGGCGGCGGCGTCGTTGGCGCCGTCACCGACCATGGCGCACACCCGGCCGATCCGCTCCAGGGTCTGCACGATCTGCACCTTGTGTTCGGGGGACATGCGGGCGAACACCCGGCGGTCCTGCACGGCCCGCTCCTGCTCGCGGTGTGGCAGCGTGTCCCAGTCGGTGCCGCTGATCACCTGATCCTCGGTGACGGGCATGCCCAACTCGCCGGCGATCGCGACGGCGGTGACCGGGTGATCCCCGGTGATCAGCCGGACACCGACGTCCTGGTCCAGCAGCGCGGGAAGCAGGCCGGCGGCGTCGGCGCGGGGAGTGTCGGACAGTCCGAGGAGACCCACCGGGTGCAGCTTCCCCGCGGACAGCTTTTCGAGCACCGCGGGATCGTCGGTGGCCCCAGCCGCTTCGGTTGGAGTGAGCTCGCGCTCTCCGACGGCGATCACCCGCAGCCCGGCCGCCGCCATCGACTGCACCCGCTCCTCGAGCGCGGAGTCGGCGTCGCCGAACGCCTCGAGCATCACCTCCGGTGCGCCCTTCACCGCCAGATGAGTGTCGGACATCGCGGCGGCGTAGGAGCGGCCCGAGCGGAACGGTAGGTACGCGGCCCGTCGCGTGCGGTCCTCCTCGGCGGATTCGGTGTGGGCGGCGTCGACGATGGCGACGTCGGTGGCGTGATCGGGTGGTCCGCCGTTCGACGACCACCCGGTCCGCGCGGCGAAGGACAGCACCTGTTGCCGGGAACAGCCGGGTGCCGGTTCCACGGCGGACACACGTAGCCGGTTCTCGCTGAGGGTGCCGGTCTTGTCGAAACAGACCACGTCCACCCGCCCGAGCGCCTCGACCGACCGTGGGACGCGGACCAGCGCCGAGGATGTGGTGAGCCGGCGGGCGGCGGACATCTGCGCGAGGGTGGCCACCAGCGGCAGGCCTTCGGGAATCGCCGCCACGATGACCGCGACACCGCTGGTCACCGCGGACCGGACCCCGACACCACGGAGCAGACCGAGCCCGGTCACGACGGCGCCGCCGCCGAAGCTGACCGGCATCGCCCGCCGGGTCAGCCGGCTCAGCTGTGCATTCAGGCCCACCTCCCGCACCTTCGCCGGTGCGAGGGCGGTGGCGCGCCGGGTCTCGGTGCCGCGACCGGTCGCGGTCACCAGGGACACGGCGGCTCCGGCCAGCACCGTGGTGCCGGCGTAGAGCATGCAGGTGCGCTCGGCCAACGGCGCACCGGGTGTGGGGTCGGTCTGTTTGACGACCGGCAGGGATTCCCCGGTCAGCGCCGACTCGTCGACCTCGACGCCCGCGGCCCCCAGCAGCCGCCCGTCCACCGGGACCACCTCACCGGGACGGACCTCGATCACCTCGCCCGGCCGGAGCCGGTCCGCGGTGACCTCGATGAAACTACGCTCGCCCCCGGGATAGGTGACGTCGACGTCGCTATGGTGTCCGTCGAGGTCGGTGACCTTCCGCGCCAACGGATCCTGCACCGCCAGAAGGCGATTCAAAACCTCTTCCGCCCGCAGTCGCTGGGTTGCGGAGATGCCGGCGTTGAGCACGACCACGGACCCCACCAGTACCGCGTCGATCGGCGAGCCCAGCACCGCGCTCGCCACCGAGCACGTCGCCAGCACCGGGGTCAGTGGATCGTCCAGCTCCTCGCGCACCGCGCGGACAAAGCGCCACCCCGCCGTGAGGGGCTGGATCATTCGGAGGAGCGGTGCGCTCCACGACCGGCTCGGGACTGATTGGGGTTCCTGCCCCGATGAGTCTGCTGCCGGTGGGGGTAGGAGCCGGCGCACTTCCTCGGTGGGCAGCGAGTGCCACTCGTGTCCCGGCCGCGGTGCGGGCAGGGGCGCGGTGAGTACTCCGCGGGCGTGCGCGCGTCCGATCCACAGTCCGGCGGCCGCACCGGCGGTGACCGACTCGGGTCCGCTGCCGGGGATACCGGGCAGCATCAGCAGGGTGCCGAGCGCGGACGCCTGCACGCTGATCTGCACACCGCGGCGGCTGGCCGTGCGCGCCGCGGGCAACGCGTGCAGGATGCGCCACACCCCGGTCAGCTCGGCGGCCCACAGGTGCGCGCCCCACGGCGGTGGGCTACCCGCGCGGGTGACGCCGATACCGACGTCGGCCAGTGCGAGGGCCTGCGGCGCCTGCGCCGTGACCACCGCGACCGCCGCGCCGTCTCGCTGGAGGTGTGCCACGGTTTCGCGCAGGGTGTCATCGATCGACCCGGTGATCGGGTCGAGGCGATCGAATCCGTTGCGCAGCGAGCGGAGTCCGTCGTCGTCGATCGAGATCACCTGGGCTTGGGCGCGGCGGGCTTCGGCGACGATCGCGGAGGCGTACGGGTCGTGGACCGGGCTGACCAGCACCCGGGCATCATCGTCGGCAGAAGCGTCGTCCGGGGTGGTGTCCGCGAGGCCGGGCACGGCGGTCACGGGATGCCACCCCGCGGCGAGCCGGCCCTGATCGACCGCGGCGCGGCCTGCCTCCCACACCCGGGTCCGGTCGCGGTCCGGGACTCCGGCCACCCGACTGACGGTCAGGGTCGCGGTGTAGAGGACGCGGGGATCGATCACCACCGCGTCGACCCGGTCCAGGCGGCGCAGTGCCTCGGGGCGAAGGGGCAGTACGTCGTGCCGATCGGCCAGCCCCCGGCCCAGGGTGCCGGCGAACAGCTCCCGCGCCGTCCGGGTGGCCTTGGGGGCGGACACCAGGGTGGCGGTGCCGATGCCGGCCGGGTTGCGGGTCAGCGCCCCGATCGCGACGTCACCCGCCAATCCGGCGAGTCCGGCGTGCTCGGCATAGCGCTCGACCGGACCCGTGGTGCGGTCGGGCCGCCACCCGGCCCGCGGCTCGCCGTCGACGGCGGCGGCCAGGGTCGGCTCGATCCGTTGCCACGCCCTCCGCCCCGACCAGGCCTCCGCGACCCGCGCGCCGCGCCTGGCGGCCTCGATGGCCAGCGAATCCGGGGACAGCGTCACCGTGTACGCGGTCGCGGTCGCGGCCGCGAACAGCAGGTCGGTGGCGTCGGGGCCCACCGCACTTTCCACGAGTCGTCGCAGCCGGGGCTGATAGTCGACCGAGATCACCCCGGACGCCAGGGCAGCGGGAAGCCGGGGCAGCCGCAGGAATCGCCCCACCAACGCGACACCCAATCCCAGGGTCGATACCGCGGCGCCGACCACCCGGGCGACCAGGACCGCGTCGTCGCCGGGCAGGTCGATGGGGCACCTACCCGAAGCCGCTGTGTCCACTGCGGTTTCGGCCTCGTCGACAACCCGGCACAGCGTCTGCGAGCTGGGACCGTCCGGCCCGACGGTTACCACGAGCCGCGACCACGGACGATGCAGTTCCGCCCTCTCGACACCCGGCACCGCGCGCACCGCGGACAGCGCCCGCTCCGCCACCGCCGGGCCGTGCGGGCCGCCGAGACCGCGCACCTCGATCCAGGTGCGCCCGGAACCCGAGCCGAATCGCCGTACCGGTGTCCCCCCGGTGGCCTCCCGGGCCAGGCCGGCAACGGATCTGGCGACGGCACCCGGAGACGGCCTGGGCACCGCGACCGGGGCCTTGAGCAACACCGACCCGACCCCGAGCGCGGTGGCCGTACCGACCAGGGTGGCGTCGAGGGCCGCCGCGGCGCCGGCGGCGGCCGCGTGCGTTCCGGTGCGTACGCACCGGCCGGGGAAGGACACGAGGTCCTTCACCCATCCGGCACTCACGGGTGCGGCTGCGCCGGGACGGTCGACGGCGTTGCCCCGGAAGTCTTTCCGGAAGCCGCACGTTTGGTACGGGGACTCGGAGAAGATACCGCGGCGGCGGTGGGCCCATTCGGGGGCGACACGACTTTCGGTCCACTCGGGGAGGACACAGTTTCCGGTTTTGATTTTACGGTTCGGTCGGGGGGCTCGGGCCTGAACTGGCGCAGCACCAGCGCCGTCCCGCCGGCGGCGAGGACGATCGGCCACTCCACCAACCCAGCCGCGCCGACCGCACCCAAAGTCGCCAACGCCACCGGTGTCGAACGGCGACCATATTGGGCGCCGTCATAGGCGCCCTCGACGGCGCCTCGGATACTTCCCCCGAAGCTTCCCACCGCGGCGCCGCCCACCGCACCGACCGCGGCGGTGGCGGCCTCCCCCGCCCCGGTGACAACCCGCGCAGTGCTCTTCAGAATGTTCATCACATTCACCCGATTTCGCGAAACGCACGCCCACAACGAAGTTGCGCAATGGGCTCGATTACCCCCACCCGCAACCCTAATCCTCGGTGAATGGGAAATGAACAGGTAGTGCCTATCAGATGGACGAATATGCCATGCCCTTCGGCGTGTCTTTGTGAAGCGAAGGGCAGCGCCATACGTTCCGTTGAATATCGACCACCCGGGCACGGATCGCGGACGCTGGAAAGGTGATCGGCACCGACGAGGAACGCCAGCTCATCGAACAGGTCATCGAGAGGCTGACCCGCAGACACCCGGACATCCCGGGAGGTGAAGGGTGAAGTGAGCGCCGTGGTGATGTCTGCGTACGACCGTTTCCGCGGCCGAAAGGTTCGGGACTTCGTGCCCCTGCTCGTCGAACGCTTCGATGACCGACCCGTGTCCTGAACTGTCACCGTGACTGGGGGCGATCTGAACTTCAGTGTGAAATGGCGGGACTTCAAGGTCGTCATGAAGTCCCAGAAGTTCTCGACCGACCGAGTGGGGACTGTGCCCCGGTCCACCAAGATCCGGATGGTTAGGTTTGCCAATCCTGTATGTAGCATCATTTTCTGGAGACGGCTGGGACAGGTCCCGCTGCGGTAGAGGACGGACAATCGATGAGGATGCGGATCGGACTGATGTCGGGGCTGGCACTGGCCACCGCCGCGGTGTTGACGGTGTCGGGATGCTCGAACTCCGGTTCGGATGGTGGGACGGACTCCGGCGGAGCCAACCAGATCACCGTCTACAACGCCCAGCACGAGTCGCTCACCCAGGAATGGGCCGACGCCTTCACCGCGGAGACCGGCATCGAGGTGGAACTGCGCAACGGCAGCGACACCGAACTCGGCAACCAACTCGTGGCCGAGGGGGACCAGTCGCCGGCTGATGTGTTCCTCACCGAGAACTCCCCCGCGATGACGCTGGTCGAGAACGCCGGGCTGTTCGCCGACGTGAACCAGGACGTCCTCGATCAGGTCCCGGGCCAGTACCGGCCGTCGAGCGGCAAGTGGACCGGCATCGCGGCCCGTTCCACCGTCTTCGCATACAACAAGGACAAGCTGCCCCAGGACCAGCTGCCGAAGTCGCTGCTCGACCTGCAGGACCCGGCGTGGAAGGACCGCTGGGCCGCCTCCCCGTCGGGCGCCGACTTTCAGGCCATCGTCAGCGCACTGCTCGAGCTGAAGGGCGAGGACGCCACCCGGCAGTGGCTGGCCGGGATGAAGGACAACGTCCGCACCTACAAGGGCAACGGCGCGGTGATGAAGGCTGTCAACGCCGGGGAGATCCCGGGCGGCGTCATCTATCACTACTACTGGTTCGGCGATCAGGCCAAGACCGGTGAGAACAGCAACAACGTCGCTCTGCATTACTTCAAGAACGAGGACCCCGGTGCGTTCGTCAGCGTCTCCGGTGGTGGCGTCCTGAAGTCCAGCACGAAGCAGGATGCGGCGCAGCAGTTCCTGAAGTTCGTTACCGGCCAGAAGGGGCAGGAGGTTCTGCAGACCGGGACGTCGTTCGAATACACGGTTGGCAGTGGCGTGCCGGCGAACCCGAAGCTCGTTCCCCTCGCCGAACTGCAGGCGCCGCAGGTCGACCCCGCGAAGCTCAACAGCCCGCAGGTTACCGAACTGATGACGGAAGCCGGTTTGCTCTGAATCTCGCACTGATCGGCCGAGTGCGGTCGGGAGGCGCGGACACGACGCGTCGTCCGTCCGCCCGGCCGGGCATGCCGCTGCCCTTGGCCGTTGCCGCGGTGATCGTGGTGGCCGCATCGTTCATCCCGCTCGGGTACGTGATCGCCGCGAGCATCGACACGGGCTGGGACACCGCGTCGGCGCTGCTGTTCCGGCCCCGGGTCCGCGAACTGCTCACCAACACCGTGATGCTGGTCGTGGTCACGGTGCCGATCTGCGTCGCCGTCGGTGTCACGGCGGCCTGGCTCGTCGAGCGCACCCGGGTGCCCGGGGCGAAGGTGTGGGCGGTGGTTCTCGCGGCGCCGCTGGCCGTTCCGGCGTTCGTGAACAGTTATTCGTGGGTGACGGCGATTCCCTCCCTCGGCGGGCTGCACGGCGGTGTCCTCATCGCGACCCTGTCGTACTTTCCGCTCGTCTACATTCCCACGGCGGCGACGCTGCGCCGGTTGGATCCGGCCGTCGAGGAATCGGCGCGCGCCCTCGGCGCCGGGTCTTGGGCGGTGTTCTTCCGCGTCGTGGTGCCGCAACTGCGCCTGGCCATCGCCGGTGGGGCGCTGCTGGTCTCGCTGCACCTTCTCGCCGAGTACGGGGCGTTCGTGTTCATCCGGTTCGACACGTTCACGACGGCGATCTTCGAGCAGTACCAGTCGACGTTCAACGGAGCCGCGGCGACCATGCTCGCCGGTGTCCTGGTGCTGCTGTGCCTGACCCTGCTGGTGATCGAATCGGTCGTCCGTGGCAGCGCCCGGTATGCCCGGATCGGGTCGGGTGCGGCGCGCCGGGCCGTCCCCGCCGAACTCGGCTGGCGGTATGCGCCGATCGTGCTGCTGTTCCTTGGGGTGCTGATCGCCGCGTCCGTCGGTGTCCCGGTGGTCAGTGTCCTACGCTGGCTCGTCATCGGCGGGAGCGCGGTCTGGGAACTGGATACCGTCGCCGCCGCGCTGGTCCAGACCCTCGGCTTCGGCATCGCCGGCGCTGTCGTGACCTGTGTACTCGCGTTCCCGATCGCCTGGATCTCGATCCGCCACCGCGGACGATTCAGCCGTTTCCTCGAGGGCGGCACGTACATCTCGAGTTCGCTGCCCGGCATCGTCGTGGCGCTGGCGTTGGTCACCGTCTCCATCCGCTACCTGCATCCGCTCTACCAGACGGTCACCGTCGTGATCGCGGCCTACGCGCTGCTGTTCCTGCCGCGTGCCCTGATCAATCAGCGGGCCGGGCTCGCGCAGGCGCCCGTCGGGCTGGAGGAGGCGGCGCAGTCGCTGGGTATCTCGCCGCTGTCGGCGTTCTTCCGGGTGACGTTACGACTGGCCGCCCCGGCGACGGCGGCGGGCGGGGCGTTGGTGTTTCTGGGGATCGTGAACGAACTGACCGCCACCCTCCTGCTGGCACCGACCGGTACCCGCACCTTGTCCATGCAGTTCTGGTCGCTCAGCAGCGAAATCGATTACGCCGGTGCCGCACCGTACGCGTTCATCATGATCGTGCTGTCGCTGCCGATGACGTATGTGCTCTTCTCCCAGTCGAAAAAGGTGGCGGGACTATGACATTCGCACTCGAAGTGGACGGCGTCGACAAGTCGTTCGGCGGGGCGGCGATCCTCCGACAGGTCACGTTCGCGGTCGAGTCGGGGTCGACCACGGCAATCGTCGGACCGTCCGGCTGCGGCAAGACCACCCTGCTCCGCCTGATCGCGGGTTTCGAGAAGCCGGACGCCGGCACCATCGCACTGGCCGGCCGGGTCGTCGCGGGCGGTGGATGGGCGCCCGCGCACCGCCGGTCGGTGGGATACGTCGCCCAGGACGGTGCGCTGTTCCCGCACGCCACGGTCGGCGCCAACGTCGGGTTCGGGCTCCCCCGCCGGGCCCGCACCCCGGCGAGGATCGCCGAGCTACTCGAGATGGTCTCGCTCGACCCGTCCTACGCGGCCCGGCGACCCGACCAGCTGTCGGGCGGGCAGCAGCAGCGCGTGGCGCTCGCGCGGGCGCTGGCCCGGGAACCCGAACTCATGCTGCTGGACGAGCCGTTCTCCGCACTGGACGCCGGGCTGCGGGCAAACACCCGCAGGATCGTCGCCGACGTCCTGGCGAAGGCAGCGATCACCACCATCCTCGTCACCCACGACCAGCCCGAGGCACTGTCGTTCGCCGACCGGGTCGCGGTGATGCGCGCGGGCCGGCTCGCCCAGATCGGCACCCCGCGCGAAATCTATTCCACCCCCATCGACGTCCCCACCGCGCAGTTCATCGGCGACGCCGTCGTGCTGTCGGCGCACGTCGAGGGCAGCAGGGCACGCTGCGCCCTCGGCGACGTGGCCGTGGCACCGAGCGGCGTCCTCGGGAACGCCCGAGTCATGGTGCGGCCGGAGCAGATCGAGGTGACCACGGAGGGTGCCGGTGTCTCCGGGACGGTCGTCGACATCGAATATCTCGGGTCGGAGATGCTGCTCGGCATCCGCCTCGACACCGCGGATCGTGAGGTTCCCGAACGGGTCACCGTGCGCCGCTTCGGCGCCACCGACCTCACCCCCGGCGACCGCGTCGGTATCCGCGTCCTCGGCCGCGCCGTGACATACCCCACGTGAATCCTCGCCTTGGGCGTCAGGGTTGAACGACCTCGAGGAATGCGCTCAAAAGGGTATCGGTGTTCATGCCGCGGCGTGGGTGGTCCAGCGCGTGTGGTGGTGTTTGTATAGTTTCCTCGGCGCTCGGAACGACTTGGAGCGGAGTCTGGATGGTGAAGGGGGCTCTGTGCTAATGCGACTTCCGGGGGTATACCCCGCGCAGCATGATTCATGGGTGGTGGTCGAGGCGCTGAAACGGGAGGCTCTCGGGCCCGATTCCCGGGTGCTCGATCTGTGCGCCGGGTCCGGGGTTGTGAGTGTCTGCGCTGCCGAGCGAGGTGCGCGGGTCACGGCGGTGGACGTGTCGCGGCGCGCCGTGGCGACTACGTGGATCAATACCCGGCCGCACCGTCGTTCGGTGCGAGTGGTGCGCGGTGACCTCA
>NZ_JARJBD010000088.1:0-43505 GCF_029269925.1 Rhodococcus sp. T2V
ATGCTCGAACACCATTTTCGGCACATCATCGACTCCCAGACCGGAGCATTCTCCCACACCGCCAACCCCCACCGCCTCGATAAATCAGCGGGCTCCTAGCAGTTCCCAGCGGACAGCGTGGTACTCGGTCGGCCCATCCACGTTGAGCCTGAAATGAATCGGCAACGCCCCCGCTGAGGCCATACACTCCTGGTAGAAGGCGCGGACCGAGTCATGCTCGAACACGCTGCGCGTCAGGAGCCGCGAGTACTCTTCGTCGCTCCGGAGCCGTCGTAGCGCCGCGATGTCGACGGTGACCGGAGCGGACCGGGGATATCGCGACCTGTCGACGCCGTTCTTCGTAAAGCGAAGACTGACGTCGAACGATTTCTGGATCTCATCCCACACGAGTCCGAACTCGAAATCGGCCTCCATGACCGCCATCAGGTGCCTCCCACGCTGGAGACTTACATTGACAATCCAATGGTCACCCCTGGACCGACGCAAGGCACGAGTAGCAGACTACTCGATTGCCCACGGCGGGCCCGGGCATTCCGCCGAGGTCACCCGCGCGACTGAGGTAGTCGGCTATTCCAAACACGCGGTCTGCACACAAGGATGGCGGTCCAGACACCCGGTTCCGCAGCACCCCTGGGTGCGCGTTCGGCTGCTCGGCCATCCGGGTTCACGGCCTCGACTCGGACTCCCGACACAAGGGAACCGCACGCTCCCGCAGCTCTCCGGCGGATACTTCTTGGTTCCCACCATGGCGTCCTTCCTCGGTCTCCACGATCAAACCTAGGTTCGGACGTCTCCGGAGAAACGGGGAGGCTCAGGGACCGCTAGGGGGCCGCGGGCCGGGGTGCGGTCGCAGGTCAGCCGGGTCAGGGCCCACCGCCAGGCGGTGATGCCCCGGCCGACCAGCACGCCGAGCCCGAGCGGGAACGCGCGAGCACGTTCGTGCAGGGCGGCGTGACGGAGCTGTTCGTACCGGGTGTCGAGCGGGCCTGTGTCCCGGTCGGCGTCCGGGGACTGCGGGTTCTCCCGCTGCTCGAAGGCGGGTGAGTCAGCGGCTTTTGGAGTGCTCCCGGATGCGGGCCACCGCTCGCTCGACGGAGCGGGGGTGCACGCGCACACCGAACCGCTGCTCGATCGGCTCGACCAGGTCGGCCGGTTTCAGTGCGGGATCGCCGGCGAGCTGCTGCTCGGCCCAGGCCAGGATCTCGCCGGTGAGCTTGTGCCCGGCGCGGGGGCCGGGCTTGGCGGCGACCAGCCCGTCCAGTCCGCCCTCGGCCAGCGCGGCGGCCGCCTGGTAGTAGGTCGCCGTGCAATCATGGTGTCACAGAAGAATCGACGGACCCGAAGGTCGATCATGACCGGATGTCCACCGGTCGCGGTGTCGGCCAGCTGTCGGCGGTACCGAGAATGCACGCGAGCGGACTCACCATCACAGCGCGAACACCGTCCCCGGTCGCCCTTCGGCGCTGCGGCAATACGGATCGTCGAACCGACCCGACGAACCCCCGCGACAACAACACCAACCAGGTGAGGCAGCAATGCCCGCACACTCTCGAAATCACACGCCGACGAACCTCACCCGCCGCAGGTCAGCGCACCGTGGCGACACGCCCAACACCTTCACGAAAAGTGCGCCAGATCCAATTTCAACGAGCGCCGTCATTTTTCGTCCTGACTACGCAGAGACGATGGCGGCCATCCCCACGTGCCATCGCACGGTATGGGTCGGCGAGCCGGATCGACGAGCGAGGCCGCGCTTCTTCCTTTGACATCCGAGCCGACCTTCGAAGGAGGCGATCCACGCACTTTGCGGGTGGATCGGTGGTGGCGGATGCTCGAACGAGGACGGGATGACCTGCACCTACAGCAGGACCACCGCGGCCGCGATGAGCAGCATCAGTGCCGCGATAAGACCCCGTTGGTGTGTAATGTGTCATGACTCGTCCGTGTCGAGGAGGTCGAGCGGGACGCGGTTGCGGTGGCTGATCTCCCACCGGCCGGCCTCGAGGTCGTCGAGGAGGTCGCGGCACTGCTGATCGGTGCTCACGTCCATGCCTTGTCCGATCACGTTGACCGGGCCGCGGATTCCGTTCCGCCAGTCGATGACCGTGTAGACGAACTCACCGGTGATGGCGAAGTCGCCGAGGGATGACACTGCCACTCAGAGCAATAGAGCCGAAAAGGGGCCACCGCTCCACCCACGACTGCTGGGATCCTTCTGCCTGTTCAGTTGACGGTGATGCGGACCTTCGCGAAGGCAGCGGTATGGTCGCGCATCAGGATCGCAGTGTTGTTGGACGACGATCGTTCTGGCGTGTCAGTGGTGACGATCCAGCCGAGGAAGTACTGGCCGGCCGGGACGGTGTTCGGTACTCGCACGTTGAGCGAACCGCTCCACCAGCTCGTAAATGTATTCCAGGTGAACGAGGCTATCTCGTGATCGTTGGCGGTGATCGCCTCGTTCGTTGACAAGTAGAACTTCAAACGGACGTTCTGGGCAGCGACATTGCCCCGGTTCTCCAGATGAACGAAGTTGAGGGTGGCGACATCGCCGCGGCGGACCGTCTCGCTTGATATGCGGGTCGTGACTAGGTTGCCGGCGGCACCTGGGTTGTCGTGCGCCTGTGACCAGGTCGCCATGTCTGTGAACTGGGCAATATCCCAAGTTCCAGCGCCGATGTTGCTGTTCACCCATTGCAACATGGCCCGTACCCCCTGATGGTCATCCCGCCTGGAGTACCACAGGGAGGAATAGTTGGGGGGTTGCCGGAACGTGCCCGGGTATAGCAGGGCCATCCGCGCGGTCTCATGGTTGAGCGTCAGGGCATGCCCGAACTCGTGAGTCAGCGACTTGCGGAACTGGTCCTCATTTCCGGCGATAGCCGGGTTAATGAGGATGTCGGTCTCGCGGACTCGATTGTTGCTGTCCACCCACCTGTAGCAGACACCGTTGGCCGAGAGCACGTCCCAAGTGTCGTAGCCCCCGGCGGTCATCTGTGCATTTGACAAGACCCCGACGTTGTTCTGGTTGTTGTTGGCTACAGGCAATCGGTTGCGAATCGGCTGGCCGTCGGATGTGGTGATCTTGTACGCGAACAGGCCGAGATTGTTGTTGACAAGGGTGTTCCAACTCCCGCGACAGTGGTTGGTCCAGGCCCAATTGTCGTCTCTAGGCATGAAATGAAAGTGACTCTGGAAAGCGGTGACGTGGCTGCCCATGAGAACCGCTCGGGCAGGGTCCTCGCTCACGGTGCCACGCGCCGACTCCTGACTCGGCTCCTCAATGTCCGCTGGCGGCTGTCTTTCCAGCGGTGGGGCCGCAGGAGGATCCTCGTCACCTTCCAACGCGGGCCGAACACCTTCCGAGGATGAAGGCTGATTATTACCAGACCGGAGAAACTGCACGACCGCTTGCAGGCTCAGCGCTCCCTGTCGCGCGATGGGGGACGCCTCCGGATGCGCAGGCAACGGCGCCGACGCCTCGTCGGGAGGGCCCTCCATCGGCTCCACAGGCCTCACCACCGCCGGCACATAGCGAAGCGCCTCGTAGGTCGGCGCGGCCTGAGCGAGGGGAAGACCCTCGCGGCTTTCCACCAGAACCCGGCCGGAGGCGTCGGCCACGACATCGCCATCGCCGTGGACCTGGAAGACCTGCCGAAGCCACAAATCTTCTCCGACAAGGTCGGCGAAAACTACGTAGCGTCCGCCTGGGATCAATTTGAACGAATTCTCGGTCGAGACGCTCGAGCCGTCTGGATATACGCCCCCCGTGTCTCTGATGGTGACGTACTCGCCCGCCGAGTTCCCGCGAACCACCTCGTTGACTCTGAACACATAGCTGGTCCTGAGCACGTGCAGTCCGTCCGGTGTGTACCGGACGCCATCAGCGAGGCTAACGTCGGCGACAAGATCTGACGACCGAAACTGGTCTGAGGTGCCCGGATCCCGGGCATCCCCACTTGGAACATCTTTAGCGGCTTGGACATCCTCCACGCGATCGACCTGGTCAGCTTCATTGGCACCTTCACTGCTCATCTCAAAGCGAGACATGCTTAGCTCCGTTCACTGGTATTCCGGATATCAGAAATGTGGCAGACCGGCTCGGCGAGCATCCTGTCGACGAGTTCCTGTTCGTCCTCGAAAGTTGTTTGTGGAAGCAAACATTGACACCGGATGGACCAGCATTTCCACTTCTGTCAGACCTAGCATGTGCCCATAGCGTCTAGGCATCACGGGTAGTCGACTACTCGTGTCTGCCGGTGCTCTGATACGAAGACCTGCACAGGGTGCAGTCCTGGGTCGGACAGCCGGAGGAAGTTTCACCCCCGGCTACTCGACCCCCTGCTCACCGACTTCCACCCACTTCGACCTCACCGACACGGTAATAACCCTGGAGAACTTCGTGACGTCGACCGCTCGGCAGAACTCGGTGAATGCCCGCTCGGTGCTGGTGACCATGAGCTCGCGCAGCCCGTCGGGATCGCTGACGTTGCGATCGTCTGGGTGGCCGTCTTCTCACGCGCCAGTTCGCCGCCCGGCTCGATCAGCCACCATTTCACGCCCGTCTTGGCGGTTGTGTGGTGGTGACCACTATCTCCAAGGTCACCTCAATCGGGGCGGGTTTGATCCGCAGAGTCCGATGCTGCCCGTTGAGTTCGTAGGGGAACTGTCCCGCCCGCACCGCGTGAATCAACTCGGCAAGCTCGGCTTCCATGCCGCCTGCACGACGAAACTCTCCCAGACCGAAAGACAGGTAGCCGACTACTCACGTCAGCCCTCGCGCACAGTGCCAGTGTTCTAACCAAGCACAAGAACATGTGGTGGGGAGTTCCGATGCAAGCAACAACTAGCGACGCGTCAGGATCCAGGAGACCGATGTCCCTGGCTATGACGGCCGCGGCACTTGTACTGTCGGTAGCAGCTCTCGGCGCCTGCAGGGGCAATTCCGAACTCCTGCCCTGCACAGTAGAGCACCACGAACTCTCGCCACAAGCCATCCAGATCGTCCCCGACAGGTGCGTACTACCCAGCCTCCACACACCGCAAGAACCCCACTACCGCTACGGGATGAGCAGTACCACCGACACTGCTGATCGCCGACTTCGCGAAGGGTCATCAACTCTGGTTCCGGTCACTCCTTATGTACAAGCGACATCAGGCGACACTAATCGGTTTACCCTATGAATTTTCGCAGGGTCCTCACTCGGCCGTCATTGGCAAATCAGGCTGGTACACAACCTAACCCGAACCTCGTGAAATTAGAGGAATCAGGATAGTTCAGTCTCATACGTCCGCTCCCGTCCAGGCAGTGACCGCGCTGCCCCGATGGCGGGCCGATCTGTGCACACGTGCACGCCCGTCGCTTGTGACGGTGGTAGAGACCAGCTCGAGCGTGCGCTGCGCACCGGCGTCAGGGAAGACCGTCTTTCCGCCACCGCACATCAGAGGCACGATCATGAGCTGGAGCGCGTCGACGTGCCCTTCACGCAATGACCAATAGTAGGAGCCGTTACGGCGCGATATCTTGCCGGCCGAATACCAGTTCGTGCATCCCCGCGCCTGGAGTGAAGGCACCCGGTTGCATTTGAGGGGGCGTGCGTCAGTGAAGATCCTGTGTCGGCGCGCCAATGAACGTAGCCATCCGCCCCATCAATCCCGGAGGCCGCGACGGTGACACGCCGGAAGCTAGGCCAAGTCGGATCTTCGTAGCCACCCATGGCATCGATGTCGGATTCAGCACACTTGGCGGAACGTACATTCGTGTGCGCCCGCTCCGCGAAGTCGAGTAGACGACTACCCCGCACCACCGCAAGCCTCCGCAACAGACTGAATGCATGAGAAATCCATTCAACCGCGCGAGCGGGCGTTGCGGCGCCGGTGCCGCGATTCGCTGGCCCAGCGGCTCCGTGGCGCCGGTGTTCCGATTTCCAATTGTGCGAAACCTCTACATGAGGAGGAAACCCTGGCACCGAGACTCGAGCGCGCCGAGTCAAACCACTCCGTGGGCACCCACTCGGGACCGCAACGCATCGGAGTGCAGATCATGAACGGCAGGACCGCAAGACACGCACGCAATCAGTTCCGGCCAGTACCCACTACCGATCAGTACTCAACTCGAGAGCAGATGGTTGACATGGAAGCACCAACACACTCACATGCGGCCGTTATCGGCGGCGGCATCGGCGGCCTCCTTGCCGCCCGGGTGCTCAGCGAGCGCTTCGACCGGGTGACCGTCGTCGAACGCGACGGGTTGCCCGATGCCCCCATCGCGAGACGCTGTGTTCCACAAGCCCGTCACGCTCACGCCTTGACCGCACGAGGCAGAACGGCAATAGAAGAGCTGTTCCCCGGCTTCACCCACGACCTCGTCGGCTTCGGGGCCCCCACCGGCGATCTGCAATCGGACTTCCGATGGGTCTTCGACGGACACCGATGGGCCAAAGGCACTTCGGGAGTTCACCTGCTGCTCGCCAGCCGGCCCCTGGTCGAATGGCATCTCCGCAACCTGGTGTGTGCCCTACCCAACGTGGAGATCATTGGCCACTGCGTCGCCACCGGCATCATCACCGACCCCCGACGGCACGCCGTCACCGGACTCGCCCTGAGCGGCAGATCTAACCGAATCGCCGATGACTCCCTCGACGCCGATCTGATCGTGGACGCGTCGGGCCGAAGCTCCCAGAGTCAGGGATGGCTCGAACCGCTCGGTTATCCCCGACCGGAGGAAGAGAAACTGTCCATCCACCTCGCGTACGCAACCCGCCGCTACCGGCGCGAACCATCCCAGATCGACGGCGACCTCGGCATCGGAGTCGGCAGCCTCCCCACACTTCCGCGAGGAGGCCTCGCCCTGGCGCAGGAGAATGACAGCTGGATCATCACCCTCGCCGGATACGGTGACGACGAACCGCCCCTGGATGCAGAGGGGTTCGCCGCGTTTGCGGCATCATGTCCCGCACCCGACCTCGGGGAGTTGATCTCGGAAGCCGAATCGATCGACGACGGTGTCCGCTACCGCGTTCCCACCACGGTGCGCCGACACTTCGACGCCGCCCAACTACCCAGTGGATACGTTCCCTTCGGCGACACCATCTGTAGCTTCAACCCCGTCTATGGACAGGGAATGAGCGTCGCGGCACTCGAATCACTCATCCTGCGGGACTGCCTTGTCACCGACCACCGACAGGCAACCGACCGGTTCCTGCGCGCGATACGACCGATCCTCGATCAAGCCTGGGAGACGTCCTGCAACACAGATCTCCGCATGCCCTTCATCGAGGGCAAGCGCACCGCACGCGCACGGGCCACCAATGCCTACATCGCACGCGTGCACCGAGCCGCCGCGACCGACCCCCACGTCGGGAACGCATTCCTTCGAGTGATCAGTCTCCTCGACCCCCCTACCTCACTCGTCAGGCCATCAACCCTTACCCGCGTACTCTGGGCGAATCGTTTACCGCGCCAAGCGAACACGCCCACATCTCGACCTACCGACAGCGTCCCCCTGGATGCTGCTTCGACCAACGCCGAAACTGGAACTTGAACCTCCTGCTTTGACCAGGCGCTCACCGAACCGGCGTGGAAGTGCACGCTGACGGCGAACGTCACCGCCAAGGTGACCCGGAATCCGTGGACCTACGGTGTCATCTTCCGCAGTCACTCCCCGGACGGTGCCACGGCCGACTACGGACGTAGACCCGCATTACCTTACTCACGGCCGTTCACAGAAGGGCTACGGTCGCCAGACCCGGTATGGCTCCTTGCCCCACACGCATGATCCGGGGGTGGTGTCGCCGGGTGTCGTCGACGGACCGCTGATAGGGACCCTGCCCAAGCACGTTGCCGCCGCCCTGTCCAGCGGTCACACCAGCTTGTCGCATACCACACGGAATCACCACGGGCAGGGCGAGAGTGACTCTTCCGTACCGTTGTGAAATGTCACGTACACCGAATCCGCGTAACCAGCTACGCAGGTCACCATCACAGACTCCTGGCAGGGTAGTCGGCAACCACCCCACTTGGTCTGGACACCACTAGCACAGGCGCACCATACGAGCGACTGACAGGAATGCGCCTCCGACGAAGGAAGAACCATGCACGGCCTCCAACAGCTCATCGGAGGACTCCTACTTGTCAACCTGCTATGGGCAACACCCGCCGCCGCTCAACCGACCGCTCCAATCCCTCCGACCGAGTCGGCACCTAATCCCTCCACGACCACGGTGCCGACCACAGCGCCCGAACTTTCGCAGCCAGACCCCGAGGGTCATAGAGAGGTGGCCACCGGCGAGATCGGTCCGCTTCTTGCACTAACACCGAATCGAGGTGCCGTCGGCACCAACGTCACTGCCTCTATCGTCTGTAACGACGACGTCAGCAGTTCCGTGCTCACTATCGCTGTCGGAGGCGCTAACGTCCAGCTGTCCATCACGCCGTCAATCAGCGGGATTCCTTTGCCCGCCTACTCCGGAACCTTCATCGTCCCCGACATCGCACCAGCCGCCTACACCGCCTCGGTGTGCGGTGCGTCCGCGCCCTTCACCGTGCTCGAACCACCCGAACCCCCCAAACCAATCCTCACAGTGGACCCCGCCCAAGGCCGACCCGGCAGTGAGGTGGTGTTCACTGCCAGCAATTTGCCTCGCTGCCGTGCCGGTTGGACAGTGGGAATCGATCAGTACACGCTCGACACGATCAGCTCCGACAGCGTGCTCGAATACCGCGGCAGAGTTCCCGCACTGGACGCCGGCCACTACACCGCCTCGGTCACATGCAGCGCCCCAGGCAACACAGTTTCCGCTGAAACAGCATTCGAAGCTCTCACCTCGCCGAGCCCTCCCACTTCGACTCCGAGTCCCACTCGCATCTCTACTCAGACCACCAAGACGACGCCCCCCACGACATCTTCCGTCGCGCCAACAACAGCACCGCCCCCATCAAGTGGCAACCCACCCGACCCGTACACAACGACGAAGGCTACGCACGTAACACTAACCGTCCCGACCTCAGGCAGGGCATCTACTCCGCCGAGCACATCGACGCCGCCAGATGCGGATAGCCCTCCTCCTGTGGCGCTGCTCGCCGCAATCGCCCTTGTCTCCACGGGCACAATCACGCTCGCACGGGCCAGAGCGCGCACCCGCAAAGCCCGTCGCTGGGTCAACGACCACGTTCACGCACGCGAGCGATCAGGGCCAACCTCAATCCACTTCCAACCCTCAAACCAGGAGATACGTGGGCCGTCGCTGCGGCTCGAGACCCGCACCGACACGGGAAACCAAATCTTCAAGGAGGACCATCGTGACCGAAACTGAGCGGCGACGACGCCCCACACTGCGAATCACAGCGTTCGGAGGGAACCTCGACTCCGAACTACTCGAGCGAATGAGGAACCACCTACCATCGAGTGGAATTACCACTACGAGCATGCTCGATTCCTCCCCACTGCCTCGGTCGGCACTCCGAATCGCGGACAACCGGATCCTCTCCACAGCCCTGCGATTCCTCGACCAGGACGCCACTCTTCTACTTCTGGCAGGAATCAAACGCATTCGCGCACTGACCGACGCGGCCCGGGACACCCGGGACGCTCCAGGAGATGAAATCGTCGTGACCCTGATCCACCCGTACTCGATCACATCCAACCATCGACCAGAGGTAACCCTGTTCGTCGACGAAAGCGAGGTCGCGAAGATACCATTTGACCTGAACGCCACATTCAGCATGGGCGAGACGGCAGTGGCGGTGCGAGACGGTGCGATCGAGTCCGTGCACTGCGAAACTGGCAAGCTCACAGTCGAACTGTCTCTACATGACTGCCCGCCGTTACTGCACGGATCCGCCGCATTCCCACTACAACAGCAGATTCGGCCACCGATCACAATCCCAGCGGCCGCAGATGGACGCCCCTTCATACGGCAGCGCGGCCTCACATACGAGGCCGGAGCCCGTCGCCGTCGTGACACCCGCACGACCTGACGCCGTTCAGCGGCGCAGCCAACGTCGCAGCAATCAGGGCAGCCACCCATGAAGGGAGGTGGCGGGCAATCCGGCGCCCGTCGCCAATTGGCACCAGGCGACGTTGCCGCATCGGCGAAAACCGGCGGGCATCAACACCGTGTGGACGAACACACCGGCCACAACCACTCAGCCCGCACTCCATATCCGCCCCACGATCTCGATCAGCCACGACCGTTCGCCCAGCCACGGAAAAGCAGACCGGCACCAGATCAGGGTCATCAATCGAACGCCTGACAGTTCCATTCGAATGCTGCCCACCAATACCTATCAGGTAGCACACTACTTACCCATCCTTCACTTGGTGATGCCAGACTGAACACGTCGCCAATGACGATGCATCGCCATCATTGAACCCATCCTCCTGGAGTTGTGTGCCATGCCTGCGAATAATCTGCGGATCGCGTCGTACAACGTGGAGAATCTCTTCTCCCGGCCGCGCGCGATGAGTGCCCCGCCCGATGTCGCCACCAACGCCCTCGAAGCGCACGCGAGGATCAACCTGCTCTTCGAGCACGAAACGTACACGGACGCCGACAAAGCGGAGATCCTCGACCACCTCTCGACGCTTCGACTTGTACTCGACGACGGCGACCCGAGCCGCAAAGACACGTATGCTGTCCTACGCCGTATACGCGGACAACTCCTCAAGCGTCCCCGCGGCGGCGGTGAAGACGACGTCATTGTGGTTGCCGAAGGACGCGGCGACTGGGTCGGCTGGGTGGACCTGATCAAGGATCGCATCGACGCCAGCGCCATCACCCACACCGCGCGAGTATTCACCGAAATTGCAGCCGATATAGTCGGCGTCGTCGAGGCAGAAGACCGCATCACGCTGGCACGATTCAGCGACAGCCTTATCCGTGACAACGCCGACCGACCGCGCTACCCACACATCATGCTGATCGACGGAAACGACACACGCGGCATCGATGTCGGCGTCCTGTCGACCGACCAATATCCGATTGGCGGCATCCGCTCCCACATCGACGACGGACCAATCGGCAACCCCATCTTCAGCCGCGATTGCCCCGAGTACCAATTCACCTTCCCTGCCGGCAGCAGTCTTGCCGGCCAACCGCTGGTCATCCTGATCAACCACTTGAAGAGCAAGTTCGGCGGAAACGACTCCAGCAGTTCCAAGCGCCGTCGCAAGCAAGCCGAAGCAGTCGCTCAAATCTACAAGAACCTCCGTGACCGCGGCGTCGAGCACATCGCAGTCCTGGGTGATCTGAATGACACCCCCGACAGCGATCCCCTCGAACCGCTCCTTCACAGCACCGACCTCACTGACATCTCCAAGGCGACTCCCTTCGACGACGGAGATCCCGACGAAGAGCGTCCCGGCACCTTCGGTAACGGCACCAAATCCGACAAGATCGACTACCTCCTGCTCTCACCCAGCCTCTTCGAACGCACCACCGGTGGCGGCATCTTCCGAAAAGGAGTCTGGGGCGGCAAGAACGGCACCCTCTTCCCGCACTTCGACACCATTACGAGCAAGGTCAATGCCGCCTCCGACCACGCTGCTCTCTACGCCGACATCGACATCAGCTGACCGCGTCATTGGTGCCACGCGAACCCCTCATCAAATGGGAAAGGTGAAGCGGCAACGCTCCTCGCGACGCACCGAGCATCGCCGAACTTCGCCTTCGGTTCGAACGGTAACGAGAGCAGCGAGCCGGAGGGGGGTGTGTCGCAGGACCACACGCAGGTAGTAGCGAAACACCCGTGCACGTTCCGCGAGGCCGAGGACCTGATACTGAGCGCCGCGTGTCTCCCAAGGGACGCGCAGCTGGGGTGACGAATTCGGGCAGCGGCAAGCTCGCCCTGCCTATCGGGCGCGGCCCAATGGCCGTTTCCGATCCAGGTAGTCGAGTACCCATCATTACTCCTCTTAAGCGGAGTTACCTTTTAATGCATCTGCTTCACAACGTATTTCGACCAAGGGAGTGATCACCCCACCACTATTTCGACGCACACCGACGCACCACACCGGGAGGACTCACGTGAATGATGGGCTGCCGCCGGACGCTGTACCTCCAGAGACGAAGCTGCTCGACAAGCACCCAACCCTGCGTGGTCATGTTTCGTCCCTTCCAGAATACAACGAATGGCGACGTGGCTTGAACACCGTCACGGTGGACGCGATCACCTATTACGTTCGGGGCGGAGACATGCTCAAGGATGAAGACCAAATCATGACGGAGTGGATCAGAAGCATTCACCCGGAATTTCTAGCCGATGAAGAGGAATGACCAATGATCGCCACGAATGGACACACCCCCCGCAATGCTGACGCATCAGCCGTCGATCCCGATCTGTTCGACCAATTGAAGAATCAGTTGAAACGGGTAAAGATCGACGAGGACGACACCGAGTACTGGCGTGTCGAATCGGACTATCTGATGGACGAAGATCAACTCTTCATCTACAGCCAGCAGCGTGCCGCCGCGAACGCTCAGCGAAAGGCAAATGCACTGGCCGAGGCGTCCCCGTCCGGCAACGTCCTGACACCAATCCGAGACAACGTCCAAAGCCTCGTCGGAATTCTTCAGCACGGCAAAATCATCCGTTGGAATGCTGGCACCGTGCTGACCTACTGCGTCCTCCGGCGGACATTCCCCAAGCAGGCATGGTACGACGAGACGGTAGCGACCATGAAGCAGGCCACCGCCGACTGGCAAGCGACGTGCGGTATCTCCTTCTCGCACCAAACCGATCTGGACAATTCCGAGGGGGTCAGGCCACAAGGTGTGGTGTTCCCAGTACGGTTCATCGATGCCGGCGGCGAGTTCATCGCTGCGGCGTTCTTCCCCCACGATCCCCCAGACCGCAGAAGAGTTCTCATCGACCCGTCCTACTTCTCGACCAACTTCGACCACGTTGGAGTGCTCCGGCACGAACTCGGGCATGTACTCGGATTCCGGCACGAACACATCCAGTCTGGAGCGCCACCGATCTGTCCGGACGAAGACACCACGGACACGTTCGACCTGACAAACTACGACCCTCGATCAGTGATGCACTACTTCTGCGGCGGGGCCGGCAGGCGAGAGCTGACCATCAGCGACGCCGACCGAATCGGAAGCCAATCGGTCTACGGGCCACCGCTGTCGAACTTCGATTTGATGGATCCGTAGCGAAACTCGGAGACCGCCCCACCTCACCGCGTCATCCAAATGGGTCAGTCGAAGCGGGACACCTTGATCGTAGGACCCACTCCAAGGCCTCAAACACGAAAGCCAGGACACCAAAACAGCAACGAGTAAGCAGGACCGTGACGCACGCTACTCAGCGTGCTTACGATCTGCATCGCATTCACAGATCAATCCTTGATCGAGATGTACGCGCTATTTTCACCAGGCGCACACGCGAACTACGCGGCCGTAGGTCTGCTCGTTGCGCTGGCGCCCCTCGGCGCTGGCTCTCAGCTGGGCTTTCCTCTCGGAGTGCCCAAGTCAGCGTCGACCCAATTGCTCACCTCCCTCACAACAATGAGTGGAGCGGCCGATCGCGTTACACGCCACGGTCGAACAGAGCCTGGCCGGGGTCCGCGACGTCGCCGTAGAGGCGACTGCGCAGCTCTGCGTGCGCGGCTGGACCGGTGATGACGAGCTCGCCGACCAAATCGACGCCGCTTTTGGGTGTCGCCGCGGCACCGATGCTCCGCCCTCTCGCGGTCGGCCTCGACGAACTCACCTCGATGCTCGAAGGCGACGCAGTCCACGGGTCGGCCGGATGACCGTCCGGAGGGGAGGATCGTGGCCGGCTAAGGTGGCCGACGACCCCTTCGACGAAGAAATCGACGAGCCCGATCGCTGGTTGTCCGTCAAGTATGTCGGATTCCGCAGCGTCTACCGGGGCATGGAGTTGTTCATCAGCCCCGTTGTCGACCCCAATCTCGGCGACCGGCTCCACATCGCGATCTCGGGCGCGGTGCGTTTCGCCGCTTCAAGGATGGGCTCCCGCGGTCGCCCGAACAGTCCCTTGATACCAGTTGTTCTCCGAGGAACGCAGACGTGGTCACGCACGCGCAGGGCTCGCCGACCGCGGTCACCGAGCGCGACTCTCATACGACATCGGATAGTCCATAATGCGCCCGCGTAGACCAGTCGGCCATAGGAACCGACGGCCTTACCGGCCCGATAGGCCACCATCCAGAAGCTGTTGGACCCCAGCAAGGTCTACCGAATCATCGCGGGGGTCCGCCTCTCGAGTTGGCCGGACAACAGGTCCGCGTGATTTCATGAACACCTGCAGACCAGAGATCATCTGGGGAATCCCAGCCGCCCGGCTCGTCAGAAAGCCGGGACCGGTTCGGGCATCATCGAATACGAAGCCGACTCGCGGTTGCCCACGCAGACTGCAGCGCCGCATCGACGTGGGCGAGCGCGGCCCGCGCATCGCGGATCTGCGCCGCGACAACCGCCACCAGAGCATCCGGCTCGGCTGACGAGGCATCTCCTTCAATTCGCAGACCATGTCGCGCGTCCGGCCAGTCCCCGACTTCCGCCCTCACGCGCAGGAGTCGGCGCTGTAGTGCGTGAACCATCTCTTCTAGGTCCTGCGCATTCTCGCGATAGGTCGCCGTCGGGTCGGCCATGATGGCAATCCTCCTCCAAACAAGAAGCCAGCGGTTCGAGACAGGACCATCCCGCACACGCCTACTCACCAGCAGAATGAAGGGTCGAATCGGGCGACCTCCCGGCGTCCGACGCCAGTGCCATCCGGGGGCGTATTGATCACCGTCCCGGTCCGCCAGTGTGTACTGGTTTCGGATGTGGTAACGCTGCATGATGTCAACACTCTGCGCCCTACTGTCTGAGCCATCCGCGTAAGGACGGCCGACCATGTCGCCCTGGCGGCCGGCTCGGTCAACGTTCACTCCGTCCGTCTTTCACCACTTCGACGCGGCTGCGGACTTCGGTGAGGTCAGCGCACAACTCTTCTGCTCGCTCCCGGACCCCGGTTGCTGCACTTGGGCGGTCGCGCGGTCCGCCTTCGTCGTGCCGACTACGTCGCGGACTTCGTCCACTCGGACGTTCTCGAACTGACTCGCGGTCCGAACCTCCTCTAGGTCCGATTAGAGCCGGCTGATGGTGACGGCCGATCCGGCGTCCACGATCGAAATCCCCCAGATCTGCGTTGTCAGCGTCACGCGTCGAGGTGGACCCCTCAGATGGTTCACTATGGTTATCCCGTTTGCTCTTTCCTCGGTCGTGGTCTCGTCCCTTGCCGCCCGGGCCGGTCGAGCCCGATGCAGTCGCCAGGTTGGGTTCGATCGATACGTTGTCGATAGGCTGCTCGTCGAGCCGCTGCGTGTCGATCACGAGTGAGGTTGCGTCCTGCGCGCCAGATTCGATCAAGTTGCGCTCGAGCGGTTCATAGCGCTTCCCGGCGCGCTCCATTGGACGTGTAGCGGCGGTACACGCCACCCGCCGAGTCTGTCGTACCCTCCGAGAGATCATGGTCTCACACCGGACTTGGGCTGGCCTTCGGTCTGTCAGCGCCACGCACATCGTTGAGTACGGTCTGGCCCTGCTGATCGATAAGACGGGTAAACAGCTGTTGTGCGTACCCGAAGACCAGAGCCCACGCAAGAATTTGCGCGGACGTGTCCAGTGCGCTGAGGCCGGGCACGAATTGGCCTCGCATGAGCAGTAGACCGAGGAAGGCGGTGATTGCACCGGTTGGAAGCTTGAGTGCGGCGAGAGAAACGGGCAGCCCATACCGTTCGGATGAGCCCCTGATGCCGCGAATGGCTGCGGCGGTCGCTATGGCTGCGGCGGTGAGCCCGACGAGTTCGACCACGATGAGGTCCGCAGGATTGACGGTGTCCTTTACTACGTCGTCGATGTCTCGTATTGCTACGCCGGAGTGTGGTTGCCCACCGAGGGGAATGAATGGTTCGGACTCGGCGGTTGGGCATACGACCGTCGCTATGCCAGACTCCTCCGGAGCGAAGCACATTGGGACCAGGGTCGGACGAAAGATCCCCGTGATCGCCAACCCGATTGCCAGCAGTGCCATGAGTATGGCCGTAATGACCACGACGTTCCGGAAGCTACGCAGACGCACATGCTCGCGCAGCGCCGCCGAGCTTGCCGCTCGGACGATGGATACGATTTTGCGGCGCTCTTCGTCGATGGTGTCCGTCTTATCTTTTCGACTTGGCCCTTTGTCCTTCGCGAGCAACGGATGGTCCGGATCCTTGATACCAAGCTTCCGGGCAATCCGCTCGAACTCCTGTCGGCGCGGGTCATTCGGGGGTAGGTGGCACTGCACATGCTTCAGCAGGCAGGGCATTTGACCAAGGACATACTCGGTGTCCGCCAGGTTGAGGAGGTGAGCTTCGACAGCGTCGAGGTTGCTCGTTGCCCGCTCGATAAGTGGCCCGTTGCGGAAGATTCGGAACTTTCTGTGCGGCTTCAGCTTCGCCGCCCGCGCCGCATCCCTGGCCGCTGCAAGGTGACGCTGAATTGCCGTCGATAGAACCTTGTCGCTCTTCTCTGGGCGACTTGATTTCGTCCAGGCACACAACGCTTCAAGTTCGGCAGCTCGGGTCAGCGTACCTTCGCGCCAAGCTACCCACACAGGCCCTCCGACCGCTGAAACTTCGAAGATCGCCGCATCGTCATACGGCGGCACCGGCGGTGTTGCGGTCGCCGGCTCCGACGGCGGCGGCGCTGGCGCTGGCGGCGGTACGGTCACCGACTCCGCGGGCGGCGGCGTTGCGAGCGGCGGCGTTGCGAGCGGCGGCGCTGGTGGTGGTGTGGCAGCCATCGTGTGCTCCATAGATAGTGTTCCTTCTCAGCAGCGTCAGCCTTGGTTGCGCATGCAGTGGCGGCCGGGACGATCACGCTCGCCGTTCGCGGGTCTGAAATGGAGAAGCGACGTGCCGAGAGGGTCTCGTATTCAAGTGCTCGCGACGGGCACCGGCCACGGAAGCCGTTCGACTCGACTCTCCGGATCGATCTTCCGACGCCGCAACTCGTCGATCCACCACCCCACATTCGGCGCTGCCCGCACTCCCTTTTCGGGAGCGGCTTTCCAGTGCTCGTACGCCGGTGCCGCGATGCGGACGGCCCAATCCCCGGGAGCGTCGTTCCGATCGTCGGTGCCGCAGGCTTCCAGGAGACGCCAACCACCACGGAAACGCGAGCCCGATCCGTCGTCGAGCCGGAGGCGATGACGGGCCGCACCTACGAGGCCCACCATCCTGTACCCGGCCGTCATCGAGTCGTGCGGTTCCACCGCCCGCTTGGCTTGTAGGTTGACGTCAACGCGTTCTTGGTGGAAGGCAAGCCGACAGTTCCTCGCCTCGTCGATCATCCAGGTCAAGGTGAGGTCGGACAGGGCGGAATCGGGATATCCGCCACCGATATCGGTGTGAACTCCTTCGAACCAGACCTGCTTCACATCGGTTCGCGTGTTATCGCCCTGCCGCCAGACCGACGGCGCGAATGGTCTGCGGCGTTCGTCGAGGGCGAGGGCCTGGCGGGCGTACGCGACCTGCGCGGTCAGCTCCACGTTGTGGAACCGGTACTTGCGGCCGGAGACGCCAGGTACCCCCAACGACCCGACCGTGTCGAATACCCCGAGAAACCTAATCTTCACGTCGGTGTCGCTGTAGCAGAATTCGCGGAAGTCGTCGACCGCCTTCACCGCCTCCGGGTGCGGATTTGCCCCTGGACGGGGCCGGTTGCGGTAGACCGTGATGGCAGAGCCAAGTCTGTTCCGCACGACACCGTCCGGTGTCAGCAATCCGATCGCGGCGATCATGCCGACGAGGCTGCGCGCGGTGTACGCGCCGCGGCTGAACCCGAACACATACACCTCGTCGCCCGGTTCGTAGTTCAAGGCCAAGAAGCGGTAGGCGCCGATAATCGCCGCGTCGAGTCCGAGACCGAACGCGCCGCCGAACATGCGCTCAGCGCGAGTGGCCCCGGTCCCCACTCCGCTGGTGTAGTAGACGACTTGGGGTGGACCGCCGGGAGGTACTGGGTCGATGGCGCGGGCGATCTTCTCGATGTTTGACACGTTCTGCTCGTCGGCTCGTTTCCAGGTGCCGTCGCAACAGATCACCAGGTGTTTCATCGGTTCCTCCGTATCCCCACCGCGTTAACGTCGAGCCTGCCCCACCGGCAGCCGTGCAGCACGAGTAGTCCACTACCCGAATTCTTGTCCGCTCGGCGGAGCGATTGCCTGAGACGTCCATTTGCGTGAGATCCCTAGACTCGTGTGCGCTGTGCGGTCAGGCCCTCACAATTCGGACGCTGCTCAGGGTGAGCGCACAGCCACGGAGCGATGAGGAACTCGAAGTGGTGCGCACCCAAGCCATGCACACCAACCACGTCTCCGACGACAAGCGCCGTAGCGGCGTCCGACGCCGCGCGCTGATGTACTCCGACGCCGATGTGACGAGTGATTCGACGCGCCGCGCGCAGCTGATCGTGACGTCCGGATTCGATAGCCGCCCGATCAACGGTTTCAACCGAGCAAATCCATTTCAATGACGTCCAACGTTCCACTACATTGATGTCCTCGGCCATTGGATCGAATGGGCAGTCCTCGGCCCTTGCTACGGCCAGCAGCGCACGCCACTGAGGTCCGAGCAATCGGGTGAGCGACACCGCGTCCACAGTTCCGATATGCAGGTCCGATCCCCGATCTCTCCGTCCTGTTTCCCACGCCGGCGGAGAGTCCCCTGATCCATTCCGTTCCCGCCACAATTCACGCAATACGACTGCACACCATGCTGTCCGCGCAGGCGCCGGACATCGCGGCACATTCGAGTCGGTCGTCTGTTGGCCTGACGCCTCGACCAACGCGGCCACCAATGCGTCCTCTCGCAATGCTCCGGAACCGACCGCGTGGGCAATCGGTCGAGCGAAGGCCTGTACCCGTCCATGCCGCGACGCGCTGCGCCGGGCTGGCGCTGCGGGTCGGGTCTCGCTGAACGAACCATGCGATCTTTGACCAGCACATACGTGTCGACTGACAGGTCCATCTGCGGTGGGACTCATCGCTTTCTCCTTTCCGCGTTCAATTCCTGTCGCCGACTATCCGGTGGCATTCCCGCCCACATCGACGGAGCTCTCAATTCGACGAGCAGTGCGGCGCACCACCCGAGTCATCGGTTGAGCTGCTCGGAAACCTAAATCCACTGTGCTCGAACGGTACGCAGCGCGAAGGGGTAGTTCTCTACCCCAATTTTGCGGAACGGGCGATGACGGGCCGCGGTACCACGAACGCGAAATACCTTAGCGACAGTCACCTGTCGAGGACCTCCGGTGCGATATCCACACGATCTCGACCTCGCCCAGACCTATGCAGTCGCGCAACGTCGTGGCCGGCGTCAAATGCCGACTGAGCAGGGAGCCACTTCATACAGGCTCATGGGTGGGCGCAGCGGCCGGCAGCCGCAACATCGGCCCCGGAGAATCACGCCGATGCTCGAGTCGGTAGAGGCGGAATCCTTCGTGACCAGGCGGATGCCACGTAGCGTGTTCACCACCGACCGCGAAGACATCGATCCCATCGTCTCCCCACGGCACTGCAAAACTCTTCACGCAACTCGACTTGACGACACGTTGGTTGAAACCGTTGTCGCAGCGCCGGTGACCGTTTGGGCTCAGCCTCGTCCCAGGATTGCTACCAGATCTTCCCGGTTGGTGACTCCAGCCCGCTGGGAGGCGCGGTAGAGGTGGCCTTCGACGGTCCGTACGGACAGGACCAGCCGCTCCGCAATCTCTCGGTTTGTCAGGCCTTGGGTTGCGAGCCGAACGATTTCACGCTGACGCCCGGTGAACGCGATGGGTTCTGCGAGTTCCCTGAGTGCAGGTGTGTGGAGGCATTGGCATTCCGCGGCGATCCGCAGGGTTGCCGCGTGTGCAGTCAGTGCTGTTCCGCGATGGCCTGCGGACGCCAGGCGAAGCGCGGCTTGGGCGCTGGCATCCGCGGCTGCTACTCGGTCACCGAACTGCGCGTATTGGCGCGCTGCTATGAGCAGTCCCGGACCGTCGGCTAAAACTAACGCTGAAGCATGAGCGGATGCTGCGAAAGCGCGCGGGCCTTCGACCTTTCCGGTCAGGTACGCCAAGCGCTTTACCGTCGAAACGTCACCGAACTGCGTCGCTGTTTGGAGACAGAGCACTTCGTTGGCTAGTTGCCCGCGTGCACGTGCAGTGTCGGCGGCAGATAGTGCCGTCGCAATTGCGGCATTGAGTGCACCTTCGGCCGCACTAACCCACGCCTCCGCGAGGGCACAGTCCATGTCGACGTATGGAAAGTCATCGGGCCGGATCTTCGCGAGCTGTGTGGCGGCCTCGGCGGCGGCCTTCGCATTGCCATTCTTCCCGTAGGCCTGAGCGAGCCAGGCAAGGTTAAGTGCTCGCCAGGCACGCGCATGTAGCCTCTCGTTTGCGTACTCCGCTCTCGCCTCACGGAGCCAACGCACAGCCGCCGTGATTCGACCGAAGGCAAGGTCCGTGTGTCCACGCAGCATCGCTGCAAGGGCCGACAAGTTTCCTGGAGTGTCGACCGTGTGTCGGCAAAGCTGTTCGCCGCATCGACACATGTCGTCGAGATTGCCGGATGTTCGAAGGGCTGCACTCTGGAACTGCCCGAGCGCGAACTTGAGTTGCGCCGCCTCCGGCGAGCGTTCGGCGACCTCCAGAATGGCGTCGGCGGCAGTGCGCATCTCGCGAATGCAACCGAGTTCCCCGAGACTGATTACCAATGCGAACGTCGCGATGGCTGAGTGGAAGTCATCGAGATGGTTCGACAATGCCACCTTCGCCGCTCGGATTGCGGAGGTCGGATTTCCCGTTGCCGCCGACAGCGACGCCTGGACCGCCGTGTGCGAACCGATCGCCCCTGATCGCATCGCGTTCTCATCAGAGGCGTCGAGTATTCGCCGCGCGAATTCTGGATCGCCGAGCATCCACAGCACAATCGCAGCGCGCACCGAACTGATCGTGGCGATATCTGCATCGGGCAGGCCTGCGCCCTCGAGTTCCGCGAGCACGTGTTGTGCTTCGTTACCTCGCCCGAGCGTAGTCAAAGTGATTGCCCATTGCGTTTGCGCTTTGACGCCGGCCCCCGCGCGGACTGACTCACGAACGAGCCGCTCCGCCAGTTCGAGATCGAGGAGTTGCATGGCGCACCGCGCGGCGTGAAGAAGCAGAGTCGGTTCGGGATCGATGTCAGAATCGAGTGTCAAAATTGCCCTCTGCACCGCGTCTCGCATGTCGACACAGGGGCGAGCGGAGAGTTCCGTGACGATATGGCCGCAGAATCTCGCCTTCCGGAGTTCCCCACAACGTGCGCGACGGACTTCGCCGAAGAGTGGATGAGCAAGAGTGACATGACGAAGATGCTCGGACTTGACGGTGAGGTCGATCAGTCCCTGCATCTCGGCGTCCTCGACCGCTCCGAGGCTGGTCACTCGGACGAGGATATCGAGGTCCAGTGGCTCACACAGCGCGAGTGCATCCACCACGTCAAGAACAGGTGGCGTGAGGCGTCCCATCCGAGCGCCGACCAGGTCACCGAGACCAGGTGAGATGACGGGCTGACCGCTCCAGATCCAGACACCCGCGACTTGCACCAGCCGGTGGGCAGACAGTTCCTCCTCGACGAGCTGCCGGACGTACAGAACGTTCCCGCATGAGAGTGTCCAGAGCCCCCGGACCGTTCGGGAATCCAGCTGCCCACCCAACACTGCCTCGATGAGTGAGCAGGTCTCATCCACGGACAGCGGCTGTAGGTCGAGTCGTTCGACCAGCCGATCCTTCCAGAGCGCGGTCACCGCATCTGGGGCTGGCATCCCACTGCGAATCGTGAGGACAACCCGAACCGTTTTTGCCAGGACGAGCTGATGCACAACGAGCGCCGAAAGGTCGTCAAGCAGATGTGCGTCGTCGATACAGATCACCGAGTCGCCTCGGGAAGTCAGCGCGGATATCGCGTCACGCACCCGCGTCCCGGGATCGGGTCCAAACCTGCCGACGATGTCGTGGAACGCCCCGAGCGGAACCGAACGTGCGGACGCGGTCGCCGCCACCCACCGTGTGGTCATTCCGCGTGATGCTGCGACGGCCAACGCTTCCCGTGCGAGTCTTGTCTTACCGACTCCGGCGGCGCCGGCGATGATGAATCCGGAAGTACTTCCGGCCGTCGCGACGGCCTCGGTAATCAGTTCGAGCTCTTCGGCTCGCCCGGTGAGCGGCCACTCGCGTTTCATACCTGTCCCCTCAGGCTGGGACGCAGAGACCCCTTTAGGTGCGTCCACTTTGCCTTTCCCCGCGGGTCGGCAGACGAACCTAGCCTCGAACCGAAACCGACCAATCGCATTGGGTGGTGAAGGCGCCCGCGGTTACGTTCCTTAAACAAACCGAACGGTTCTGATTCTACGGGTCACGGCACACCATTGTGATGGTCCAGGCCGAGTGAATTTACACGCAGCGACTTATACCCCCAGGTCAAACGAGCCATGTGTCACGACGACCAGCTGACGGGTACGTCAGCTCTCGCTGGTGTCGTCGTACCCAGTGCTGGCAAGCTTGGCCTTCGCAACCCGCAGCATCGGCCCAACAGCCTCCGGCTCGACACCCACTCTCTCCGCGATGGCGGCGTACGACAGGCCGGCGTCCCGCATGCGCAGAGCCACCGCATACGCATCCGGGAGCCGTTCGATTGCGCTCTCGCGATGAACCGATTCGTTGACCATTCACCTATGATCTCGCATTTTCGGCATCCTGCTGCACGTAACGGGCTACCTCATTTGCCTGCCGATCACCGTGCACTCCGCCGCGGGAGACCCCGTCCCATCGGACAACAAAGTCCTCAGTATCTGGATCCGAATCGCAACCAATGCCGCACGGCCAAGCACCCGCGTCGTCCCCTCGCACGGCGTTGCGGATCGCCGCCGCCCTGACTCCACTGCTACCGACGTGATCCGTAACCCTGCAACAGGCCCTGCAGTCGAGTAGTGCTCTACTCACGCCCCCTGCCCTCTGAGGTTGTGTACTAGATCTCGACGGACCTCGACCCCGCGCAATCTCGTCTATACGCAATCTCGTCTATAGAAGGTGGTGATGCGTCTCGACTCTCAAATCCGACGGCCTGAAGTACAGGCACACACGTGCGCGAACGCAGCGAACCGCGGCACGGCAGAACTGGGGCCCTCAGCCATGTTGCTGCCGTGCGCGTCGAGTTGCGCCGTCCAGCGATGGTGTCCGACTCGCTTCGGTCCGCGAAACCGCTTCGGTCCGCGAAACCGGGATGACGGCCATCGGGTCAAGCCGCCACCACCCGAGCTTCACCACCGCAGATCCGCTTCCAGTCGAGTCCCGTACCGAACTATCCGATAGAAGCATCCGAATCCGCCCTCTGCGAGAAAACAGCCGTCGAGAGGAGACATTGTGGAGACCAATGTTCAACAGCCAGATGCGCAACCACGACAACCCGAAGATGGCCATCAAAGACGTGACACGGCAGATGCAGACGGCCGCAACGTTTTTCTAGGTGAGGCGATACGGACTGCCACGCACTTCATCGAGCAGGCCTACTTCGTGGGGCCCGCACTCCCCGACCTGAAACCAGCGTATCCGGCAGCGACCTACGAACCCGTGTACACCAATCTGGCGGATACCCTCGTCACCGCCAACCAGCCGAGTAAAGAAGTTCGGCATGTACTCGCCACCTGTGCGGGATACGCCTACGGCGACGAAAGGATACTCACGACGATGATGACGCGGCTCGGGCTTTCCGAGAGCCGTTGCCGAATGCTGCAGGTCATCGTCGATGCAATGTTCATCGCCTCGACAGCGTACGTCGTGCAGAGCCACGACGGACGAGTGGTCGTGCTCTGCTACCGTGGAACCCAGCCGGTGAACGTCGTCAATTGGCTGACCGATCTGGACGCCGATCCCGCCCAGGTCGGGTACGACCTGGGGGATGACCACGCCGAAACGAGTCGCGTGCACGCCGGTTTCTATCGGAACACCAGGGCCTCCAGGTTCGCAGTGATCGATGTTCTGCAGCGCGCCCTCGAGGGATTCTCGATCGCCGACGGCAGTAAGGAACGAGTCAATCCCATGGAAGCGCTCTACATCACCGGACACAGTCTCGGTGGGGCCATGGCCGTCCTGATGACCGTGATGCTGCATACGCAAGACCGATTCAGCGAGATCGCGTCCAAGAATCGAGCTACCTACACTTTCGGACAACCCATGATTGGAACACCCGACTTTGCACGTGCTTGCGAGAAGGTGCGCTCGAGGTCCGGAGACGGATTGCTCCACGAGAGGATCTTCCGATACGTCTACGGAGCCGACGTCGTCCCCCAACTGCCGCCCCGTGAGTCGGGACGCTTCCAACATTTCGGAGTCGAATATCGGTGCCCTCGCCGCCGAGGCGGAAGCCCACATCATACGTGGTCCCGTGCACATCGATACACATCGCAAACCAATGGGATTGGGCTTCTTCTCGGCGGGGTGACGATGCTGACCCGGCAGGTTGCGCTGCTCCGAAATCTTCCATGGCAGCAGGAGATCGCTGACCACGGCCCGCACAATTACATCACCGCACTCACACCCCAGGGAATAAGATCCGAGTTCGGATGAAGAATCGGCCGGTGTTCATCTCTTTGATCGAGGGACAACATATTTGGGCATATAGGTGATCCGACTGACGGACATGAAGATCACCACACCCGAGGAAACGTGCGCTTCGCGGACCTATGACGAACCGGACATGTAATCGTGTCTTATCGAGTGGCACGTAGAGAGGCGGACCGGAAATCCCGGTTTCCGGGGTCGCATCCGTTCGATCGGCGACTGTCGGCGGACACCAATGACTGCCTGCGGCCGAACACGAAGGCTCCCAAAGGCTGACACGAATCTGCCCGGACCAAATTTCGCCCCGCGCGGCGCGCAAGCGCCGCGCGGGGTCTCGGTGCCGAGGACGATCGATCGTCTACGAAGCAAAGTCGTGCTCCCGCCGCCTTGGCCGGCCTGGTGCTGATTTACGAATGGTCAATCGCGCTGCGTGATCGGGACCTCGCCGAGCGTGTTCGTCGGACTGGGTCGGGTGTTCCGACCTTCCTGCTCACCCACAACGAAAAGACCGTCCACCACCGGCCACATCACGGACGTCCCGATCCGGAATGCCCACGCGGATTTGCAAGACGAGGCCCTCGACCCCACAACACGGGCCGCCTGCCGTCCACACGGCATCTCCGGTTTCTGTGACATGTCCCACCAATCGGTCCTCACGTGCCGCTGCGGGGGTTCGGCTCGCGACAAGCATTAGCGAACGACTCCAAAGATCACACGTGCATGCATTCCGGAACGCGACACTCCGTCTCCGCGGCCACCTGCGTGGCACTGCCCATTCAGCGCACCGTGACGTTCACTGGACCAGTTACCTCCGTTCAGAAGCGGAATCGACTAGCAAAGTATTAGATTCGCTGCATCGACCGACACAAACCCCATCCACAACGTTGGTACCTACGCCCGCCGCGAAGCAAATACTGCGAAGACCCGCGTTCGCACCTCATCGCCAGGCAGCTGCGAGCACTTCAGCCGTCCACCGATGCGGTTGCACGGCCGGTGACCAACACGCACAATCGCGCGCTCGCGCCAACCGAATCGGGTAGTGCACTACTGATGTCGCGTCGAACGCTGCCGCCGACAATCAGGACCACGGCGTCCACCACACGCCTGCGCACACCGTCGACGGAGAATGATCATGAAGACCAACCAGATTCCACAGAACTTCCACGCCCTCTACGACGCGAGCGAGCGAGCCTTCCGCGGCCGCTCATTCGCGCGCAGCTCAGCGACAGATAGCGAACGTCCCGAAAGCACGCCGCCCGGCCTGAGCGTGGACTTCGACGAAGCAACTAACCTCCCGAACCGAGTACTCGTCACAGATAAGTCCGCTCAACACACACGACAGCAAGCGTCCTCGCCTGAGGAATCTGTCGAGAAGTTCATAGCGACGAATGCCGAACTGTGGAATCTGTCCGACGAGGACGTCGCGTCGAGCGTCGACATCCAATCCGTGAGCGGCAACCGGATGCGCACCGTCCAGCTAGTCCAGAAGGTAGATGGCATTGAGGTCTTCAATTCCGAGGTTACCGCTGCAGTCAACGGTGACAACGAGGTGGTGTCCCTCGCCGGCCAACTGTTCCCCGGTGCCGTGCGCGCGCTTCGGTCACGGTCAGCGACGTCGACAACCCCAGAACAAGCCATCGCTCTCGCTACGCTCGACCTGACGAACGTCTCGTGTGATGCCGCCGCGTTCGTTCTCACAGACACTGCAGCGCAGGATGATACCTACACATCTTACAACTTCACCGAGAAGCCCGGCGCCGCCTTCCACTTCACCCGCCCAGTACGTGTCAAGGACGTCCTCTTCCCGCTCGGCGACGAAAACTTCGTTCCCGGGTATTACATCGAGCTGTGGATCCGCGACTATCCCGCTTTCGCGTATGTCGTCGATTCCGTCGGCACTCCCGACGTCCTGTATCGAAGCAATCTGGCCTCCGACGACAAGTTCGCCTACCGCATCTACAACGCCGGCGATGCGCTGCTCCGCCCCGAGGACTCCCCCGCGCCAGGATCACCACACCCGACAGGCATTCCTGACGGCTTCCAGGCCACGCCGATCGACGCGCGCCTCGTCGAGGTCGAAAGCCTGCTCACCGGCGACCCCTGGCTACCTCCGGGAGCGACAACCACCGCCGGCAACAACTGCATCGCGTACGCAGACCTCGCCAGCCCAGACGGCTTCGGCACCGGTGACATCCTCGGGAAAATCACCTCCGCCGACACATTCGACTACCCCTACAACCACCAACTGCCCGCATCCTCTCCCACAATCTGCAAGCAAGCATCGTCGGCATGTTCGTCCACGTGAACTGGCTACATGACCGCTGGTACGAAGCCGGATTCGACGAAGCCGCAGGCAACGCCCAACTCGACAACTACGGCCGTGGCGGGATCCCCGGCGACCCCATCCTCGCCGAAGGCAACGACTTCAGCGGCACCGACAACGCCAACATGGCAACGCCACCGGACGGCTCCAGTCCCCGCATGCAGATGTACCTCTTCCGAGGGTGCGAACCAGCCATGCCCGCACGCACCAGCAACTTCGACGCGATGATCACCTTCCACGAGATGGGCCACTACATCACCAATCGTCTCGTCGGAAACGCCAACGGCTTGGGCAACAGACAGGGTAGGGCCATGGGCGAAGGGTGGGGAGACTTCTTCGCGATCGCCATGACCTCGAGTCGCGATGACGATTTCGAGAACGGTGCCTTTCCGGTGGGAGGGTGGACGGACCTGCGAGCAGACTTCGATAACAACTACTACTTTTCCATCCGCCGCTACCCCTACTCCGCCGACCTGACTAAGAACCCGCTGACCTTCCGATACATCAGCAACGGCGTGATCATCCCGCCAGGCGTACCCCGAAACCCGACGTCGGGCGGTCCGAATAACGAAGTACACAACGCGGGCGAGGTGTGGTGCGCCGCCCTGTGGGAGGTGTTCGTCAATCTCGTCGCACAGCACGGCCACATCGAAGCCGAACGGCGGGTACTCGACTATGTCGTCGGCGGGCTCAAACTCACCCCGAACAGTCCAACCTTCACCCAGGCCCGAGACGGAATCCTTACGGCCGTCATGACGCTAGACACCAGCGACCTTCCGCTGGTGTGGAGAGGATTCGCGAAGCGCGGCATGGGGGCCGGGGCCGTATCACCGCCATCGAACTCTTCCAGTCTGGCCGGTGTCGTCGAGAACTTCGACGTTCCCTGACGAGGAAGTGAGTAGAGAGATGAAGATGGTCCTGTTCGACCTCGGCGACACGCTAGAACACAACGACGAGCTGCTACCGGGCGCGGTGAAAACACTCGAGTCCATCGCGAAGATGCGGGATCCTGACGGCGCACCAGTCGTTTTGAGCCTTGGTTCCGACTTCGAGATGCCGACCCAGAGCAGCGATCTCCCGCACATCCGGGAGAAGTACTATGCCATTCTCCGCAAACTCGGCATCGACCGTTTCTTCCAACCCCTCGCATCGAGAGTCACGCTGTCGAGTGAGGTCGGGGTGTTCAAACCCGCAGCTGCGTTCTTCGAAGCGGTGGTCGCCAAGACCGCCTCGGATATGCGCTTCGCCGACGTACTCTTCGTCTCCGAGAACCGCATCCACGTCGACACCGCTCGCAGACTGGGAATGCACGCCTTGTCTGTGTGCCCGCCCGACGGAACGGGTGGAGACATGACGTCCTTGGCCGAGCTGATCCCTCACGTGCAAGCCCACATCCATCCACCCACAGCACGAACGGCGGCGGCGATTGTTCGTGGTCATCCTAGACCCGCCCAGGTCACCGATGCCTGCGAACGAGCCGGCGCGTCCTGGGTACGGCTCAAGGACGTGCTGGTAATCGAGGGAGACCGTACCGTCCTCGAAACCATCGCTCCGACCGGCTCGATCCGCGACGACATATCTCCAACACACCTACGATTGGTGACCCAGAACGGACGCCTCTTCCAGCAAGACAAGCCCGACGTACCAGTGCTCGTCGACCTGGGCCGTTACCTCGTGGTCACCGACGACACCGAGCACCAGGACCTCGAGGGACACCTCCCCTGCTACAGCGTTGCCAAGATCCCCTGGAACACCGTTATTGTCGACACACGGGTTCCCGAAGTCGGGCGGCGACGAACACCAGACCTCGACGTACAGAAGTCAGTCAACGCAGTGTCCCGACAAGAGTTCGAGCTCGACCTGCGCACGCTGGTCTCTTTCACCACGAGATACTCAACGAGCCCTGACTTCGTCGCGGCCGCCGATTGGGCCGGCGATGTCCTCGACAGCCTCGGCTACCGCGTACGCACCCAGACGATCACGGTCGCCGGAAAGCCCAGCCGCAACGTAATCGCCGACCGAACGGGCACTTCACCCGCGCCACGGGACGTCGTCATCGTCTCAGCTCACCTGGATTCGATCAACATTGCCGGTGGTCCCCACGCACCTGCTCCAGGCGCCGACGACAACGCCTCCGGCTGCGCAGGAATCCTTACTCTCGCACGTGCACTCGCCGAAACCACGGTATCCCAAGACCTACGGTTCATTCTGTTCGGTGGCGAAGAGCAAGGACTCTTCGGCAGCAATCAGTACGTCGCGAGCCTGTCTTCACTCGACCGTACACGTGTTCGAGCAGTTCTGAACATGGATATGATCGCCACGACAAACACGACGGAACCCACCGTACTGCTCGAAGGCGCAGCTCTTTCGCAGCAGGTCATCGACGGTCTGACGAGAGCGGCTCACACATACACCGCGCTCGCGGTAGAAACCAGCCTCAACCCCTTCAACAGCGACCACGTACCCTTCATCAACCACGGAATCCCCGCCGTGCTCACCATCGAGGGAGCAGACAGCTCGAACAACAACATCCACAGCCCGGACGACACTTTGGACACCATCGACGCCAACCTTGCAACGGAGATCCTCAGGATGAACGCTGCTTTCATCGCGGAAGCCACCAGCAGCCCATAGCGCGAGTGCCAGACAACTCGTCACTGCAAGGTGCACAACGACGACGTGCAGATCAGCGGTCGGTAGGCGTCAATGGAAACGCGTGTTTGGCATCGGGAGGACTCAGCACCCTAAGCTGCGGCACTGACCAAATGCGGCTGTCTGATGCGCACCCGGCCGACCAATCGGATGCCCCATCCGAATACGGTCGGGCCCCACCGGGGCGGCGGGGTCGCGGGACTGTCCTGGCCATAGTCCACGTGCCAGATCAATGCGATCGTCCTGCTCGCCTGGCACAGCAGGGCAGATCGAATGTACTGCACGAGGAACGGCACCGGGCGACTTTGCCGAGCCGAGTCGGGTCTCGACACATCACAGCCCCCCGTTACCCATTCCGCGAACGAGTAGTCAACTACCCACAACGCCGACAAGACAACCATGAACAATTGCCTCGTGAGGGAATGCAATCCCTTGCAAAGGAAATGAACCATCCGAGAAGAGGAGACCGACATGGCATCGAAGCACACCACTGCGCGGGGTGAGACACTCTCCGGCATAGCACAGGACTACTACGGCGACGCATCCCTGTACCCAATCATCGCGTTGGTGAACAAGATCGCCAACCCGGACATCATCAGGGTTGGGCAAGTCCTGATCATCCCAGATATCGGGCCCGATGCGCCGCGGCATCGGGTGATCAGCGGCGACACACTGTCAAAACTGGCACGCCGTTACTACGGGGACGCAACCCTCTACGACGTGATCGCGATCGCGAACAGCATCTCCAATCCCGATCGTATCGACGTCGGTGAGGTGCTGATAATCCCGGACATCACATAGAAGTCAGCATTGAATCCCCACAGTGGGCGGGATGAATCCGCCTTCATCCCGTCCACCGCCCGCGGGATATCGCACAATTCTTACCCGGAATCCGTCCTCCAGACGAGGCTGACGAAAGGATTCATGATGGCGATGAACTGCGTCTTGAGTCGAATGAGGATGACACACTGCTGTTCTGAGCCGCCTCGCGCCGATCTTGACCACGACCCGGCACCTTGAGCCCTGAACTACCACGCCGCGGAGGGCAATCACGGTTCGGCCGTCCTCGCAACGCGGACAGACGCAACTCACCGACTACCAGGGCGAAGGAGCAACAACCCCAGTGCAGTAGTCGAATACCCGCAGAGATGCGATCGACAGGCCGGATACTAGTTCCAGACCGATCAGCCGTCACCACTGCTTCAGCGTCGA
Source organism: Rhodococcus sp. T2V (assembly GCF_029269925.1). Taxonomy (NCBI): domain Bacteria; kingdom Bacillati; phylum Actinomycetota; class Actinomycetes; order Mycobacteriales; family Nocardiaceae; genus Rhodococcus; species Rhodococcus sp. T2V. The sequence goes on from NZ_JARJBD010000088.1 coordinate 30,829, forward strand.
GCTCTCGACGCCGAGGCTGGGAGGCATCAGCACACCGCCGGCACCGGGGCCCACTATTGGACAGGCAGGTCCGATCGCTGATCGACCCGACACGATTTCTGGGAGGCCCGCCATGGCGCGGATACTGTTCGTCACCTGGGACGGCGGAGGCAACCTTCCACCCGCCCTCGGAATCGCCCGCGAACTCCAGAAGCGCGGACACAGCGTTCGCTTCCTCGGACACGCCTTGCAAAGGTCCCAGATCGCCCCCGCCGGGTTTCCTTTCGAGCCCTACCGGCACGCCCGACCCTGGCAGTCCACCACCGAACACCGCAGCGCCACCGGACTATTCGCATCGCCGTCCGTGTTCACCGATCCCGGGCCCGGCCGCGACCTGCTCGACTCCCTCAACCGCGAGCCCGCCGACCTCATCGTGATCGACTGCCTGCTCCTCGGCGCCCTGCACGCCGCGCAGAAGGCGCACCTGCCGCGGGTAGTGCTCGTCCACACCTTCTGCGAATTCGTCGAACGCGCCATGCGCAGCGGTCCCACCCAGGTGCTGGCCCGACTGCACGGACACCACCCCCTCGCGCTGTGGAAGGCCTCCGACCTCGTCCTCGTCGCGACCGACAAGCACCTCGACCCCGCGGGCACACGCCGCCTGCACCCCGCGATCCACCACATCGGGGCCGTGCACCACCCCATGCCCGCCACCCTCACACCGGTGTCGTACCGCGAACCCCAGATTCTGGTCAGCCTGAGCATCAACAACCTCCCCGGACAACACCGCGCACTCCAATCCATCCTCGACGCCCTGCGTGGCATCAACGCCCACACCGTCGTCACCACCGGACCGTCCATCACCTCCACCAGCCTCACCACCGGCCCGAACACCGAAATCCACGGCTACCGCCCCCACAGCACGGTGCTCCCGAAGACCACCCTCGTCATCGGACACGGCGGACACGACACCACACTGCGCACCCTCACCCACGACATTCCGATGATCGTGATGCCCATCCACCCCCTCGCCGACCAGAACATGATCGGCCGCACCATCGAAAACCACGGAGCCGCACAGTGCCTGCACCCCACCACCCACCCCGACCGGATGGTCGCGGACGGCCAGTGGCGCTGGTGCGATCCGCGCGGCCGCCGACGGCCTCCTCACCGACGGCCCCCACCGCATCGCCGCCGCCAACCTCGGCAAGCAGATCCGCGCCCGCAACGGCTCCACTCGGGCAACCGACCTCATCGAAAGGCTCCCATACCTAGCCAAGCCTGCCGAAGGAACACTGAGCCAGACGAAGGGAGCAAGCCTGTGATGGCCCTGGGTGCTGACCGCACGGAGTCCTTGAAGTCCGCGCGACCGGCGAGCATCGGCGGCCGGTATCGACGCCCCACCTCAAGGCCTGCCGGCGGCTCCACCCGGTTGGTGAGATTCCGCGCAACACAGCCGCCGCGTTTCGCCACATGCGTAGCCATCGGCGCGATTGACATGTCGACAACTCCCAACAAATTCGGCCCACCCGTCGAAATGCATCCCTGACACCAACCAGCACCAGCGAGCCGGAAATCGGAAGGACAGCGTCATCGAATATCACCGCCAGCCGATCACCATCTGCCAGAGCAAGGAGCCCAAATGTCGAACGAACCTGTCGAGATCAAGGTCACATTGTCCGAGAAGGTGCCGGTGCCGACCGCACTGTCAACACTCGGACTCGATCCCGATCACGGGTCACCAATGCAGATCTGGTTCCTCGAGGACGAAACACCAGGAATCCGAACTAAATTGCCACTGCTGGCTGCGGGCATCGTAATACGCCTCCGAAGCAGCCACAGCAAGGACGACTCGACGATCAAACTCAGACCATGTCGGCGCACACAATTGATCCCGAAGTGGAGCACAAGCTCCCCCGACGGAAAGAAATATCGACTCGAGCAGGACTGGGCTGGACAGCGACGCACGCTGGCCGCCTCCGCCGTCCACCAACTCGCCCCCGGACTCATTGAAGACGTGACCTCCAACGGAAACGATCTCTGCACGCTGTTCAATGACCATCAACAGCAGTTCCTCGAAGACTGCGCGGACCTTCGGATCGCATTCGCAGGTCTCACCCCGCTGGGCCCCGTCAACGCCGCGAAATGGAAGAACATCACGGTCGGCGACTTCGATTCCGAGGTCGACGCCGAACGATGGACCTTCGGAAGCGTCGACTTTCTCGAGCTGTCGATCCGCGCCGAGCGCGACGCAGGCAAACACCAGAGGCGTTTCGAGGAAGCGATCCGCGCCCAAGGCCTATCCTTCAGCCTGGAGCAGGCGCCCAAGACCTCGCAGATACTCACTGAACTGAGTACTGCGCATAACGCCGACCGGTAGATTGGTCGATTCGGACATATACGGCACTCGCGCAACGACGACCTGGGTCTCCGTTTCACGAGTAACCTTAATCGATCCTGCGAAAGCTGTTTCGTGCAGAGTACGATTCTCATCCATCGCTGATTCATGGTGACCGCTCGCAGAACGTTGGTTCTGCGGTCAATTCGGCCGACCAGTTCGACCCCCGGCCTCGGACTGACCGAGAGGACGGCGGATCGAGATCACGCCCAGAATGTAGCTCTGATACTGAATCAGCATGGAGATAGGAGAATTCGGTGACTCTCGCGGCGGCCGTCGCGATCGCCGAGGAGATATCCAACAAAGCGGTAGCAATCCGTGGCTACGTTCGTGCCCGCTGGTATAGCCGCGTTCGAGGGCTCCGCGCCGCACGTTGCATCCCTACGAACCGGCCAGGACACCAACCTGCCCTGACTGTCTGCCCAGGACGAGAGTGAGACCCGGGCCGCCCAGGACCCCGGCACTCCTCACTTTGAGGTGTGTCCGACCACGACGCTGACAGGGGACGCCGCCATCGGCGCAGCACTGAGATGAGGAGTGGACTACTCGCGCGGGATACAGGCGCGGAGCGCGACGATGGACGTGTCGCATCGGCGGATCAGTCCGCCGCCGACACTTCCGAGGAGAAGCCATGCGAATGCAGAATATGGAGCGCCGAGTATCAGTCCGGTGATTCCGCCGCCATCAGACGGTTCGATTCCGACTTGCATTCCTACCCCGCTGCCACCGCTTCGCCCACCGTCGACCGACCCTCCAGCGGCCGACGCATTCTCCGAGGACCCCGCAATGTCCGCGCACACCTCCAGCACGTCGCCACGCTCGGCGACCCCCGCACGCTCGACGCAACCCCTCCACCACCGCGACATCCTGCGTGTCTTGTTCGCATTGCTCGCCGCGGTATTCACCGCGCTTCTGTCGGGGACCGTCGCTTTCCCCGCGCTGCCTACGATCACGTCCGAATTGGGCGGCGGTACTGCCGGATTGACCTGGATTATCACGATATCGCTTTTGGCCAATGCCACGTCTACGCCGATCTGGGGAACGCTGGCTGACCTGCGCAATCCCAAAGCGCTCATCGAATTGGCGCTGCTGATCCTGGCGGGTGGCTCCGTCGTCGCGGCCTCCGCCCCAACCCTGGGTGTACTGTTCGTTGGCCGGGCGCTGCAGGGCGTCGGCATGGGCGGCGTAGTGACGATAACCGTGGCCGTGCTCGGTGCCATCATTCCACCGCGCGAGCAGGGCCGCTACTCCGGATACGTGGGTGTGGTGATCGCGGTGTCGATGGCCGGCAGCCCGCTGCTGGGCGGAATGCTTGTCGATAGCCCACTCGGGTGGCGCGCCTGCTTCCTCGTCTGCGCGCCGCCGGCCGCATTGGCGGTGCTCGCGCTGCGTCACACACCGCAACCAGTGGCCGGCCAACGGTCGAAAGTGCGCATCGACTGGCTCGGTGCCGCACTGCTCACAACCGGCGTCACCTCGCTGTTGGTCTGCGTCACCCTCACCGGTCGCGGCGGCCAGAGCTGGGTTTCCTGGACGTCTACCGGCTACCTCGTCGTCGGGGCAAGCCTGGTCGCCGCCGCACTCGTCGTTGAACGCCGCGCGCAGACCCCGGTTCTGCCGCTCGATCTCCTCGGCGAGCGCACGGTGGTGTGCACGATCGCCGCGTCCGTCTCGGCCGGGCTCGGGTTCTATGCGACACAGTCCTTCCTGGCCGCATTCTTCCAAAGTGTTCGCGACCAAAGCGCCACCGCCGCCGGGGTTCTCCTCACTCCGATGGTGGTTGGCCTCGCCCTATCCTCCATCGTGTCCGGCCGCCTCATCACCCGGTTCGGCAGGTGGAAGGTGTTTCTCGTCGCCGGAGCGCTGCTCCAACTCGTCGGTTGCGGTGCACTCGCCTCTGTCGACACCACCAGCGCATTGTGGCTGATCGAGCTCGCCGTCCTCCTCTGCGGGCTCGGCATCGGGATGCTCCTGCAAAACCTGGTGCTCGCAGTGCAGAACACCGTCGATCCCGTCCGCATCGGCGCGGCCGGCGGTGCCGTTTTGTACTTTCGATCCATCGGCGCAGCGGTGGGCCTGCCTGTCCTCGCCGCGGCGCTACCCGCACACAGCGAAGGCACCGGTCGGGTCTTCCTGGCGTTGGCGGCTCTCGCGCTCGTTAGCCTCGGCGCCGTCGCGCTGATTCCGAACCGCCCGCTGCGCACAAACCTCGACCCGGGCCGAAGCGAGCCGACCTAGCCCATCTCAGGGTGAACCGGCATCGGTTTCTCGGCCCGAACGGCGAGTCCAGCCGAGCCCCGGGAAGGACCGTCGCCGGCTGGGCCGGGCACATGGTGCACGTCGATGTCAAGAATGCCGGCCGCATCCCCGACGGCGGTGACTGGCGCAAGCACTGAGAAGGCTCCGATCAGTCAAGAGCGGGTTGATCGCGCGGAGACTCCCGTCGGCGCCCCCGCGCAGGGAACGTGTGCCTGCGCTCCGCCGTCGACGGGTTCTCCCGTTGCCTATACCGATGAGGACATGCCCAGAACTTTGCGCCAGCCGATCTGTCATCCGGACCTCGGGAGCGGACGGCAATCCGACCTTCCGAGCTTGACCTTTCACTGCGGGAGCATTCGAGTAGTGCTCTACTCGCTCCCTTAACCCTCCGGAGCTGTGTACTGGAACTGCAGGACCTCGATGAGCCCGATCGCGCGTTCGGAAGGTGGTGATGCATATCGAGCTCCTAATCCCGCGATCTCGACACACATCGCGCATCCGCGGTCGCAATACACCACGCGAAGGCTGGACACGAGTGTCAAACAACCGCCGGAGCGGCCCGCCGTGGACGTTGGTGCGCGTCGATGGTCTTCGGCCTCGCTTCGGTCTGCGATGTCACACCGGCGAGCGCAAGGCGATAGGTCATGCGGGTCGCGCCGACCTCGTTCGTACGCGGAACACCTCCCAGCGCAGTCAGTCGGCAGCTCATACCCTGTGAGGTTACGACCTCGATGACCGATCCTGTCCAGGTCGACGACTACGCGAGAACGTCAGGTCCACGGTTTGCGATTGGAACGCGTCCGCAGGCAATTCCAGGCGTGGCGCAAATCGTTCCGATTCGGGCAAACACAGTTCGTGCAAACATAGTTCGTTCGCGGTCGATCATGCAGCAGCTCCGCGTCGCTCAGTTGTCGCAGACACGCGATAGAAGGACCACCACACCACCCACCAGCACATACCCGCACTCGATCACACCTATTTCCCTCCGGAACGGAAAGCGATCCGCTCATGACCGACCGCACAACGACAGCCGCGACAACGAGAAACTACGTGCCCTACAGCGACGACCTGGAGCAGATCGGCCCCCGCGAAGAAGAACAGATCGAAAACGTCGTCGCGACGCTCCGAAAGAACAACGAGTGGGCATTCAAGAAACACAACCATGCCATCCGCGACGCACACGCCAAGAGTCATGGCGTCCTCCGGGGCGAACTCGTCACTTCCGCCGACCTCCCTGAACACCTCCGCCAAGGCCTATTCGCCGCGCCTGCGACCTACCCGGTCATCGCACGTCTTTCCAGCACCGCGGGCGCGATCCGGAGCGACAACGTCCGCGGCGTGCGGGCGATGGCAATCAAGGTCCTGGGGGTAACCGGCACGCGGCTGCTGCCCGAGGACCATGGCACATCGCAAGATTTTCTCCTTGTCAACAGCCCATCGTTCCCGTCTGCCGACATCCGCCATTACCGCAGAAGCATGCCATTGGCGTGGCTCCTAGCGAGGACCCCCGACAGCGCTATGAATGTCGTCAGCGCCGTCCTACGCGGGGCCTCCAAAATGCCTGGTCCAGTACGTATTCCGGTTCCAACGGTGCTCAGCCTGTTCGCGCGTCCGAACACGCATGTCCTCGGAGAGATCTATTACACCGCTGCTCCTCTGCGCTTCGGGAAATACATCGCTCAGATCCGGGTCGCCCCGCTCTCCGACGGTGCCAAAGCCCTGACCGGCCAGCTTGTCCCTTCGGGGACCGGTGACAACGTGCACCGCGACACGGTGGTCGACTTCTTCCGCACGAATACGGCCTCATACGCGGTGCAAGCGCAACTCTGCACCGACCTGCGCACAATGCCCATCGAGAACGCCAAGGTGGCGTGGCCACAGAACGAGTCGCCCTTCCAGACAGTCGCGACACTGAACTTCCCACTGCAGAATGCATATAGCCCCGCCCGCAGCGCATACGCGGATGACGTCCTGGCCTTCAACCCGTGGAACGGAATCACCGCCCACAAGCCTCTGGGGTCCATCAACCGGTTGAAGATCAAGACATACCAAGCCTCGAGCGACTTTCGGCACAAGATGAACAAAGTCGAGTTCTCCGAGCCCATAAACATCAGCGAACTGCCCGACTGATAATCAATGCCAACCGACTGCAACAATCCCGATCCATCCACGTCCCCCAAACGATACTCGAGTAGAGATGCTTGACAACTGGCCGCTCATCGATCGACCCGAAGAGTTCCGCGCAATCCAGGCAGCGTTAACTCACGGAACACGCAGTGGCGTTTCACTGTTCGGGCCCCCAGGCGTCGGGAAGACCACACTTGCCCGCGCCGTCACCGAATCCAGTGACTCCAACGTGCAGTGGATCGGTGGAACCCAATCCGCCCGCGGCATCCCCCTCGGCGCATTCGCACCGCTCATCGGACCCACAACCACCCGCGACCCCATCGCTCTCATCTCGGCGGCGCGAACCTCGCTCCTCGAACACCCGAACACCATTCTCGTTGTCGACGACACCCACCTCCTCGACGACATGTCGGCGACCCTGCTCCACCAAACTGCAATCGACCGAGCCGCACGGATCATCGCGACCGTCCGCAGCGGAGAAAAGGTACCGGACGCGATCACATCACTCTGGAAAGACGGCTACCTGAACCGCCTCGAACTCCGCGCCTTCACCAAGGACCAGAGCATCACACTGATCGAAACCATCATCGGCGGACACCTCGAAGGACTCAGCGCCGACGTCATGTGGGAAACCTCCGGTGGCAACGCCCTCTACCTCCGACACCTCGTCGAAGGCACACTCGAGGCCGGCAAACTCCGCAAGGTCCACAACGTATGGCAGCTTCGCGGCGGCACAGTCGTGACGACGAGCCTCGCCTCGCTGCTCGAGAGCCGCCTCGAGGAATCCGGCGACGGTGTCGTCAACGCCCTCCGTCTGGTCGCGTTCTGCGAACCGATCCACATCGACGTGCTCTGCGCCCTAGCGGGTGAAGACGCGGTGGACACCGCCGAGACACGCGGCCTGATCCACATCGTCGACAACGGCCGCCAAGCCCGCTTCAGCCACCCACTATTCGGGGAAGTTGTCAGACGCCGCGTCGGAACCGCCGCCGCACGCCGGCTCCGCGGCCAACTCGTCACCGCCCTCCGCGAACGCGAAGGAACCTCCGCCAGCGCACGCATCAAGATCGCCCAGCTCTATCTCGACAGCGACCAGACCGCCGACACCCATCTCCTCACCACCGCCGCACGCGACGCCATCGCACTGTCCAACGTGCCGCTCGGCGAACGACTCGCCCACGCCGCACTCCAGCAGGGCGGCGGCCTCGACGCCGCCGAGGTCAAGTCCCGAGCCCTTCTATGGCAGGGTCACCCCCGCCAGGCCGAGGAGGCACTGGCCCAGTTCAACCCCGACGACATGGACGAACTTCAACTCGTTCGCTGGGGAATTCCTTTACTGTCCCTCATGTTCTGGTCGATGGAAACCCCGGAGCGTGCCCACCAACTCCTCACACTCCTCCACGACCGCATCACACACCCCACCCTGAAACTCGTTGTCGCGGCGACTGAGTCCGCCATGGCGGTCCACGAGAACAACCTCGCGGAGGGACTCGCACTCGCCGAGGAGGTCCTGTCCAACCCCGCCGCACCGATGCAGGCCGTCGAATGGGCCGCCTTCAGCAAAGGACTGGCGCTTCCGCTAGCCGGTCGCGGAGCCGAGTTCGGCCCCATCGCCACCAGATGCCGCTCCAATCCCCGGCCCACCGACGGAATGATCCACGTCTTGGTGCACTACTGCGACGTCACGGCCCTCGCCACCATCGGAGACCTCGACACCGCAGACAGGCGCGCAGCCGAGTACTCGGAGTTCACCTCCCCGGGCCAGTTCCTCGGCTGGGGACTCTCACGGGTGATGGCCGGCGAGGTGGCCCTCCGGCGGGGCCGACTACCCGATGTCATCGAGTTTCTAGAACAGGCGCTCGCCGCACTCACCGCGGAGAAGTCCCTACCCTGGCAACTCCCACCCCGAATCCTGATGATCAAAGCGTTCGCCGCGCTCGGTCGTCTCGACGACGCCCAGCGGGTCCTCGCAGAAACCGAGCAGCACTCCGGCGGCTTCGTGGAACTGCACACACCTCGCCTAGCGAGCGCCCGAGCCTGGATCGCTGCAGCTGAAGACTCCGAGTGCAGGAGCATTAAGCTGGCCCGAGATGCCGCGCGGATGGCACGAGAATCGGGACAGCACGGAGTCGAGGCGGACGCACTCCACGACGCCGCCCGGTTCGGCGACCGCACGGTGGCAGACAGGCTGGCAGCACTCGCAGGTCAGAACGACGGCCGGATCGTGACCGTGCAGGCCAATCACGCCGCCGCAGTCGCCGGCTCCGACGGCACCGGCCTCGACGAGGCAAGCAGCGAGTTCGAGGAGATCGGCGTACTTCTGTCCGCTGCCGACTCCGCCGCACAGGCCGCTCTGGCACACGACGATGCCGGCAAGAAATCAGCTGCCAGCGCGTCGGGCGCCCGAGCACTCCGGATCGCGGCAACCTGCGGTGGCGCGACAACACCCGCCATCAAGCACGCTGCACACCCCCTGCCCCTCACGCCACGCGAACGTGAGATCGCCACACTCGTCGCCGCCGGATTGAGCAACAACCAGATTGCCGACCGACTCACCCTGTCCGTGCGCACTGTCGAAGGACATCTCTATCGAGCTTGTTATCGACTCGACCTCACCGACCGCGAACAACTCGCCAATCTCATCCAACAGCTGTAGCGAACTCCATCATGCAGGAAAAATCACCAGCACCCCGGACCTCGCTCCCGCTACAGGGAAACAAGTCACCACGTGCAAACACCCCGCAAGACCACGTCTGTCTCTGGGATTGTTCCCCGCCCCAGCCGCGGCGTCGAGCGGAACAAAATACGCCTGGCATGGCCACGTCAATCGATTGCTGCCGCTCGCGCCGAGCAAACAGCCACCCGACATGGAGACCCGCAACCACCACACTGTCGAATCACGTACTGCACTACGCTACCCACTACACACTGCGCGCGGAACCATCGGGACGGACAGCTCTCCTGCCGAAAGGACGGCACCGTGACATCCCGAATTCATCCACCCCCACACAACACGCAATCGCCACAGGGGAAAGACAACTTCGACTCCCTGGAACGGATCTGCAACCTCGTTCCAAGCACGAAGACGGACTCCGATTGGGTTCTCAGCGACGCCCTCGCCTGCAACGCCATCGAACTCGCGACACCTCCCCCGTCCGTAGACCTTCGCGAAAACTGGTGGGACGTTGGCGATCAGGAGGACACTGGCTCCTGCGTCGGGTGGGCAACCGCCGACGGCCTACTGCGCTACCAGCTCGTCAAAGCCAACCGATTGAGCAAGGGCCACAGACTGTCCCCCCGGTACGTATGGATGGCCTCGAAGGAGACAGACGCCGCCCGCCGCTACCCGGAAACTTTCATCGAAGACAGCAGCACCTCCCTCAAAGCCGCCGTCGCACTCTGCAAGACCTTCGGGGTGGTCACCGAGGACCTACTACCCTTCCACATTGGCCGCACTATGTATCTCGGCGACGAGAGCGCATTCTTCACCGCCGCGTTCACCCGACGCGCCGCGAGCTATTTCAACATGCGGCGCGACCAGATGCAGTGGAAGCACTGGCTCGCGAACATCGGGCCAGTGCTCGTGGGCCTGCGCGTCGACGCGACGTGGGACCAAGTAGGACACACCGGGGAATTGAATGTTTTTCAGCCCGACACGGTGCGCGGCGGGCACGCCGTCACACTCGTCGGCTACCGAGAAGACGGCCGGTTCATCGTCCGAAACAGCTGGGGTGCAGGCTGGGGCGACGGCGGATTCGCATACGCCGGATCCGCCTACATCGAGCAGGCGTTCTTCGACGAATCCTACGGCGTCACGATTTAGGGCAACCGGACCAGACACACGATCCTCTCGGTCACCAGCAGAGAGGCTCAACAGACCCACCCCAGTCGACCCTCGACATACCGGACGTAGGCCTCATTTCAGCGACCCGGGCGTCCCGACAGCCGAAAGCACCCATGCCTGCGCGTCACCATCAGTGTCGCTCACCACAAATAACTACATCACTGGAGGAATACCCATGTTCACTCCGTCACTACTGGACCGCCACAACGCACAGAGACATCTCCGCCACCTCGCCCAACAGCTACCCGCACTACGACCGAACCTCACGAGGATTGCTCCCCGCATCGTCACCACCATCGGGCGGATACCTCGACTGCAGACCACACTGAGCCGTTGGATCATCAACGACTTCGCCTACGCGACGCCACCGCGACCACGTCCGCTCTCGCTCGCAAGCGACTACACGACCTGGACCAGCCTCACAGACCGAAGCTACAGCGGCCGACACCTACCGCCAAGCACACTCGATGAACATGACCTACCAACCGCCGAGGAGGTACTCAACCTGTTCCGCCGCGACCACGAAACAAAGTCCACCGACACCAGCGCAACCTTCATGTTCTTCGCACAGTGGTTCACCGACGCGTTCCTGCGCACCAACCACCGCAACCCCTGCAAAAACACCTCCACCCAAGAAATCGACCTGTGCCAGATCTACGGTTTGCGTCCCACCAAGACTCACATACTGCGGTCACACACAGGCGGACGGCTCAAGAGCCAATTCATCGACAATGAGGAGTACCCACCCTTCCTATTCACGCCACGCAAAGAAGGCGCGCCACTCACCATAGAAGATGAGTTCCAAACCCTCTTCAACGAACAATCCGTCTTTCGGATCCTCTCCCGGATCCCCGACTCAGCCGCAGATCGCCAGAATCGAGAGGACAAGACTTTCGCCACCGGACTCGAATACGGAAACACCACGATCGGTCACACGATACTCAATACCATTTTCCTTCGCGAACACAACCGCATCGCAGATATTATTTCCGATGAAAATCCCAATTGGGAGGAATCACGGAAATTCGAGACCGCCCGGAATGTGATGATCGTCTTACTCATCAAGGTGGTCGTGGAAGACTACATTCGACACATCGCCCCATTCGACTTCCCCATCAAGACGGTCCCCTTTGTCGCCGAAAACGAACAGTGGAATCGATCCAACTGGGCAGCAATCGAATTCAACCTACTCTACCGTTGGCACTCGCTCGTCCCAGAAACAATCGGGACGGAGCCCGACCAACTCCAATACACCGATTTCCTCCACAACAATCCCATCGTCATCAACCGGGGCATCGAAGACCTCCTCACCACGTGCACACAGACACACTCGGGACGGCTAGGCCTCCTGAACACCCCATGGTTCCTCACAGAGCCACCGGCTGACGACCACCCCTCGGCCGAGCAGCGAACTATCCACCTGATGCGAAATTCCCACTTGAAGCCCTACAACAACTACCGGCAAGCCTTCGGACTCAAACCGCTCAACAGCTTCGAAGAACTTACGGGAAATCTCGATATCCAGCAACGACTCAAGAGGCTCTATTCGAATATCGACAATCTGGAATGGTACGTCGGAATCTTCGCGGAAGACTACCCCGACTACCGCATGATGGGCGACCTCATGACCAATATGGTGGCCAACGACGCATTCACCCAAGCATTCACCAATCCATTACTCGCAAAAAACGTCTTCAACTCCGACACCTTCACGCCGACTGGAATGGATATCATCGAGTCAACGCATACCCTCCAACAAATAGTGGAACGGAACTCTCGTCATCCCGAAAGGGTGTCCGCCAGTTTCGGATGCAAGGAACGTTGAAGACTCTCACGATAAACCTTGATTCGTCAACCGATTCGACTCAAGACCCACAATCAGGGAAGGACTTGGCCCGAGCAACAACAACGGAAACTTCTCAAGCGGTGACCATACGGTCAGATAACGATAAGCCCGGTCGTAGCACCGGCTCCCCGCCGACGCCTCCAGATGGGGCGCACGCCGTTGCCTCGAAGTCCGACGAGGCGCCAAGCAGAAAGCTGTTCGGTGGCTCTTCGGCGCACAACCTG
>NZ_JARJBD010000089.1:0-42117 GCF_029269925.1 Rhodococcus sp. T2V
GCGTCCCAGATACCGCGTCATGAAGGCATCGAGCGCCCGCCGCGACAACTCGGGGTAGCCGGCCTTGCGGAAACAGTGCTCGAGATCGACGAGCTTCGTGCCGATACACACGCGCTGCTCGTCCAGAGTCACCAGCTCGCCCACCAGACGATCGAGTTCATCGGCCTTGCTCATCACACTGTCCATCGGTCTCACCTCGGCACTCAAGTTGGCGCAGGGCGGACGCTTCCCGAGGCGCTCGGCCTCCACCCGCCCCACAAGGGAGAGCATAACACGCATTTCGAACATGAGTTCGAGTCAATGTCAGTCCTCGGTAGCGGCCCGACTCGCGGGGTCGGACGCTTCCTCCTGGGCTGCGCCGCCGGGTCGGACGCATAGCCTGGCCGGGGCCGCCGGCCACCGAGAACCCACGGAGCATCGCGCATGGCAGTTCGGTTGACCGTCGAGCACCGTTCGACAGCGCGCGCGAAGGCCGCCGCGGCCGCCTACCCGACCCGAGAATCAGCGCAGCGCACACACGGACTGTGGGCATTCGTGTCCACGCGCACGGGCTGTTGCCGCCGTGCGGGTGATCGCGCAAGGACACCGTGAACGGGTGAACTTGTAGCCTTTTACTGGTGTCTGCTCCCTCCGGCGACGTCCCCGCCGAGCAACCTCCGGTGCTGCCGTTACTGAGCACGCTGGTGCCGTCGGCGCACCCGTATATCATCACCACCCCGGCCCGGACCGGCACGAACGTCGCACTGCGGGTCCACACCTCGCTGACGGTGTTCGAGGCCGAGCCGTGGGCGCCGGCGGTCTCGGGGTTCGTGGTCACCGTGCTCGTGCACAGCGTCGACACCGCCACCGGCCTGCCCCGGCATCTCCCTACCGCCGAACCGAACGAGTGGGCGCGGGCGATCTTCGCCGACATCGACGCCGCCCAGGGGTATTTCCTCGGCGCCGTCGACCCGGACACCGGCGAGCACCGGGACGGGCAACTGGCCTACCGGCTCTACCTCGACACCGACCGCCAGGCGATCCGAGTGCCCCACCATGTGGTCGCCTGTCCACACTACCGCCTGCGCGGCGGTGACGGCGATCCCGAGATCCGGATCGTCACCACTGCCTGACCGCACGACAGGTGCCGCTCATGCAGCTGGTCAACGGCACGAACGGCCCCTTGGGGATGGGCTCCTCCCCGGGATACCCGCCCCAGGGTGGCCCGCCCACGGACTCGGCTCCGAGGCTCAATGTCGGAGGGAGGATCTACTCTGACCATTGCGACGGGTAACCGGTCGCCACTCACTGCCCAGACCGGTGATCCGTCACCGTCCTGATCTGCGGGGTCCCGTGGATTGGTGGGTGGCGGCCTGTTTCTCTTGACCCGTGCCCCACCTCTATCGCGAACTCAGCTGCCTGCCCAACGTGGCGGTCTCGTCGCGGATCTCCTCCGGCGAGCGCACCAGCTGCCCCAACGGTTTGACGCCGCGTGAGCACGACCTGACGCTGTCGACGTGGAATTCCGTCATGACATCGGCCCGCTCGAGCAACGCCTCGATGTAGTCCTCGCGCTGGTCACCGGTCAGCGCCGCCACCAGCGCCTCGTCGATCACCCGCTCATCGTGCTCCGCGGACGATTCCCCTCGTGCAGATCGACCGGGCCGACGAAACCACGCCAACATGCACTCCCCCTCCCTCGGTGCCGACACACCAACCCATCGCGGCAACCCGGCTGCGGGCGAGGACGGGGCGACCACGACCGCCCATCGATGCACTGGGCGCGGTCCTGAGCCTTCCCCCTGCGCAGTCCGCAGGTCCCGGGCACAATCGGGCGTATGCGGCTGATCGCGCCCATGCTGGCCACGGCCGGCACCCTGCCGGACGACACGGCGGAACGGCCGTGGAGTTTCGAGATGAAGTACGACGGGTGCCGGATCCTGGCCTCGGTCGGCGGCGGCCAGGAGCCGGTGCTGTGGACCCGCAACATGAACGTGGCCACCTCCTCGTACCCGGAGATCGCCGACGCCTTGACGACCGCGTTCGGCCGCCACGACCGCCTCGTCCTCGACGGCGAACTGGTCGCTCTCGATCACGGCACACCCTCGTTCGGGCTCCTCCAGAAGAGGCTCGGGGTGGCCCATGCGACGAAGCCGCTGCAGAAGCGGATCCCTGTGACATTCCTACCCTTTGACGTCCTGACGCTCGGCGGTCATGATCTCACGACGGCGGCGTATCTGGATCGTCGGGCGGAACTGGCCGGGCTGGATTCGATTATCCAGGACGTCGGCGGCCTGCCGATCACCGTCACACCGTTCTGGGAGAACCAGAGCAGCAAGATCATGATCAATGCCGCCAGAAGCGCTGAGATTTAATATGTCTGGCTTCTGGCACTAGGAGTCAAAGCGGTGAGACCGATATCCTCACTTAGCGGTTGGTTCGTGTGGGTAGGTCTTGAAGCACATCTGGTGCGGCGAGCCGGAGAAGTCCAGCGAACCGGCTGTCACGAATTTCGGTCATGGGGCTCTCCAGTTCTCGATCAGCGCGTGACGGTCAGGCATGAGATGCCGTCACGGTTGTGCAGTTCGGACTCACGCTTCGGGCTCACGTTGGTGTTCGTCGGCGCATCAGGTGGATATCCGCTGGTCCTGGCCCGAACGGTGAGTGCGGTCGGCGAATGGCGGCAAGGGACTGACGTGGTCTTGGTCAGGTCAGGACTACAGGAACCGTGCCGGAGTTCATCTGTCCTCACGGACCGGGCAGGGGACACGATCATCGGGCGGGTATCTCGCTCAGAGTTCGAGTTCGCCTGGCCCCTTGTATTCCTGGATCATGTTGCCTCCGTCGACGACGAATAACTGGCCGGTGATGTAGGAGGACTCCTCCGCGGCGAGGAAGGCGACGAGCGCCCCGACTTCCCGCGGTTGGCCGCACCGCCGAAGCGGGGTGTTCTCGCCTCCGAGCAGCATCCCCGGGGTCGTTGCGCCCGTTGCGATGTAGCCGGGGCCGATGGCATTGGCCGTGATTCCGTGCTGACCATTCTCGAGCGCGATCGTCTTGGTGAGGCCGAGGACGCCCGCTTTGGCCGCCGCGTAGGCGCCGAGACCGGCGATCGCGCCGACGGGCCCGGTCACGGACGAGAAGTTCACGATGCGCCCGTAGGACCGGTCGATCATGTACGGCAACACTGCTCGGACGCAATTGAATTGCGTCTTGAGGTTGATGGCGATCGTACGGTCCCACTCCTCTTCTGACGTCTCGGCAATCCGCGGGACGTCCAGGTGCACGTCATCGTTCTTCTTGCCGCGCGCCGCGATGCCGGCCAGGTTGACGAAGGCATCGATCGCTCCCGCATCGGCGACGATCTGGTCGACCATGGACGTCACCTCGGAGAACGAGGTCAGGTCGACCGTGACGGAGGATACCTTGAAGCCGTCTTCCTGAAGTTCTGCTGCCCGTTCGTGGACCTGTTCGGAGATATCGACGAGTGTCAGTCGCGCACCCTTTTCCGCGAGGACGCGCGCGGTTCCGAAGCCGATTCCTCGTGCGTCGGCGACGCCGGTGACGACGACGCTTCTCTCGTTCAACTGACCGGTCATGGTTTTGCTCACTTTCTCTCGGGCGAGAGTGATTTCGCCGTTTGTTGAGTGTGGGGATGTCGCGTGGTCGGTACACCTGGCCGACCTGACTCGGGGGCATCTGTGCTCGGTTGTATCGCGCGAGCGAGACGGCTGTGGTGACTGGTCAGCTTCGGTGGCGCCTTCCCTGCGATCAGGAACGTTCGATCTGCGGCGAACTCCTGCCTGCCGACGGAGTGTCAGGCGCCGGGTCGGGATTCTCGGTGGGGTGTGCGGGTCGTCTGGGCGCCGATCGCTGCTGTGGTGGCTCCGCCGATCAGGGCAACCAGCAGCACCGAGATCAGCACGATGGCGACGCCTTCTCCTCCGACCAGGGACGGGAAGTTCATGACGACGAGCACCATGAGGGTCGCGAAGGCGAGGAGCGCACAGGCCGGCGCGAGACGTGTTGCCACCCAGGGGCCGCGGTCGGGTCCGCGGAAGAACACCAGGACTGCGAGGGAGGTCATCGCCATCAGGGTGATGATGCCCAAGGTGGCGGCTCCGGAGAGCCAGGTGTACACGTCGGTGACGGGATCCAGGCGCAGCATGACGGCCAGAATGATCGCGACGGCACAGAGGATGGTCACGGCGACGGAGGCCCGGGAGGGGGCGTGATGGCGGGGATGGGCCTGGCCCAGGGCGGCCGGGAGCAGACCTGCCGATCCGAAGTTGAACGTGTACCGGGCGAGGACGTTGTGGAAGGTCAGAAAGCACCCGAAGATGCTGATGAGAACGAGAACCTGGACGCCGTCCTGGGCGACGACTCCCAGGAATGTCCGGGCCAGATCGGTCAGTAGGGTCTGCGGGCTGTCCGCCGATTTGGACACCACGCCCTCGGGGCCGGCACCGACGGTGACGGCGAAGAGGCTGAAGGCGTAGAACAGGCCGATTCCGAAGATCGAGAGGTAGGTTGCCCGCGGGATGGTCCGGTGTGGGTCGCGTGCTTCGCTACGGAAGACGACGGTCGCTTCGAAGCCGACGAAACCGAAGAAGGCGAACATCAGGCCCAGCGACGGGGTGCCTTCGGTGAAATGGAGTGGGTTCAATGCGGCTGCCGTCCGGCCGTCGGGGCCGCCGCGGAAGACCATCACGAAGTCCAGAACGACCATGATCGCGACCTCGAGTACCAGCGAGATGCCGAGAACCTTGGTGCTCAGTGCGATGTCGCGATACGCGAGGACACCGGTGACGAGTAGCCACCCGGCACTCCACACCCACCATGGGGTGGGGGTGCCGGTGAAGTACTCGACGGTGCCGGCGGTTGCGGCCCCGAGATATGCCACTAGAGCGACGAACAGCATCGCGTAGGCGACCAGTGCCAGGGTGGCTGCGCCGCGCCCGGGGATGCGCCCGAGCCCGGCGTGTATGTAGTCGTAGAACGCTCCACCGTCCTTGACTTCGTTGGCGATTCGGGTGAAACCGACAGCGAACACGGCCAGCGCCGCCGCGGCGACGACGAAGAACAGCGGTGAGACCGTGCTTTCGCTGGCGCTGGTGATGACGGGGAACACCGCCACCGTGGTGGCGAGGGGGGCGGCGCCGGCGGCGACCAAAAATACGATGCCCCGCACGCCGATTCCCTTCCCCAGCGGGTCGGAAGCAGGTGCGGATGCGGCGGAGTGTGCAGGTTGTGGGGATGTCGAGGGGGATTGTGTGGACATGAGGGTGCCTGACTGCGAGAGGGGATTGTCAGCGGTGAGTGTGGTGCGTGGGGCACGCAGTGAGATGGGTCTTTGACGGGACGCTGCGGGTTGGTGATGTGGCCGACCGAGGAATCAGTCCGAGCCGACCCCACAGGGGGGATGCCGCATCGGTGGCGTCGGTCAACCCGCGGAGCAGGAGGTCGGTCAGGATGCGATCGACGGGTAGCGGCCTGCCGTCGAGCTCGACGACGGGTACGGCCTTGCGACCGCTCGAGACCAGCCACAGACCATCGCACCGGTCGAGGGTGTCTCGGGGGATGGGGCGTTCGACGGTGTCGTAGCCGTGTGAGGCGAACACCTCGCGGGCGGTGATCTGGGTGGTCCCGGCGAGGATTCCCTGGTCCGTTGCCGGGGTCGCGCAGACCTGGCCGAAGCGGGCAATCACCGAGGAGGTCGGTCCTTCCAGGACGAACCCGTCGGTGCTGACGAAGATCACCTCGTCGGCGCCCCGACGTCCGGCCTCGCGCAGCGCTGCCGTGTGGATGGCGTAGGACAGGGTCTTGGCGCCGGCGAGCAGCCAGGGTGAGGTCCGGGCGATGTCGCTGCGGTAGCCGCGGTCGAGGGTGACCGCTCGTACGCCCTCGCGCTGTTGACTGGTGTAGTCCGGGGCGGTGGAGGCATGGACCCAGGCTGTCGGGTTGTGGTCGACGCCCCGGGTTACGACGATCTTGACGAGCAGTTCGGAGTGCTCGTGCAGTTCGATTGCGTACTGCACTGCGGCGTCGATGGCGGTGAGGTCGAGTTCGGGCAGGTCGAGTTGCGCGGCCGAGTGTTGCAGGCGGGCCAGGTGGGCGTCGAGGGCGTGCGGGTGGCCATGGACGACAGGCAGGGACTCGAAGACACCGTCGCCGCGAGTGATACCCGCGTCGTCGGCACGGACCACGGGAACGGTGGGGTCGTGTCGTCGGAGACGTTGAGCTATTGGCCGTCTCGACCCGGCGGTGACCGGGTCGATGACCACGAGAGTGGGGTGGGTCATGGCATTCGTCTCTCGGTGGCGGTGCGGGCAGGTGTCGATCGGGTCGTGCTTGGCCGAGGTCGTCACCGGGCTCGATCTCACAGGGGTGAGGGTCTCGGACTCGGGGTCGGCCACCCGGTAGGGCGATTTCGGGTGGACGGCCTCCTCGGGTCTAGGTGAGGGCGGCGAGGCTGGTGATGGCCGCGTCGGCGAGCGCCGGGGTGAAACCGCTCGTCAGTCCTCCCTCGACGGGGATGATGGCGCCGGTGACCGCGCCGCAGTCGTTGGATGCCAGGAAGTGGACCAGGGCGGCGACTTCCTCGGGCTTGATGATGCGGCAGATTGGAGAGGCGACGGTCACCAATCCGGTTTCCTCGGCGGCGTTGTCCTGTGAGGCGAGCATTGGGGTCTCGACCGATCCCGGGCAGATGCAGTTGACTCGGATTCCGCGCGGCCCGTATTCGAGTGCGGCGACCTTCGTCAGTGCCACCACTCCCGATTTGGATGCCGAGTATCCGGCGTATTCGGGGAAGCCCATGAGTGCTGCCACCGATGAGGTGTTGATGATCGAGCCGCCTTCGGGCATGTGCCGGGCGGCGTGCTTGATCCCGTGCATGGGGCCGAGGGTGTTGACCTGGTATTGCCGGGTCCAGTCGGCATCGGAGGACGCCTCGATGGCGGCGGTGGCGAAAACTCCGGCGTTGTTGACCATCACGTCGATGCGGCCGTGCTGTTCGGCGACGGCGTCACAGGCTGCGGCGATGGATGCTTCGTCGGTGACGTCCACCTGATGGAAGGTCGCGCCGAGCTCCTGGGCCAGTGCGGTTCCGTCCGCGCGGTCGAACATGACGACCGTGGCGCCGGCCGCGGTGAATCGTCGGGCGATGGCCAGGCCCATTCCGGAGGCGGCGCCGGTGACGACGGCGACTCGGTCGGTGAGTGAGAACATGTGGGGCTCCTGGTGGGGTTGGTGTGTTCGTGGTGTCTGTCCGGGTGCGCGGTGCCCCGCGCCTACTCTGCTGCGTTCGCGCACAATTGTTTTGGCTGTTCTGGGGTGCTCGCGACGGGGTATGCGACGGTGCGTCCGGGTGCGACGAGGATCCGGCGGATGCCCGTCAGGGTGGCGGCGAGGTCCGGGTCGTCGAGATCGATCAGCAGTGGCCGTCCGGCCAGTGCTGCCAGCCGATCCCGGGTGGCGACGACGATCAGCCGTTCCGGGTCGAGTCGCCGCAGGACTGCCGGGGTGAGTTGCTGGTTTCCTCGTCCGAGCAGTGCGCCCTGACCGCCGGTGGGTGCGACGATGACATGCAGGTTGTCGACGTGGCGCAGGAGGTCGGTTTCGGTGACGTCAGCGGCGACGAGGTGGCCGTCCCGGATGAGGTCGAATCCGAGCAGGGTGTGCGCGAGTCCGTGAGTCTCCATCACGGCGCCGGCGGTGGTGCCGGGTCCGACGGCGACGAGCGCCCCCGGGGGTAGGTGTTCGAGGACCGCTGCTCCGATCTCCCGGCGAGCCTGACGGTCCGAGGTTCCGCGGCGCTTGGGGTGTTGGACGAGGATGCCGGCGTCGGGCACGTTCAAGTATCCCAGGAGTCGGGGAGCGAGGATTCCGGCGCGCAATTGCACTTCGTCGACGTCCATCACCTCGCGTTCGGCCAGGTCGGCAACCTGGCCGGTCAGGAAGTGCCCGGACAGGATCCCGGCTGCCTCGGGGGTGTGAGCAAACACCCCCGAGTGCATCTTCACGCCGCCGGGCACACCCACCACGGGGATGTGGTCGCCCACTGCCGCCTGGATATCGGTGGCCGTGCCGTCACCGCCGACGAAGAGGAGCAGGTCGATGCCCTGGTCGACGAACTCGGCGGCGGCGTGGCGGGTGTCGTCGGCGGTGCTCTGGTCGGCGACCGGACGCACCACCGTGACGGTCAGGCCTGCGGCTTGTGCCTCGTCCTGACCCATCTGTCCGGCGCAGGTGAGGACCTCGATATCCGGTGCGGTCGACCGCAGCGAACGCAGGGCGCGGACCGCCCGGGCCGGGGCGCCCTGGCGGGCGCCGCGTCGCCAGGCTTCGTCGATCACCCCGTCGGTGCCCTTGAGTCCGACGCTGCCGCCCATCCCGGCGTAGGGGTTGACGATCAGGCCGAGGCGTTTCATGGGTGGGTGCTCGCCGGTGTGGTGGGGGTGGACTGTGGTGTGCCGCGGTGCTCACGCAGCAGGCGGGCCGTCGCCAGGGGTACCTCGCCGGGGGCGGGGATCTGGAAGTGCATCTTCGCTTTTGCTCCGCGGTGCGGTGCGGTGGCGATTGTCTCCGCCTGGTCGTAGGCCTCGTCGACGACGCGGCTGTACACCTCGGTGAGCTCGTCGAGTTCGTCCCGGTCGAAGGACTCGGTCGGTTCGAGGGTGAACGGTTCGGGTGAGGTGTAGGGGTGGTGGGCGGTGAAGGCTGCCGAGATGCCGTAGTCGATCATCCGGTCGTTGAGGTCCTCGGCGCCGAATCCGGTGTCCTGCTGCAGTTTTTCGAGTGAGTAGCGCACGACATCGATGCGCTTTTCGGTGTTCTCGGGGAAGGACACCGAGACGCCGCGCAGGTTTTCCATGGTCGTCTGGACGTAGTTGTTGTTCAGCGCGGCGATGCGCGAGACCTCACGGATCCACTCCTCCCCCATCGAGCGGAGCCAGGCGTAGCCCTTGACCAGCGTTCCAATGTTGCCCTGCCAGGCCCGGATGGGTCCGATGCTCTGCGGTCGGTCGAAGTCGAGGGTGTACGCGTCGTCGGTCTTGACCACCAGCGGAGTGGGCAGGAACGGTTCGAGTTCGGAGGTCACGCACACGACCCCGGCGGCCGGTCCGAAGAGGTTCATCGGGGCGCCGAAGGTTTTGTGGATGTTGAAGTGGGCGAGGTCGAATCCGGATTCTCGGGCCCGGGCCAGTCCCAGTGTGGCGTTGGCGTTGGCTTGGTCGTAGGAGCACAGGCCGCCGGCCTGGTGGACGATCTCGGCGATCTTGTCGACGTTGACGTTGAAGACGCCGGTGTCTTCCGGGTTGTTCAGGAACAGTCCGGCGGTGCGCTCGGAGACCGCGGCCTTGACGGCGTCGATGTCGACGGAGCCGCTGGGGCTCGGGGGGATCTCGATGATTTTGAAACCGGCGGCCGAGGCTGCGGCCGGGTTGGTCGGGTGGGTGGCGAGGGTGGAGATCATTTCGTCGCGGTGGTGGTCTCCGCGGCTGGCGTGGTAGGCGCGGATCATCTGGACGTTGGCGAAGATGGCATGCGCGCCACCGCCGGGTTGCATGGCGACCGCGTCCATGCCGGACAGCGCCTTGAGGCATTCCCCGAATTCGAACAGCAGCTGCAGGATTCCCTGGACGGTCTCGATGGGCTGGGACGGGTGCAGCTCGGCCAGCTTGGGCTGCCGGGTGATCAGTTCGTTGACCACCGGGGGGTACTTGGGGGTGGTGGTTCCGATCGGCGCGTCGATGGCGATGTTGTGTGCCAGGGTCATCTGCGACAGGCGCATGAAGTGGCGCAGCACGTGCGGCTGACTCATTTCCGGCAAGGCCGGTGCCTGTGGTCGCCGCAGGCCTTCGGGGAGCGCGGGCGCGGAGGGGCCGTCGAAGCGGGGTACCGCGACACCGCGCAGGCCCGGGCTGCCGAGTTCGGTGATCAGCGGTTCCTGCCACGCCGCTTGCTGGAAGTGTTCACGGATGGTCATCGCAGGATCTCCTCGAGGGTGGTGGCCAGACGATCGAGATCGTCACGGGTGTGCTTTTCGGTGACGCTGTAGAGCGCGCAACCGCTCAGTTCGGGGAAGTCGGCTTCGAGCGCGATGCCGCCGAAGATTCCGCGGTCGAGCAGGGCGGCGTTGATGCGCTCGACCGACCACCCTGTCTCGGAGAAGTCCACGACGAACTCCTTGAACGCGAGCCCGGTCAGCCGGGCGGTGGTGACGCCGGGAACCTGACCGAGCCGGTCGGCGAGATACGCCGCCCGGTCGCGCAGTGTCTGTCCGAGTTCGGCCATGCCCTGTGGGCCCATCAGCGACAGGTACACCGCGGCGATGATGCCGTGCATGGTCGAACCGCAACCGATGACGTCGTCGGCGACGCCGCGCGAGGCGTAGGAGGTGTCATCGAAGTTCGCCCAGAAATAGTCGTACTCGTCGGGACGTGCGGTCGGCATCGCAACGAGATAGATGTTGGGAAGCGCCGCAACGAGATCGGAGTCGAGCCGGAAGGACATGAAACCGGCCGCCGTGCCGCCGAAGGTGGGATGCAGACCCAGTGGTTGCAGATCGCCGACGGCCAGGTCGGCGTCGTAACTGCCGGGATCGGGCAGGGTACCCAACGAGGTCGGATCGACTCCTGCCACCAGCAGGCACCCGGCTTCGTGGGTGAGGCGGCGGATCGTCCGCAGTTCGGTCTCGGCGTATCCGAGGTAGGACGGCGTCTCGAAGTAGAACGCTGCCGCACCGTCCACGCGGCGGCCGAGGTCGTCGAGATCGACACCGCCGGTGACGGGGTCGTGTCCGACCCACTCGATCTCGATGCGGTCGGGCAGTCGGGCGGCGATCTGCCGGCGGCGGGCGGGACCGCTGGTATCGGCGATCAGGACGCGGGAGCGGCCGGTGACACGCACCGCCATCAGGAGCCCACTGCTGGCGGCCCATCCCCAGTCGTAGGCCGGCCACGGGACCAGGTCCAATCCCACCAGTTCGGCGACGAGGCTCTGGTACTCGAACAATGCCTGGTAGGCCCCGGTGGTTGTGGATCCGGCGATGCCCATGAACGCCGACCAGAATTCTCCTCGTCCGGCGATTTCGTCGCAGACCGCCGGGACCGAGTGCGTCCAGCAGCCGCCGCCGAGGAAGGACAGGTTTTCGGTGGTGTCGGTGTTGCGGGCCAGGGCACTGTCGAAATAGCGGCGCAGGTCGGCTTCGGCCTCCAAAGCCGGGGGCAGACCGAGATTCTCCGGGGCACGCAGACGCTGGGGTATCGAGGCGAACAGATCATCGACGGTGTCGATGCCCACCTTGTCGAGCATTGCTTGCCGTGTCTGCGGTTCGGCGTTGGGGATATAGGGATGAGCTCGGTTCACTGCAGTCCTCCGATGACCGATGGCTTTCGATTTGTTGGGCACGAGGCGGCGCCGGGTGCGTGCGGCGAACAGCCTCACCGCGGAATGCGGGGACGGCGACGGCCCGACCGGGGCTGTCCGGGTCGGTGCCGCAGGCCGGTTCCAATCGCGGCACCCTGTTTGGGCTTTGAGGGTAATCGGCGGCCACTGGGGCGAAGCCTCCGATGCGCGAGAGCTGACTTCCTTCAACTCAGAGATCCACGTCACATCTCCCTTCGATTTGAGTCTGCCGGAGGCGACCGGGGCGAGGGAAACAGTGAATTCGCCCGGATTAACGCGGAATAGTTGTTAATCACAGGTGAGGTGACAGATGATGTGACCGCGAAGGAATGCGAAGCTGCGGGAAGGCCGGGCCGAGATGGATGTGCACACGCGTCGGCTGCGTCATTTCGTGACCGTGGCCGAGACCCTGCACTTCACCCGTGCATCAGAGATGCTGTACGTGTCTCAACAGGGTCTGAGCCGCAGTATCACCGAACTCGAACGGGACGTGGGCGTACCACTGCTCAAGCGGACCACGCGCACTGTGGAACTCACCGACGCCGGAAAGGTACTTCTGGATGCAGCACGCCGAGCCCTGACCATCCTCGACGCCGGCATCGAGGAGGCGCGCCGGGCTCACAACAACATGTCCGGTGTCTTGCGGATCGGGTTCTTCGCGGCGTCGGCTCTCGAGCTGACTCCCCTGATCATCGGAGCGTTCCGGGCTGCCCATCCCTCTGTGACCCCCCAAGTAGAGAGTTTCAACCAGACCGACCCATCCTGTGGACTGCGCTCCGGCGAGACCGACGTCGCCTTTCTGCGCCCCCCTATCGATCTCGCCGACCTGCACACCGAGACCCTGTTCACCGAACCTCGGGCGGTGGCGATGCAGTCGTCGCACCCACTGGCGGCGGCGAAGTCCGTCCGGCTGCGCGACCTGCAGGACCAGGTCATTTCCGCGCCGCGCACCGACGACCCGCGCTGGCGATCGTTCTGGACCCTGCGCGACCTCGGTGTCGACAAACAGATTCTGCCGCGAGTAGGACGAGATACGGCCTCCGTGGACGAGGAACTCGACAATGTCGCGGCCGGGCTGACGATGACGATTTCGGTGCCCAGCATGGGGCGCTTCGCCCCGCGCCCGTCGCTGGTCTACCTCCCCCTCGAGGACGTGCCGGGATCGGCGCTCTGCATCGGGTGGCGAGGTGACGCCAGTTCCTTGGTCCAGGCATTTCTCACTGTGGCCACCGAGGTCAGAGACCACGAAGCCGACCTTGTCGCCCGTATCGAATCCGGCCACGTTCCGTAGCGCAGGACGAGGGACCGGACCACCACGATGCACGGCGGGCTCAGGGGTTCACTGGGCCGCAGACCGGTCACCGAACGACGCCGGAGTCGAAGTGGTGTGTTTAGAGAAGGCCGAGTCGGGTCACGTGCACGGCCGCTCGCACCCTCGACCGGGTGCCCATCTTGGCGAAGATGTTCTCGAGGTTAGTCGCGACCGTGCGCCGACTCACCTGCAACGCGGCGGCAATATCAGCGTTGCTGTCGCCGCGGGCGACCAGCGTGAGGATCTGCGTCGGGAATCTATGCGCTGCGCCTCGGAACCGACGGGGGGAGAAGACGAAATCCCTTTCGTGGTGCGACCGCCGCGCGGTCAGGGCTCCGGCGCGGGCGCTGTTCATCGTTCCGACCTTCAGCTCCCTCGCGTACGGAAATGAACACATGTTGACCGGGACCAGCCTGGATGGCATGTCAGGCGGTACTCGTGAGGTGGTTCGACCTCGGTCCGCAGCTATCCGGCAACGCCCGAAGGCAGGTACGTCGTCGAGAACTGGTTGCACAGCCTCTACGACCGTCACTCCGACTGGTCGGTCCGACACCTGACTCCGATGGCAAACCCGCAGAACGGATGACGCGGGTGCGGCAGTGGCTGTCGCCACACTCACCGACCTTCTCCATGTAGGTCCGGCCATTCGTCGCGTAGGGATTCCGCCGCCGCGGCGCACAGTTGCTCAGCGAGAACGCGGTCGGGGTGGGTGGCGTCCCAGCTTGGGAACGGGGCACCGTCCGCGGGCCACAGGTGTTATGCGCCGGCGCTCGTGCGCTGACGCCAGAAGGTGCCCGGCAGGACAATAACGACCGCCATCGCGACCTGGATCAGCACGAGTGCGCTCGCGCCGTAGAACAGCGTGCCCCAGACTTCGCGGCCACCGACGGTATGCGCGGCAACCGCCCCACTGTCAGCCAGTTTCCGCAGCGCTGACACCACCGCCTGCGGCTGACCGCCGAGTTCTGTGGCGATCGCCGACACGGATGCGAGGTCATCGGTCCCGGCACTGTGCTCGAGCACCCACAGGACCTGGCCCTCGTTGGTCCACAACGGATCCGCGGCGACCGCCATGCGTTCGACTTCGCTCAGGTGCGCGTTGCACGCTGGCGCGAACTGCCCCAGCGGCTTCGAGTACCGCACCAACGCTGCACAGGGCGCACCCGATTTCGTCAGGCGTCCACACTTCGGTCGTTGCTCACCCCCGGATGCTACGACGCAGATCGGGCTCAGTGCGCTTCCTGCGTCACCGTGCCAGATCGGCAGCGGGCACACCACAGGGGGGCGCACCTCTCACCGTCCGCGGGACGCGGTTGCCAACGGTCAGCGTCGCTCACAGTTCCCACACCCCCGATGGGTACCGCAGACGGCGGTCAAGTACACCGGCCTTACCGTGGCCACGTGAGCACAATCCCTGTCGCCATCAACGAGACCGATCCCGATGCCGAGGGAGTTCTCTCGCTCCTGACCTACGCGGTGGGATCAGCACATCGAGACCGCCTCGACTTTGCGCTCGTGCCCTACCGGACCGGATCCGCAGTCCTCGCCGTCGCCCGATCCTCCCGGATCCCGGTCGGGGTGATCGGGTACCGCACCGCACCGGATCAGACGACGCTGCTGCACCTCGCCACCGACCCCCACAACCGGCACCACGGCATCGGCACCGCCCTCATCGACTGGGTGCACGCCCGCCACCCCGGCATCGCGCTCGTCGCCGAAACCGACACCGCCGCACTGCGCTTCTACGAGAAGACCGGGTTCACCGGCACCTCGCTCGGCGAGAGATACCCCGGCGTCGAAAGGTTCCTCGTCCGACGGCCGCCCGGCTTCTCGGCACACCGGTGAGCACCACGGCCCGAGCAGCCGTGGCGCGGCGCCGGTGTCGGCGGTCCCGTAGCCGGCGCCCGGCGCTGTGCTTCGACCACGGCGGGGGCACGGTGCCGGAGAGCACGTCTCTAAGCTGGGTGCTCGTGCATGCCTTCGTCGATGAGAACACCGTCCGCGGAATCATGGTGGCCGCCGCCATCGCCGATCCACGGTCGCTGGCATACGCCCGGAAGGTGCTCACCGAACTACGCCTGAAAGGGCAAGAGCGCCTGCACTTCAAATCCGAACGCGATTCCCGAAGGCGGGAAATCTGCTCCGCGCTACTCAAACTGGACGTACGCGTGCACATCTACAACGCCGCAACCCTCGCCCCGAAACAGGGGCGTCCACGCTGTCTGGAGATGCTGGTCGCGGACCTGGCCGAGCTGCAGGCCTCCCGCCTGGTCCTCGAGCAAGACGATTCGACGATGAAGGCGGACCGACGGGTGCTCTACGAGGCCGTCGGCAAACACGGCATCCGCGAGCACCTGACGTATCACCACCTGCGAGCCAAGCAGGAACCGATGTTGTGGATCCCCGACGCCGTGGCATGGTGCCTGGCCAAGGGCGGAGAATGGCCCGCCCGGGTGCGGCCACTGGTGACCAAGACCGTGGACGTCCGGTAGAAACGCGAAACCCGGCTCACCTACCGTCCGGAAGGCTGCCGGGTCCACTTCACCAGGACTAGTGCCCTGGGCACCACCATCATGGCAAGAAATCGTGCTGCATTCAAGGCGAGACTCGTCACCGAGCACCGCGCCAGCATGCCTGAAAGGGCAGGATGAGCCCGCACCGCCCGGCTCGGTACACTCGGCCAACATCCACGTAGTGGACCTACGCGGGCAGCCGTTCGCAGCGGCACGTAATGGGTCCCAGTGTGCACCGAACCGGGCCACCGGCGACGCTACGACCGACGCGGGTCCAACTGCGCTCGCCACCGAGTCATGCCGACGCCGCGTCATGCGCAGCTCCGACGCCGGGGTCACACACAACGCGTCGGGTACGACACCGAGGCGTACTTCAATCGCCTCGATGAGCGCGTCGACCACTGAGGCGTCGGAGGGGGCGGGCGATCCCGAACCGAAGCGATCGGCGGCCGCACTGAGCCCGTAGTCCACGGGGCTCTAACACATTCGGAACAGCACATCGGCCCACCGCGCCACTCCGAGCAGCGGCACTTCTTGCCGATACGGCAAGAACACTCGCCGAAACCGCCGGTGCTGTTGCACTGTGTGGGCATGGACGAAGCAGGCAAGGTCACCGAGGTCACGACGACACCAAGCGAGGCGGACGAATGGGATGCGCGCTACAGCGAGCGCGATCGCGTGTGGAGCGGAGAACCCAACGGCGCACTCGTCGACGAGATGACCGGCGCACGCCCGGGACGTGCCCTCGACGTCGGTTGCGGTGAAGGCGCCGACGCACTCTGGCTCGCCCGCCAGGGATGGGCCGTCACCGCGCTGGACGTTTCGCGCATCGCCCTCGACCGGGCCCGGGCCCACACAGGCAGGGAAAACGTGGACATCACCTGGGTGCTGAGCGGACTGCTCGACGCCGAACTACCCGCGGGTGGTTTCGACCTGGTCTCCGCCCAGTACCCCGCCCTGCGCAGAACCGCCGACCGTGCCGCCGAACGCGCATTGGTTTCCGCCGTCGCACCGGGCGGCACCCTGCTGATCGTGCACCACGACATCCGCGACGCGACCGCGGCACGCGAGCACGGCTTCGAACCCGACGACTGGGTCACACCCGGTGACGTGGCAGCGCTCCTCGATGACAGCTGGCACATCGACGTCAACGAGGTCCGGGAACGCTCGATCAATGGCGGCGCGGGCGCACACCACACCCACGACGTGGTCCTACGCGCGCAGGCTGCTACCCCACCGCAGCCCATCCAGCGGCCGCTCACACAATCGCACCCGCTACTGGGACCACCAACGGGCGCGGTGGGCAACCATCACACCACCCAACCCCAGGACCAGAGGCCATCAGTCGAATCTCTAAACCTCAAGTTCACGAACATATCCGACGACATCGAACAACCCAGACAGGTTCAGTCGGGGGTGGAGAAACCCCAGTCATCCGTAATGCACTCAGACACAGTATTTCCGGTTGTCAATTCACCATCCGAATGACGAGGTACGGAACACCGAGCACATGTGCCATCGTCGTGCAGTCCACGAACGTAGCCGCCCACTTCCCTTGTGCGACACAGAAGCGTGCTGCAGTCGAGGCCGTGCGGTCACGGGACGTGTGCCGCGGGCCCAGCCCCGGTTCGCCCGCGCGTGTCGCAGCGTCAGGTGATGGTGTAGCCGAGCTGATGGGCCGCGCTGTCGATCGGCCCGGACAACCCGGGATGCGACAACGGCAGCGACAACGCCGGCAGCGCAGGGAACGCGTCGGCGGCGTGTTCGGTGATCGCGATACAGACACTACCGGCGAACCGGCCGCGGTAGACGATCCCGTCGAGATCGTCATCGGCCCGGTGAATGGTGCGGGCCCAGTGCTGGGTTCGGCCATGCGCGGCGGAATCGAGGGCGTGGTTGCCGCCGACCCGGGTCGCCCACGTCCCCTCCCCGATGCCGGAGACATCGAGCAGTCTCAGCGGGCGGATAAATCGCAGCCCGGTCAGATACGGGTCGCCGCGGTGACGGTCGATCACCCGGGAACTCCGAAACGCCTCGGCCAACCCGCCGCGGGGACTGGAGGCGCCGTACCAGATGCCGTAGCCGGGATGTTCGGCGCGCGGGGTGGGGTGGTGGTCGAACCGCAGGATCGGCCCGAACGTGCGCAATCCATTCCAGCGCAGCACATGGGTGCCGGTGGTGCGATGCACCCGCCACACCATCTCGGCCAGTTGCCAGTCGATCACTTCCTCGTCGCGCACGCCCGCATCACGAAGGTCTGCGATGGTCGGGGGCGTCGGCAGCATCGACCCCATCTATGCCGATTCCCATTCGGCGGCGGTGATCACGTCTTGGACCTGTTCGATGTCGGCGGCGGTTCCGGCGCTTCCGGTCAGCCATGCCACGATCGACACCGGCCGGCCCTCGACGGTCAGGGACGGTTGCGGGCGGGTCAGCAATGCCTGCACGGTCAGCGGGTGCAGATCCTTCGCCAACAACGGCGCCACCTGGTCGAGGTGCGGCACCGCGCCGGTGGCGGTGAACTGGGCGGGCGGCAGCAACCGGTTCCGGCCCGACGCGAACGCCCACAGGGTGCCCTCGCCGAGGCGTTGCCGGATCCGGGCCGCGGTCACCCCGAGGCGGTCCGCGGCCTCCGCGATCGACAGAGAGCTGCGGACCAGTTCCTGCATGCGAATGTCGCGGTCCACCCGTGCGGCCGTCGCCGCGGCCGGGTCGTCGACGAACCCAGCCTGGTCGAGCAGGGCTGTGTCGTGGTCGGACAGCGGCGGTGCTGCCGGGTTCCGGTCGGAGATGCTGTGCAGGATCTGGGCGAGGAACTTCCGGTCGACGTCGGTGCCGGTCACCTCCCGCAGTGCATCCTCGAAGCCGAGATCGCCACGCAGGTAGCGGGCTTCGGTGCTGGCATCGGTGGCCTCGTTCATCACACCCAACCCCTCACTTTCACCAATTATCGGGCACAAATTCATGATAGCGCGGAAGGGTTGGTGTCGCTACCGCGCCCCGTGGCTGGTCGCGTTGTCACTCCAGTGCGGCCAGATCCCGGACGGTCTCCGAGGCCGCGATCTGATCGACAACCGCGCCGTCGTCGTCGGCGGCGGCGGCTCAGACGTGGACGATCTTCTGTTCCTTCCACTGCATCGCGTTCGCGGCATTGAAACCCGGGGACACCATGATCACCCCGACGAGGCTGACCCCGATCGGTTCTCCCACGCGATCTGCGCCCGCATCCTTGGGTTCTTCCCGCTGCCAACCGAACCGGTCAGGCGGGCCATGAGGTCACTGCGGGGTCCGGTGGATCCGTCGGCCAGTTCCAGGGATGCTGGTACGCCTTCGCGTAGCGCGGCGGTGTCGCTCGGTTACCGAGATTTCCTTTCGGCGGCTGCGGTCGCCGGGTGCACCGCAATCAGACCGAGCCCGGCGCGGCGCCTGCACAGCCTCGCCAGTTCGCCGTAGGCGGCCTCACCGAGGAGTTCGGTGAGCTCGGGCGCATAGGACTCCCAGACGGCCTTGCTCCCCACGTGTGCGTCGGGTGATCCGGAGCAATACCAGTGAAGGTCCGCGCCGCCCTCGCCCCAGCCGCGACGGTCGTACTCGGTGATCGTCGTTTTCAGGATCTGCTCACCGTCGGCGCGCTCGACCCACTCCTGGGTGCGCCGGATCGGCAGCTGCCAACATACGTCGGGCTTGACCTCGAGCGGTTCGATCCCACGCCGGAGTGCCATCGAATGCAGTGCGCACCCAATTCCGCCCTCGAAACCGGGGCGGTTGAGGAAAATGCACGCGCCCTGGTAGCGGCGGGTGCGGACAGCCGGCTGGTCGTCGAGTTCGTCGTCCTCGAAGTACCCCTTCTTCCCGAGCCCCTGCTTCATGAGCTGCCAGTCCTGCGGTTCGAGCAGCATCACCGCGTCGTTCAGCCTCTCCAGGTCCTCGTCGTCGGTGAGAAACGCACCGTGCGAACAACACCCGTCGTCCGGTCGACCCGCGATGATGCCTTGGCACGCCGGTGTGCCGAATACGCAAGTCCAGCGCGAGAGAAGCCACGTCATATCGGCGGCGATGAGGTGCTCGGAATTGTCCGGGTCGAGGAACTCGACCCATTCCCGAGCGAAGTCGAGCGCAACCTCCGGGCTGGGCGTCATCTTGTGTGCACGCCCAGCAGCATGTGCTGTCACAACCCGACGGTAGCTGGCCAGTGTTACGGACGCGATCTGATCAGATTTCCTTCAGGGCGCAAACAGCAATGGCCTCAGTCTCATTGATGTCCGGTGATGACATCGCCGTGATCCCATGCCGGTCAAACAGAAGACGTGTCGCCCCGCGCATTCGGAATTCAGTGTCAAGTTACACGGGGTCCATCGATGCCCCTTTGGCGGCGAAACACGCGATCGAGGCCGCGGGGTGGCCGACCGCGTTGCGCGAGACCGCGGCGGCCCGCCTGCGGGAAGTGCCGCGACGCAGTGCGGACGGAGTTCATGGAGAGCGTAGCCGGTTGGGAAGCTGTCCCGGTCCGTTGTGGCGGTCGTGTCGGCGTTCACGTAGGTGATGTGCGAGCTGGTCCGTTTCGTCGGGCATTCTCGAGGCGCTATCGCTCAGGAGTGGCGGTGAATCGCGGTTCGCGAGGGCGCCGCATCTTCGCCTCAATTGTCCCGAATATGCTGTTGCCCAGTTCATCTGGTTGTTGGATATCCTGATGCCCTACGGAATCGAGGAACGGACAGGTGAGGTCGTAGCAGCACAGTCGACGCATCCGAGGATCGGCTTGCAGCCCGCCGAATGAGGTCAGTCGGGTGTCGTGTGCCGTCGTGCCTGGCGGCGGGCGTGCCGGGCCATCAAGTGTGCCTTGTGCTTGTCGCTGCGGATGATCTCCTCGTTCACGGCGTGCTCGATCAGTCCGGGCTGGTCGAGCACACGGCGGGCGGCCAGGCGGACGAGCTCGGTGCGGTCGGACCCGACGCGAGCGGCCAATGTGTCGAGCTTGTCGCGCAACGGGTCGTCGAAGTGCACCTTGATCGTGGCGGGATAGGTCTCGGGCCGCAGATCACGCAGCGGGGCGATGGTGTCCAGGTCTGCGGCGAGGTCGCCCGGTTCGTCGAGCAGGCGCCGTAGGACGACCCGCAGGAGCGCGGTGCCCAGCTTGTCGCCGTATCGGCCGGCGAGGCGCCGGATCTGCTGCCTACTGGACGGGGTGACCATGACGTCGACCCGGTCGGACAGTCCGGACCGCTCGGCGTCGCGGAGCATCGGGTGTTTGTAGCGGCCGGGCGCTTCCTGGAATCGGTGCAGGGCGACCCGCATGAGTGCGCTGACCGTGGTGTCGTGTTCGGCGGCCAGGGCCGCGACCTGCTGCACGGTCTCGGGTTCGAGTTTGATTTTGACCATGACCAGCGGAATCGCCCGCAGCGCTTCGGAGAGCCGTCGGTGTTCGGTGAGAGCACGGCCGACGGCTTCGGGTTGTTTGGTGACCAGTCGTCGGCAGGCCACGCGGATCAGCGCCCCGATACGGCGCGGGCCGATGGTCTCGGCCATCTCGTCGAGTCTGCGTTTGGTCGCTTCGTCGAAGCGAAGCCCGATCGGATCGCCCACCGGGATCCGGCCGGGCCTCGTGTGCGTCATCCCTCGATCTTCTCGTCCGGCGCTACGCATGGTTGTGCCCCGGCATCGGGGGGTGACGCCGGGGCACGGGGACGTCCAGCAGAACAAAATTGGGGGGATGTGCTGCTGGAGCAGATCGATTGTAAGCGACGGCGCGGCTTCGTCATCTCGGGGGTGCGGGCAGTGAGCGAGCCAAGAAAATCTTGAAATCCTGTTCGGCCCGTATATCGCGTCGATCGGTCACATCGAGGCGGTACTGACGCTACCAATCGGACGTGCTTGCACAGATCTCACGTGCCCTGGCCGGCCAGGCCGCTTCTCGACTGCGCGAATCACGGCGCGGTTGCTCGTCATTACAGGAACGCCTGTCATCAATTCGATGCGGTCCGCGGCTTCGAGCGAGCGGAAGTTGGTGCATGAGACGAAGAGCATCGACGGGTTTGAGCGTCGGATCAGGGCTACCGCACGATTGGCGATCTCCGACGGGGTCGGCTCTGCAAGACCGAAATTATCGGAGATTCCGAGTCCTTCGATCTCCACGACGTCGACACCAGCAGCTTCGATGCTGGCGCGGACTTTGACGTTGAGTTCGTCGACGTACGGGGTGAGCACCGCGACTCTCTCGTGTCCGGACTCGGCGAGTGCGTTGCTGGCCGATTCGATGGTGCTGATGGTTGTGGCGCCGGTTTGTGCCTGGATGCGTTCGCAGAGCTGGCGATCATACGCGGGGCCGCGCAGCGCTCCCGCACTCGTGCATCCAAACACCACGACCTCGGGCTTGAGAGACGTCAAATCCTCGACTGCGCGGTCGAGGTACTCGTCGAGCATTGCGCTCTCGCCGTTTTCCGTTGCCTCTACCAGGTACATCCGCGCGGAGTGCACACTAGCGATCTCACTGAGACCGCGCTGGAGGTCCTGTTCCATGATGGTATTCGACGAGGGCACGAGCAGTCCGAGTCGCTTGCGATCGACGGTGCCGTCAACAACGATCATTGTTTTGCTCCTCAGTTCGGTTGGTTGGCTTCTGGGTGATCACGGAAGCAGCGTCTTGGCGATGATGTCGCGTTGGATTTCGCTGGTTCCGCCGTAGATGGTTGCGGCGATGGTGTTGCGGGCGATGTGTTCCATGTCGAACTCGGTGGTGTACCCGTAACCGCCGAGCATCTGAATTCCGTTGAGCGCGACGTTGCGGGCGGTCTCGGTAGCTCTCAGCTTCGCCATCGAGGTCAATCGATTGAGCTCCGCGGCCGTGCCCGTTCCGTTCTGCAACCGAAAGGCGGCGGCGTAGGTGAGGGCCTTGGCGGCTTCGACGTCGGCGGCAAGGTCGGCGAGGCGGTGCCGCATCGCCTGGAAACTGGAGATGGTCGTGCCGAATTGGCGCCGTTCACCCATGAACTTGATGATGTCCGCGATCGCCCGCCGCGCGTTGCCCACTGCTTGGGCGGCGATGATGAGACGGTCGCCGTTGAGGCTGGCCATGACCTGCTTCCAGGCCTGGTCGATCTCGCCGACCACGTTGTCCCGGGCGAACTCGGCATCGGTGAGGTAGATGTCGTTGACTTCCCGCTCACCCATCGTCGGAATTCCCTTGATATCGACCCCTGCGGTACCCGGGTCGATGTCGAGCATAGTGAGGCCGAAGTGGCGTTTGTCCTTGTTCCGTGAGGTGCGGACGACGAGGAGGATCCGGTCGACGAGGTGGGCGTAGGACGCCCAGGTCTTCTGGCCGTTGACCACGATCGTCGTGTCACTGAGCACGGCTTTGCAGGAGACGTTGCTGACATCGGAGCCGGCGTCGGGTTCGGACACGCTGATGGACATCGTGTCTCCATCGGCGAGGGCGGAGAGGCGTTCTTTCTTCTGCTGTTCGCTGCCGAACTTGACCAGTGTCTGTGCGACGAGTTGGCTGCTGGCGGCGGCGGCGACGGGTGCCATTGCGCGGGAGGTCTCTTCGAAGAAGATGCACTGTTCGACCAGGCCACCGCCGGAGCCGCCGTACTCTTCGGGAATGGCGATTCCAGCCCATCCCAGTTGCGCCATCTTCTTGAACAGGTCTCTGCTGTGGATGAGGGTTCCGTCGTTGGTCCAGTGTGCGCGTTGTTCACGGGTGCCGCATTCGCGTGCGCAGAAGGCGCTGACGGCGTCGGCGAGGTCGAGTTGATCGGTGTCGAAATACATGTTCTGTCCTAGCTATCGGAAGGCGACGGCGAAACGGCCATCGTCAGGAGACGGGTGCCGGTGCGGTCTGGGGGTCGTAGGTGTCCCGGAGGATGTTGCGTTGAACCTTTCCGGCCTGGTTGCGCGGCAACTCGTCGACGAAGTCGACGATGCGGGGGTAGACGTGTCGCCCGAGGCGGGTGCGGACGAGTTCTTTGACCTCTGCCGCCAGTTGCGGCTGGTCCGAGTTCGTTTCGGCCACGATGACCGCGCGGACGACGGATCCACGGTCGGGGTCGGGTGCTGCGACCACGGCCACGTCCCGAACCTGAGGGTGCAGGCTGATTGCGGCTTCGACCTCCGTGGGGCCGATGTTGTATCCGGAGGTGACGATCAGGTCGTCGTCACGGCCTTTGAACCACAGTTGCCCCTTGTCGTCACGGGTTGCCATGTCACCGGTGAGATACCAGTCGTCGCGCCAGCGTTTGACCCATTGTTCGGATGCGTTGGAGTATCCGGTGCACCCGATGTAGCCGACGTTGCGGACAGCGATGATGCCTTCGTTGTCCTGGAGATTTCCGTGGTCGTCCATAAGCGCGATCTCGAATCCGGGCACCGGCGCCGGGAGTGCTCCGAGGTCGTTCGGGGACTGATCGAATGCCGGGGTGGCCATGACGAGTCCGATCTCGGTGGTGCCGTAGGTTTCCTGGATCGGCTCCGGGCACAGGTCCGCCCATGCTCGTGCAAGCGTCGCACCGAGGTGTTCACCGGCCGAGGCGGCCGCCCGCAGCGCCGAGGGCATGCCTTGTTGCTGGCTGAGAGGGATGAGTTGGCGCATCGCACTCGGGGCGGACGAGAGATAGGTGACGTTCTCTTGCCGCAGGATGTCGAGCCAGGCCTGCGGGTCGAAGCGTCCGGTGTATATCAGCCTGGGGCGGCCTTCGGCTGTCACGCACATTCCGGCGGAGTACAGCCCGTTTACCCAGCCGGGGCTGGATGTGGACGTGAACAGGTCGCTGTTGCCGAGGGCGAACGAATGTCGGACGAAGGGTTGCATCGTGAGCAAATATGAGTGCGGCAGTAGGCAGCCCTTCGGGATTCCGGTTGTGCCGCTGGTGTATAGCAGGGTGGCGGTATCATGTGCAGCCGTGTTTACCAGGGGCGCGTCAGCCGAGGTGGTCTCGACGAGGTCCCAGAAGGACAGCCCATGTGTGCCCCTGACTGGTGCGGCGGTGTGGGTATCGGGGCCGGCGGCTTCGATGATCACCGGATCAATGCCCGACAGAGAGGACAAGGCGTTGTCGAGTATGGCTGCCGAGGCGCGGTCGACGACGACTGCAGCGGGTTCGGCGGCACCGATCCGCTGCGCGATTCCATCGACTCCGAAGCCGGGATAGAGCGGCACGACGATGGCGCCCATCCGCCAGATGGCTAGTGCGGCGATGTAGGCCTCGATCCCCTGGGGCAGGAGCGCGGCGACGCGATCACCGCGGCGGATGCCCTTTGCGGCTAGCGCCGTGGCAAACCGGCTCGATGCTCGTGCCAGGTCGGCGTAGGTCCAGCGGTGCGCTGGTGTGTCCGGGGAATGCCGCACGATGATGGCAAGGCGACCTGGGTCGTCGGCCCACCGATCGCATGCTTCGAAGGCCGTGTTCAGGCCTAGGGAGGGGTGTTTGGCAAGTCGGCTCTCGGCCGCTTCCCAGACCTGCTTCGGTGTTGCTCGACGCTCGTCCACCAGCTGGGTGAGTCGCTGCGAGGAAATGTGCATGTTTTTCTTCCTTACCGATTCTTTCGTGGCGCCTCAGTCGAATGCGGGGGCTCGTTGGGACCACGGCAGTTCGCGCTCGAGTTCGGTGGCGATGTGAAGCAGGATGTCTTCTCTGCCGTGTGCGGCAGCGAATTGAATGCCTATTGGTAAATTGGCTGCGCTGGTTCCGAGTGGCAGTGCCAGAGCAGGATCGCCGCTCATGTTGAATTGCGCAGTGTAGAGCATGGTTTGACGTATTCGTGCGGATCCTTCGGTGGGGTCGCTGAGCCAGCCGAGGGGGGCATGCGGGTGCGCGAGAACCGGAGTGACGATCAGGTCTACCCCGGCGGTGCTTCCCCACCACGACGCGACCGTGTCGCGGTAGCTCTGCAGACCGGTGACGGCACGGGTAACAGCGCTCGTACTCGCGCGCGATCCGACTGCTGCCATTGATGCGGTGGCGTCGTCGAGGTGGTCAGGATAGATCTGAGTGTCGAGGATCTGCTCCCATCGGCGGATGTCGGCGAGGGCACCCGCACCGACGAGTGTGAGAAAATCTCGGCGCCAGTGTCGTTCCTCGAGAAACGGGGGCGTCGTGTCCTCGACTGTGTGCCCGAGCGCCGTCAGGGTTGTTACCACCTGATCCATGACGGCTGCGGTGTCGCGGTCGGTGGGACGGACCACCGCGACCGAGAGCGCGATGTTCGTCGCGTCAGGTCTTAGGGTCTGTACGCCCTCGGGCATAACCGGTTGGCTGGTTCGGATCGCGCCGAAGGCGTTGCGGACGTCGCGGACCGTGCGCCCAAAGAGTCCGGGGGTCGAGAGTCCGAACCAGCCGTTGCCGTCCATGGCGTCGAGCGGGAGGGTGCCGTTGGTGGGTTTGAGGCCGATGACCCCGCACATCGCCGCGGGGATGCGGATGGATCCGGAGGCGTCGGTGCCGTGCGCGATCGGGACATATCCGGCTGCCACGGCAGCCGCGGAACCGCCCGAGGATCCACCCGCCGACAACCGGGGATCCCACGGATTGACGCACGCGCCGGTGGCCTGCGGTTCGGTCGTGATGGTGGCCCCGAACTCGGCGGTGTTGGTTCTGCCGACGATGATGAAGCCCGCCGCGCGAAGGGCTTCGGCGATGGCGCCGTCTCGCGCGGCCCGGTGATTCTTCCGCTTCAATACGCGGTTTCCACACCACATCGGGTCGCCGGCCGTGCCGCATCCGAGGTCTTTGACGAGGGTCGGCACTCCGGCGAATTGTCCGGCGTGAGTGGAATTCCGCGCTTCGCGTAGTGCCTTTTCGAATCGGGTGCTCACGACCGCATTGATGCGGTCGTTGGACCGTGAGATCTCGGTGATGGAGGCCTGGACGAACTCCTGGGCGGTCGCCCGCCCGCGGCGGATGAGGTCGGCTTGATCGGTTGCGTCCAGCCGTTGCAGATCAGTGGCGGTCATGGCGTGCCCCCGCATTCCCCGGCGCACTCGTCACCTGCGATATTCTTGTAATATGTCGCGTAGCAGGTCGAAGTCCGGTTCCGAAGGAACCCCGGCTCTCCGCTCGGCGCCGACCGAGCTTGACGGTCGGCGCCTGGCTGGCCGGAAGTCCGGTGGATTGGCCGAACGGGTCCGCGGTCACGTCTACGAGCAGATCGTCTCCGGGGCCATTAGACCCGGCTCGATCATCCAGATCGCCGCGGTCGCCGAGGAGCTGGGGGTGTCGCGGACGCCGGTTCGTGAAGCGTTGTTGTCGCTGCAGCAGTCCCAGTTGGTGTCGGTGGTGCCGAATCAGGGATTCCTGGTCTGCACGATGTCGCTCGCCGATGTCCGGGACATTTACCTCATGCGTGCCGTCCTCGAGGGTGCTACCGCCGAGCGCGCCGCGACGCGCCTCAAGGATGCCGACCTGAAACTTCTCGCGGAGGTCAACGCGCTGTCCCATGAGGTCGCGGCGACGCGCTACGACATCGAGTTCGATCGTCTCTGCCACGACTTTCACCGCAAGATCGCGCAGGTCGCCGACAGCCCCCGCCTGTTGGCCGGCGTCGAGAATATCTTCGATGATCACATGCGGTTGCAGAGTATCGGCGTCAATCCGCCCGACCCGAAGATCGTCATGGACGAACACGAGGCGATCTACCAGGCGCTGGCCGCGCACGACACGAACGCCGCCCGCGAGCGAATGGAAGCGCACATCGGCACATTGCATCGACTTGCGGTGGCCACCTTGTCCGACTGACGACTTGATGCGCATCAACGCACCCCTGTCCACGAGGCGTTCGCCGGTGCCTCCGTGCCGGCGGTGGGCACTCGGGTGGTGCTGTAGCCCCCGCTCAGGACCGAGGTGCCTCCGATCCGGCTGACGAATAGGGTTTCGTTTCCTCGCCGCTGGGCACGCACGTCCAGCACGTCGCCGGGATAGACCGGTGCGAGGAAATTCGCCTCGATTCCG
The DNA here is from genome assembly GCF_029269925.1 of Rhodococcus sp. T2V. Taxonomy (NCBI): domain Bacteria; kingdom Bacillati; phylum Actinomycetota; class Actinomycetes; order Mycobacteriales; family Nocardiaceae; genus Rhodococcus; species Rhodococcus sp. T2V. The sequence continues at coordinate 27,159 of NZ_JARJBD010000089.1, forward strand.
AGCATGCTCGTGGTGTCGACCGCGAACGCCCTGGCCACGGCTCGTATGACGGTGCCGAAGGTACACAGTCCGTGGAGAATCGGTCCGCGATATCCGTTCGTGTGTGCAACGACGGGGTCGATGTGGACGGGGTGTGGATCCCCGGTGAGTCGGTAAAGCGCGGCGGCGTTCGCCGCGGTCGCGACAGAGTCCACCCAGTCCGGATCGGCGACGTCGATACGCCGGCCCGAAGGACCTCGATCACCGCCCCATCCCCCTTCGCCGGGTACGAACATCACGTAGGTGGCGTCGAAGAACTCGGTTTCGACGAGGATGTGCACGATCGCGGCCGAACCTTTGTCGAAGACCTCGATCACCGTGGCCTTCGAATCGAACGCACCTCGGGTTGGCAGTGGGGTGTGCAGTTGCACTTTTTGGCTCAGGTGCAGCACCTTCGATTCGTCGTATCCGGCCACCCGGGACGCTTCGGTGGTCGCCCAGATACCCAGCGCGGCCGCATATGTCGGAAGCACTTGGAGGTCGCGTTCGTAGACGAGATCGAGGTCGTCGGCGCCCGCGCCGACTGCGAGCGCGTAGAGTGCGGCGTCTGTCGCGTCGTATCGGAGCGCGCGGGTGCCGAGTCGGCGACCTCGCAGATCGGCCATGGTCATTGTGGGTTCACTTCCTCATTGCGTTTTTCTTGGCGGTGACTGACTCGAATCGAGCCAGCGAGGCGAATGACTTCAGATGCTCATCCCTCCACGCCTCTGCTTCATTCGGAGCGGCGAGTACCGACGACAGAATCCGGGCTGTCGCTCGCACCACGTCCGCTGGCACTCGGCTCAAGCGTTGCGCCAGGGCTCGTGCTGTCGCACAGACCTCGCCGGGCTGGGCGTTCGCTGCCACCAGCCCGCACGCGTACGCCTCCTCGAGTGTCAGCCGGTCCCCCAGCATCACCATTCGGGTCGCGGCGGCGGGTCCAACGAGCCGCACCATTCGTGCGAGCGCGTCCGGTCGGTAGACCAGACCCATTTCGAGAGCGGGAAATGCGAAGTATGCGGTCGAGTCGGCGATCCTGAGGTCGCATGCCGCCGCTAGTTCCAGGCCGGCGCCGATGCAACCACCCTCGATCGCGGCGATGGAGACCAGCCTTCTCTCGGTCAGGGCGGAAACGACTGCCGCGACCTGTGCGTCGTGTCCTTGATCTTCGATCAGTCCGGTCAGTTCCGTCACGTCGGCACCGGCTGAGAAGAATCCGTTGGCGCCCCGCAGGATGATGATCCGATTACCCGCCGCCTCGGTCTTGTCGAGGGCTGCCAAGATCTGGGCGAGCACCCGCGAGGACAGCGCATTGCGTTGGGGGTAACGATCGATTGTCAGTTCCGAGACCCCGTCACCGAGGTCCTCGAGTTTGATTTCGCAGCTGTTTTCTGTGTCAGGCCTGGCACGTGCTGGGGCGTTAGGCATGCGGCGCGGTACCTCCACTGACTCCGTACACTTCGCCGGTGACGTAGGAGGCCTGATCGCTGGCCAGGAACGCGATGACATTCGCGATGTCGTCCGGGGTGCCGAGCCGCCCGAGGAAGGTGCGGCGGTCGGCGAATCCCTCGAAGAATTCGTCGGGGTAGATCCGCTTGAGGAACTCGTTGTAGATCAGGCCCGGGGCGACGGCGTTGACGCGGATGCCGTGCCTGCCTACTTCGGAGGCGGCGACCCGAGTGAGGGCGAGAATGCCGGACTTGGCGGCCGAGTACGGGGCGCCATGATCGGGGATTGCTTCCCACGCAGCGGTCGAGCTCAGGTTGACGATGTTGCCGGTCCCTCGCTCGATCATGTGTGGCAGCGCTGCCCGCATGCAGTAGAACGTTCCGTTGAGGTCGATGTCGACGCAGGTTTTCCAGTCGTCGATGGACAGTTCGACGATGGGTTTGCTGACGCTGAACCCGGCGTTGTTGACCAGTAGGTCGATTTTGCCGTGGCGATCGACGATCTCGGCGAAGACCGTTTCGACCGAGGTGGGATCGGCCACGTCCAGGGCCCAGGATGTGAACTCCCGGCCGTGGGTCTCGCTGAGCGCGATGGCGAATTTCTCGCTGCGCTGTGCGTGTTTGTCAGTGACGACTACCTGGTATCCGTCGTCGGCCAGGCGCCGGGCGGCTGCTCCGCCGATGCCGGCGCCGGCGGCGGCGGTGACGACTGCAACTTTGCGTTCGGTCATTTGGGTTCGTTCGCTTTCACAAGGAGGGCCGAAAGGGTGTCGGTGACGGTGTCCGGGTCGTCAACGGACATCAGGTGCCCGACAGCGGGGATCTGGGTGAAACCGACACCGTCGGAGGGAAGGCCCGCGAGGATGATGTCGCTGGCCTTCTGAGGACACCACAGGTCGTGCTCACCGCCGACGACGTCGACCGTGCAGGTGACCTGCTGCAGTTGCGGCTGGAGTGGATGCTCCCGCATGCGGGCCATCGCCAGCGCTGCGTTGGCGTACCCGCGGCCTTCACCGATCGACGCGATTCGGCGAGCGCCGTACTCGTTGGCTTTGTCCGGGTGGGCTTTGAACATGGCGCCGACTTCCTCGCGCATCTCCTCGTGGACGGCTCGCAGTTCGTGGCGTTCGATGGCGGCGGCCTTGTCGTGGAAGAACCCCGCGGTGGTGCGGCTGATCACGGAGGATCCGCCCATTGCGATCACGTGCTGGACGTGCGGTGATTGTTGCGCGGCTGCCCAGAGTGCGATGGTGGCACCGAGCGAGAAGCCGATCACCACAGCGGGTCCCGCGACTCGGTCGAGGAACGTCAGCAGATCCCCACCGAGCTGTTCGAGGGTGGCGTCGGCGGCGCCGACCGTGGATTCGCCGTGCCCGCGCAGATCGACCGCGAAGCAGTGATACGACTCGGACAAGGCGGCGAGTTGATGAGCCCAGCAGCTGTCGGCGGTTTCGGCCATGCCGTGGATGAACACCACGCTCTGATCCCCGGTGCCGGCCTCGAGGTAGCTGATCTCGATATCGTCGGTCCGCAATCGTTTTCTGATCATGGATCTTGTTTCCTCTCGTCGATTCTGCGCGTGGCAGATCCGCAGTGCTGATGCGCGGCGGGCGGTCAGTTGTTCGGCCCGTAGAGCTGTTCTGTGGTCATCCTCAGGTCGCGGTCGCGGGTGTCGGGTCCCAGCAGGGCTCCGGTGGCGACGAGGACGCCGCCGAGTATGAGCAGAACCATCGGGGTGTAGGCACGGGGGATGAACGTCGTGAGAAGTTCCTGGTAGAAGGCATAGAACGACGGGATGATGATCGCAAGGCTGTAACCGAGTCCGTAGCCGGTGCCCCGTACATCGACGGGGAAGCTCTCACACACCAGGGTGGGTACGGATCCGAAAGTCGTTGTGCCAGCAAGCAATGCCAGGGTAGCGACACTGGTAATTGCCACGTATCCACCGATCGAGCCGGTCGCGAGGAGGGTGACAGCGGTTCCGGATATGACCGCCATGGTGATACCGCAGCCGAGGAAAAAGGCCCTGCGCCCGATCTTCTGGCTGATCAAGCCGGAGGCAAGGTACCCACCGATCAGCACGATCTGACAGATGATCCAGACCCCGGTCGCGCCGGACACGCTGATGCCGACATCCTCTCGGAGAATCTGGGGAAGGATCACCGAGACGACGTTGCTGCCGAACCAGACACCGGTCATGAGAATGAAGATGCGGATCAGAGACCGCTTGTTCTGCGGGGCCATCAGGGTCCGGAAGCTGCTGGGTTTTCCGTGGTCGTCCGAGCTGTCCTGCTTCGATTCGATCCAGGATTCGGATTCGTGGACCGAGCGGGCGTAGTAGTACGCGAACCAGAAAGTCGCCACCGCGCCGATGACAAAGGGGATCCGCCAACCCCACTGGACATAGGCAGACATCAGTCCATCAGAGGGCATCGTCTGCAGGAGTAGGAACGAGATTCCGGAGATGGTGCAGTATGCCAACGGGAATGTGGCAGCAATGACACCGCCGTACATGCCCCGTTTGGAGATAGGACTGCTCTCCATGGCCAGCGGCACCGCACCGGTGTACTCACCACCCATGAAGATGCCCCCCACGAATCGGAGCGCGATGAGGATGACGACGGCCGAGACACCGATATGTTGGTATCCCGGAAGGACGGCTGTGGCGAGTGTCGTTATGCCACAGCCGATTACTGCATAGATGGTAGCCAGGCGGCGCCCGATTTTGTCGGCGAGCACACCGAAGATGGTCGAACCCAGCGGACGAGCGACGAGCGTGGACGCGAAGATCATCCCGGCGATCAAGGACTTCGCGCCGATGCTCAGCTCCGGCGATACGAAGAACACCATGGCGGGCGCCAGGGCGATGACCGGGAGGTAGACGTCGAACATGTCGACGTAGAAGCCGATGGCCGCGCCTTTTACCGCGCTGCTGGCCCGGTCGCCTTGTTCGACGACCGTGGTTTCGGTGGTTTTGTTGGTCACGCGATGATCCCTAACTTGAGATGCACGACGGAGGGGAGTTACGGCCGTCACAGCAATATATTACCTAGATTTTTTAAAAACAAGGCCCTGCGAGCAGGTAATTTGTTCGTTACGGCAGCGAAACGAAGTCGATGCGGAACCTCCGGGAGCAAGTCCGCGCACCTCCGGCTCGACGGCGTACCCCTCCCCCTTCTCATCTGCGAACAGGATCGAGCGGACGCGACCGACCATGGCTGGACCGCGCCCTGCGGCTGCGAAGAATCGACTTCTACCGTCTAAAGAATTTATGTAATATATTGATGCCACCGGGACATGGCGAACCAGCACTCGGCGCGGCGCCTGCCCGGCGACAGCCCCGCACGTTCCGCCGGTGATGACTCACTTCTTGGTCGTCACTCCTCCTGGTCGTTCAAATGTTGGCTGTGCCCGGCTCCTGTGAATCGAAAGTGAGATTTCGTCCCGTGCTACCTCACTCCTCTCCGTCCGAACTTGCCGACGCGCTGAACAAGACGGGCTATCTCGCAGATGACGGACTCGCGGTAGCCGCCTTTCTCGCCTTGAAGCTCCAGCGACCCTTGCTTTGCGAGGGAGAGCCCGGCACAGGGAAGACATCGTTGAGCAAAGCATTGGCCGAAGCGCTGTCGCTTCCGCTGATCAGGCTGCAGTGTTACGAGGGAATCGATATTTCGCAGGCCCTCTACGACTGGAACTTCCCCCGCCAAATCCTGCACTTGCGGGCCCTCGACTCGGTACCCGCAACTGAGCGTGATGTCGCGTGCGTCGAACAGTCCCTCTACTCCGAACGGTTTCTGCTGGCGCGCCCGCTCTTACGCGCGCTCACCGAAGCACCGTGTCTGCTGTTGATCGACGAGATCGATCGTGCAGATGACGAATTCGAGGCGTTCCTCCTTCAGCTACTCGACGAAAATTCTGTGTCCATCCCCGAATATGGCGAGGTTCGAGCTCCGACGCCCCCCATCGTGATCCTGACGTCTAACCGCACACGCGAGGTGCACGACGCACTCAAACGGCGCTGTTTATATCACTGGCTCGAACATCCTCCGCTCGAACGCGAGGTCGCCATCTTGCGGCGTCACATTCCCGGGATCGACGACGACCTCGCGGCGCAGGTCGGGCAGGCAACCAGAACATTGCGGAAGCTGAACCTGGTTAAGCCCCCTGGGGTGTCCGAATCCCTGGACTGGGCACAATCCTTACTGGCACTAGGGCATTCGGTCCTCGACTCGGTCGCGGCCAGCGAGACCCTGGGTGCGGTTCTCAAGTACCGCGAGGACCGAGAACGGGCCGAATCGCATGGCCTCGACCAACTTGTCACGGCCCGATGACGCCGTCCTCTACCGGAAGTGCCCTTGCCGGTCTCACAGGCTTCGTGCGCGCCCTCTCCGAGGCCGGCCAACCGGTGACATTGAGCTGTGCGAGCAACTATGTCAGAGCACTTCATGCACTAGGCCTGCACAACTCCGCACAGGTCTATTGGGCAGGGCGCGCCACGCTGTGCCACCGACCGGAAGATGTGCCGCGTTATGATGAGATCTTCACCCGATGGTTCGATACCGAGCAGCTTCCGCCGTCAGCTGCCACGCCGGATTGGGTGGAGGTTCCCGAACACTCCGGAAGTCCCCACCATTCGAACGACGAGTGCACCGACAACGAGAAGATCCGGGTCGCAGCGAGCGACACCGAGATACTCCGTCACCGCGACCTTAGCGAGCTGAGCGGGGCTGACCGACAACGCTTGGCAGCATTGTTCGGCAAACTGCGCACCGACCCTCCGCAGCGGCGCGCCTACCGTCACTCCCCTTGGTCTCGTGGTCTTGTCGATCGACGGCGGACACTGCATGCAATGCGTGCTGCCGACGGTGAACCGAGTCTTCCCCGCCACCGACACCGGGACTCTAGGCCTCGTCCGGTGGTGATGCTGATCGACATCTCAGGCTCGATGTGTTCGTTCTCCGACGCATACCTGCGCTGTGCACACGTCATGGCAAGCCGCCATCCGTCCTCCACCGAGGTGTTTTCTCTCGGGACGAAGACGACCCGGCTGTCGCTGGCATTGAGGCCTTCGGATCCCGACCTAGCGTTGGCCGCGGCCGCGCGCGCTGTGCCTGACTGGTCCGGTGGGACGCGGCTCGGCGAGACGATGAAGGTCTTCCTCGATCGCTGGGGCGGTCGGGTTGCCCGTGGAGCGGTCGTCGTCGTCTTCTCCGACGGATGGGAGCGTGGAGACTCCGCACCGCTCGCCGAGAGCATGGCGCGGCTGCACCGGTTGGCGCATGCGGTGTTGTGGGTGAACCCCTATGCGGGGCGGGACGGGTATCGCCCGGTGCAGTCGGGAATCGCGGCGGCGTTGCCTCACGTCGATCGTCTCCTCACCGGGCACAGTATGGCCACTTTGCAAGATCTGATGAGCGAGGTACGCGGTGTTTGATGTCCTCGATGAGGTGGAGCGCCGATTTCAAGTCGGCGAGGCCGTTGCGATGGCGACCGTTGTGGCAACGTTTCATTCCGCGCCGCGTCCGGCAGGTACGGCGATGTTGGTCTCTCGTGACGGCGCGGTCGTCGGAAGTGTGTCCGGAGGGTGCGTGGAAGCGACGGTCGTCGAAATTGCTCAGCAGGTGATCGGTGATGGCACACCGGTGATGGAACGGTACGGGATTTCGGACGACGAAGCCTTCGCAGTCGGGCTGACCTGTGGAGGTGTTCTCGAGGTGTTCGTCGAGCGTCTCGATCCTGCGAGCTTTCCCGATCTCGAGCGAGTGTTGGACGCGGTGCGTAGTGCAGAACCGGTGGCGGTGGCGGTGGTGGTAGACCACGCCGATCGCGAGATTGTCGGACGGCGCCTGGTGATCGCAGGCACCGAACTACTGGGGGAAGTCCACTTTGATCACGAGGGTGTTCCGGACGCTGTTGGCGACCTACTGCGCGAAAGCAGGTCCGGGCTTCTTCGGTTCGGGGAGCATGAGTCGGCGATGACGCTCTTCGTGAATGTTTCTCACCCCCCTCCCCGCATGCTGGTGTTCGGTGCAACCGAGTTCGCAGCTTCCATGGCAACACTCGGTGCACTATTGAACTACCGAGTGACCGTCTGCGACGCGCGCGCCGTGTTCTGCACGAAGGAACGTTTTCCAGCGGCTCATGACATCGTCGTGGATTGGCCACATCGCTACCTCTCCTCCGAAGCAAGGGCTGGGCGAACCGACGAGCGCACCGTGGTCACTGTGCTCACCCATGACCCTAAATTCGACGTGCCTCTCCTCGAGGTCGCCCTGCGGCTGGACCTGGGATACGTCGGCGCGATGGGATCACGAATGTCTACACGCATGCTCATCGACCGCCTCCACGACGCCGGGGTGAGTTCGACCGACCTGAGGCGGCTATTTGCACCAATAGGACTCGACCTGGGTGGGCGCACACCCATGGAGACCGCGGTCTCGATCGCTGCGGAGATCGTCGTCGGCCGATACGGAGGCCAGAGCCACTCGCTTCGAAACACCGACCGGCCGATTCACCCGCTCGAGGTGCCGACTTCCACGAAAAGTTGGCAGTCGACCTCAGCGACCGCACAAGCACGTACACCCACCGCACCTATCGAGGTTTCCCCATGACCGCAAGCGTTCCCGAATCGGTGATTCACCTGCCGTCCTCTGTTGACGAGGCGGTGGTGATTCTTGCCCAGCACGACGGCACAGCGGTTCCAATTGCCGGCGCTACCTGGTTGATGCGGGCGCCCATCCGCCGCGAACCTCTGCCACCGGTTCTGGTTTCCCTCGGTGCGATCGCGGGTTTCACCGAGGTGCACTACGGCAGTTCCTTACAGATCGGAGCGTGTGTCACGCACAGTGACCTTGCGACATCCATCGAAGGCACCCCCGGTCTACAAGGGTTGATGCAAGCCGCATCGTCGTCCGCGAATCCCGCAATTCGGAACACGGCAACGGTGGGCGGCAACCTCTGCACCATCGATTTTCCATCAGCAGACCTGGTTCCTGCTCTCCTGGCTTACGACGCCACCATGCACGTCACCCCCGCCAGGCCGAGGAGGCACTGGCCCAGTTCAACCCCGACGACATGGAGGGGGCGTTCCGCCGGTTCCGGGACCTTGTCCACCAGGAGAGCCTCACCGAACAGTGGTACGCCTTCTCCACCGACCGCCAACTGGGTCGTGCCCGCGAGTTCCTCGCCGACCAGGGCATCCGCGTGGGCTGACCATCAGCCCACACCGCGGTCTGCCACGGGCGTCCCCGACCCCTCCACTCACACGGTGGCGCCCCGATCGCCGGTCGCGGCACGGCATCGAAGGCGGCGTGATTCGGAATGCGTATCGACCAGTTTGTCAGCGTAATTCCCGATGCGCCTCCTTCTCCCTCGCCCCCGGTGGGTGCGAGCGACCGCCCGCCACGCGGCAAGCTCGTCGGTAGCCACACCGGCCTGGGTGCAGCGTGAGCGCCGTCGGTGGCAGCGAATCAGGTGCCGCAGCCGCAGTCGACCACATCCCAGATAAGGTCTGCCAGGTCCTCGTGGCAGATGTCATTGTGGGCTCCCGATACTCCGGTCCCGGTCGCTATTGCGGCGCTTGCATCGAGGTTGACCCAGGTGCCCCGCAAATCGTGCGGGGCCGTTGGCCATTCACCGATCTGGGTATCGACCGTTTGCAGGCCAGGCCCACGCGCACCCCAAGCGCCGATCGCGCCATACTTCGGGAGTTGCCGCTCGGGCCCCGGCGCGTACTCGAGCTGGCGCCGTGCACCTGCGCCGATCGGGTAGAAGGTTCCCACCGCGCGGTCGTGCACGGAGGTTGTGACGAGCGTGGTCCCGGAGACGAGCCGATTGGCTGGTATCCGTCGGAAGGCTCCACTTCTGTTGAAAGCAAAAGGAATTTCCTCGCAGAACGACCATAGCGACATCGCCCCCTGCAGCAAGATCAGCGAGGCGACGGCATCTCGATCGTCCCGAGCGGATGTACTGAGTGCAGCCGATGCGACGATGCAGCCGAAGCTGTGCCCCATCACATGCACGGCGCTACCCGGGGCGGCCTGACGCACGAGGCCGAGCACTGCAGCGGCTCCGGTCTCGCCGAACCGCTTGGCGCGACGTTTCATGTGCCAGAAGGTCATCATCCGCAGCGGCGCGAGGAGACCACCCAACGATGTTCCGCCAAAGCTGGCCACTTGCGTTCTTCGGCACGCCTGGTACATCTCGTCAGCGTCGAAAGGTCCCCGGTCCTCGTTCGGATCCTCGTCGTGCGCACTGAGTTCTGCGTCGATCGCTTGATACGCCGCACGTATATGGTCTGGCAGCCTGCGCGGCGCGGCATTGGTCATGGTTTCGGATACGATCGCCGCGACGGCGCTGTGAACTCTCTGGCTGCTGTCAAGCCGACCGACGAACAGCTCAGTCAGATCCGCAACAGAACGGTCTCTCACTGTCGGAGCGTCACTCGCGGACGGTTCGATGGCGTAGGCCGCTGGGACAAGCTCTTCGTCCCCCCACGCTTTGCTGGGCCAGTGCAAGCCGATGAGAACCGGTTTGAATCCTCTCGGCCGCTGACTGAGCCGATCGATCTGGTCGGTGCGTTGCAGCATCGCGGTGATCCAGCGGGTGTACTGGTCGCGGGCGGCGGGAATATCACCCTGCCACCCGTGACTGAGTACGAACACATCGGTCGGGTGTGCCGCGAGCGCGGCTTTGAGTTGCGTGGTGTATTTCCGTCCGTCCTCCGATCGCTCGGCACCGTCTGCGTCGAAGGCGACGAGGTGATAGGTAGTCGCGTTGTCGGGTAATCTCTCGAGAGACATCGTTCTTCCTCATTGAGGCGGGATGGCACGGACTGCAGGGTCGCCGATCACTACGTAGTTCCGTGCGTCGTGAGCCGCTGCCCACAGTTGGGTCACGGTCGAGTCGTTGATCTGTCTGCGCGCGGGCCCGCGTAGCTCCGTCAGCCGGCGGTCCAACCTGGTGGCGATCGACGCATATCGGGAATTAAGCGACTCCATTGCACTACCGACTCGACTGCCGCCGAGGAGTCCGACGACAGTGCTCGCCATCGCGGTGATGTGCGGGTCGACTCCGGTCCACATGAAGGAGTAGCCGAGAGCGCGATCGACGTGGCCGACGAAGGCGAGGGCGCCGCCATTTTGCGTGCCCAGCAGGCACTGCGGCAGACCGGCCACGAACGACGTCTCGTGCATGTTGTCGGCGGAGTCATCAATTCCCGCAGGCGTTCCTGCGCTGTAGCACGCGAACGACATGACAATCCGCGTCCGTATCCTTGTTCCCGCGACGTGGGCACCGGAGACATAGCAGTCCTCGCCCACCGGGCCGCGTCGGAACGGGCCGGGCCACTCCTGACAGACGAGGGCGCCCTGGCGTGCTCGCTGATCCGGTCCCTGCGTTGCCAAGCCATGGCTGGCTGTGAATAGCAGGGCTGGCGCCCGATCGCCTGTGAGGAGTTCGATGAGCGTGGATTGGGTGGCCGACTGCCCGATATCGGCTGCGACGGAGCTTGCGGGGAGCAACTCTGCCAGTTCCTCACGCAAGGGTGTCAACAAGAGCTCGGCACTGAGCGCGGTTGCTTCGTCGGCGGGATTGCGCGGACCAAACAAGTGGGCATGCATTGTGGGCGGCGTCTCCGATTCTGCCTTCTCAACCGTTTCGGCGTAGGCGGCGTATTCGGCGAGGGTCTCGAAGCAGATTCGCCCGACGGCGTAGTCGACGTCGAGCTGGTACTGGAACTCGAACGGTATCGCCTCCGGATCGCCTACTAGGAGCACGTAGTAGGGGATTTTCCTTGGATCGCACGGGCCGGGCGACATTTCGTGACGGTCGAGCCAGTCGTCGACGTCCTCGTTGGTCCTGCGTACGAGTTCCCGGTACAGGTTGCCCGCCTGCTCGCGCCGCAGGTCGCGCAGCGGTCGCAGGCTCTCGAGCACGTCGGCGTGGAGACCCTCGGGTACAACGATCGCCCAGCCGACCGACGCGAGATCCTCCGGCCGAAAGCCGGCCATCACGCCCAGATGTGCTTCGTCGGACTGATCGCGGTGCGCCAGATCTGCGGCGTGGGCGCCGCCCGTCGAGGTCGTCCTACGGATCGATTCGGCGACCTCGACGAGTGGCGCCGGGGGGAAACGGTATCCACCCGTTTCGGCGTCAACCCCGTTGAAGACGAGCCACTCGGAAGGGTTCATCTCGCGATCACCAGGATGAGCAGGAAGATGATGATCATGAACTCGACGAGCGCCAGCAGCGCCAAAAACACCCACCGTCGTCGGTATCGCGCCAGCCGAAAGGTTCCGCGCGCTCGTTCGATCGACGCTTGTAGGAATTCGTCGTCGAGATCGGAACGTGAGACGTCCAACTTGAGCGCTGCTTCCAGATCACGATCATCGAGCAGGTAGCCTGCCTGTCTGCCGCTGTGCGCCCATTCGAGCGCCTGCAACTGCCATGGCGCCAACTTCGACGCCCGCCACACTGCGTTGTCGTCCTTGACCGCAGGAATGAGCCGGTCGTGGGCCAACTCGTACCATGTCGTGTCACCTCGTTTGTCGTCGTTGATGAGGAACATGTCCTTCAAACGTGCCAGGACATCCTGTCCCCTTCTCCCCTCGATGGGGCCACTGGTGCTCTGGCTCCGATAGCCCTGAACAGTAATCAGCGCCTCCTCGAACCACGTGCGAAGAGCCCGCTCGTCGACGGGGTAGCTCCTTGCGATCTCCCTGACCGAATCCGCGTAGTAGCGGCTGAGTGCGCGTTCGACATATCCGTCCGGGAGCTTGTCGATATCGCACCGTTCGATTCGGTTGAAGTTGCCGCGATCGGAGCGTTCGAAGTCGGATCGGATGTCCTTCCACAAGCGCCGGCACACCACTTGGAGTTGAAACGGTTCGATGTAATCGGTGGCAACCGTTTCGAGCGCACGCTGCGGCTGCTGCACCTTGGTGGTCGCGAGCAGGCGAACCAGCGCATGTGCGGCGTCGTCGGTGACCGTCACGCGCTGTCCCAGCGCAGGTTTCTGGATGGCCGCCATCGCTTCCACCCGGGTCAAGAACTCAAGTCGATAGCGCGAATGGAGATGCCCCGGCAGGTACTGCACATAGGGCGCCAATGCGCCGACGAAGTCTTCCCTCATCGCGAGGAGCAACCACAAAGGCAAGCGCTCTAGGGCCGAGCCGAGTTCCATGAAGAATTGACGCTTGGCCGACGAGTCAGTCGGGTTGAGCGTGAGCACCTCCTCGAATTGATCGATGATGAGCACGACCGGCCCGCTGCGCGTCACGCGGTCAATGATCTCGTCGAGGGAGAGGTCTGCCAGCGTCGACGCACTCTCGACATCGGCGAGCAGGTAGGTCGCGATGCTGTTCACGTAAACATTGCGCGGCGCGATGGGTTTTCCGTCATCGCCGACCGAGGGCGGTTTGTCGACACGCACGGGCCCGAGGACGCGGAAACCGTCCAACTTTCTCATGACCGCCGCCTGAATCAGCGACGTCTTGCCGGCCCCGGACCTGGCATGCAGCAGCAGCACACGATCTGACACCAGCAGGTCGGCGACATCCTGTGCCTCCTGCTCGCGGTTGGGCAGCGTCTGCCCGACCTTGAACGGGCGCGGTCCGACATACGGGTTGCGTGGCTTGAAGTCTTGCCCGGGCACCACGATCGATGTGCTCATCACTGGAGTCCAGTCTGTTGTCGGAGCTCGTTGAGAAACGTGGTCGTGTTCGCCCAGAAGATGTTCACGTGGTTGTCCCGCCCGAAGTAGGACTCCAGATACCGTTGGGCGGCGTGCCGGTCGATCGCCTCGCTCTCCGGTCTGAGCTGCACGCCGATGTGCTTGCCGTCGCGATAATCCATTCCGAAGGCCTTGATGCCCTGGAATACGACGCGGAAGTCCCAGTCGTCCAGTCGGTACCCGAGGAAGAGCAGGGACTTGTCTGTGAGAGCGCGCTTGACGCGCGGCGGGACGAACGCTGTCAGGTCCTTCTTGACAATCCAGTTCGACAGCCAGTCGAAGTAGTCGTCGTGGGTGAGCACCAGAGTCTTGGGTTCCTCCAGCCTCCCGAATAGGTGATAAACCCACGGATGCGTCGTCGACGGTGGCTCCGCTGACGTGCTCTTGCCCCATGGCTCATCGGTCCAGTCGAACTTGGAGTACCACGGGAAGCACAACGTCGTCGGGTCTTTCCCCCTGTCCTTTAGGGCGTCCTGGAGCAGGTCGGTCCACGCCGTGGTGATATAAACCTCGGCGGGGATTGCAGCGACGAGTGAATACGGATCGTTGCCGCGATGCCGAAGTGTTTTCCCCACCTCCAGAATTGCGCGTTGCGGAGGTTCGTTGTCGAGAATGTCCTGCGACACCGACATGAAGGGATCGTCTCCCCTAGCCTCGTCCTTGCGCTCTTGCAGGTACGTGCGGATATAGTCCTGCACCTCGATCGGGACTTGATCTCGGTTGCCCAGCCTCACCTTCATGTATTGCGTAACTTGCGCGAGGTCATCACGTGTGTGCGTGGACAGCGGCATCTGCCAACGCCGCGCCCACCGCTGCGCGACCTCGGACCGCGAGCCCAAGATGCCGTCGGCGAGTCCCGGCCCGAGCACAGGTGTCACCTTCCCGTTCCTGAGCATCAGGTCGAGATACTCCCACGGGTCTTCCGAGTCGTCACCGAAGCTGGGCGGCGGAACGAAGAACCGGCCCGATCGGATCCGGGAGTACAGTACGGGCACCCACCAGTCACCGCGGTCGCGGACCTGGTCGCGGGCCACCGCCACGGCGCGATCGATAACAGGATCGGCAGCGAAGGACTCGAACAAGGCACGGGCGAAGTTCGACGCCGTCTGCATCGTGACGTTTGCCTGCATCGCAACGACGGCTGGGACACCCGCCGCAGCCAATCGTGGGCCAATCGCCGACAGCGCACCGCCGTCCGCACTGTGGCGCGAATCCGCAACACCCGCGGACTGGCAGCTGTTGAGAAACACGAGCGAAGGCCGGTGCGCCAGATCGCGAAACGTCTCCTCGACCCTCCGTGCATCCACGACATCCGTGGTGCCATCAGCCTTTTCGAGGAACAACAGCGGAACGTCATCGGTGATCGCGCCGTGGCACGTGAGCAGGAGGATGTCGAACCGGTCACGGCCGTCGAGCCGTTGTGTGATCTTCGCGAGCGTGGCCTCGCCGTCGCTCACGAGCACGACCGGGTGGAAAGGCTCAAGTTTCTCCCTCGCCCACTGAAGTTCCGCGTCGACGTCGATCGGCGCGAGCAAGCGACCGGGAGCGTCGTACTCGTTGAGGTCGCTCGGCGCTGCGATGACGACGAGGGCCCGCAGATCGCGTTGGGGAACATCTTCGACCGGCCGCCAGTCCGCGCCGAGCAGATATCGCGAGAACAGGACATTCCGGCTGGTCGCGAGGGCTCCGCCGACATTGTTCGGGTCACCTAGGAGCGTGCTGAACTATCCGACAGCCGACCGCCGCGTGTCGAGCCGGGTTT